>ONFO01000027.1 GCA_900317155.1 uncultured Bacteroidales bacterium
ACCCGAAGGCAGGCTTTTCGTTTTGGTTTGTCGTTTCGTTTATTCCACCACAACATTCTTCACTTCCCAAGTCGGGCACTTATCTTGCGATGCCTCACTTGTGTACTTGAAAGCAATGGTCACAGCATGGTTGACAAAGGCTGTCAAATCAATCGTTGTGGTAACGAATGACCAACTGCCATCGTTGACTGGCCATTGGTCAAATACCAACTCTGACCAATCGGCACTCGCAATTTCTCCATCAAAGTTATTAGACACCATGACATGGATTCTACCTTCAGGATCGGCGTAATTGATTGCTTGCTCGAATGTCAATACCGCTGAACCAACATTGGACAGGTCAATTTTCGGAGAAACCAACCAACTTTCAGCCTTATATGGAGTGTTACTCTTAAATGAACTTGCTTTCATGTGCTTGCGGGAAGCATCATGCGTCCAAACGTAGGTAAGCTCGGAAGGAAGCAATACATCATGGATTGTAAACTGGCCTTGCCCATTGGCGAATGATTCAGAGAAAATTCCCGTTCCCGGTGTGGGAGGTGTGGGTGGCGTATCACCGCCTTCAAGCACGAAGTCGTTCTCGGTACCGCCGCTGTCGCGCAGTCCAGCTTGTCCGAAATATTTGCGAAGTTTCCCGTTCACGGCGAGATGCTTGCCCAGGTTGCCAGGGTTATCCATCAGGTTGACTTGCGTACGGAGCGGCTTACCCGCAGGCAGGTTGACGATGATGCACTGGCTGATTTCACGGCAGGTGACATCGTCAGCGATGACCACGTTGGTAGCCAAATCGAACGGAGCACTCCAGTTGATGTCGGCATTGCTCGTGACTGAGCTCAGGCCCGACTTCACGGCACCCACGATGTAGCCATGCACCCATGCAATAGGCTCTTCACTCTGCAAACCGATACCAGCGGCCACATTATAGGGATCTTCTAATGTACCACTGCCTTCACCTTGTCCAGGAGTGGGAGGCGTAGGAGGTGTCACACCACTACCCTCTTCGATGGTGATGCTTTGGATCTCCATCGTGCCAGCTTTGCTGTCAGTGGAGATGTATTTCACTGCGAAAGTAACCGTTTGGCCAACATAATCACTCAGCGAAATTTCCGTGGCGATAAAGTCGCTCCAATTGCTGCCTTCAACCAAAACGGCAGGAACCTGCGTCCAACCAGCCATACTCGGGTCGCTGCCCCAAACGTAGTTCGTCGAAGCCCAAATGGTTACTTCATTATTAATATTATTGAAATAGCGACCAATGTATGCCATCGTCATCTTGGCATCACTCACACCCGTGATAGCCACCGGTGACGAGATGAGCCAGTCTTCGTTGGCATAATAGCTGCTACTGACATAACCCGTCATCTTAGCCGTGCTATAGTCGATTTCCCAAGATTGTGGACCCAACACATCGTAGGTCATGTAGGTGCCAAACTCTGAAGCAAAGTTCTGCGTGTAAGGCATATTTTGCACTTCACCGCCAGTGCCTGGGCCAGGAGGAGGCGTTGGGCCACTACCCTCTTGGATGAGGATGCTCTGCACCTCAATGGTACCGGCTTTGACATTGTCGGATTTATACTTCACAGCCACACATACCTTCTGACCAGCAAACTGCGAGAGGTCGAGGGTGGTGGAGACAAAGTCGGTCCAGTTGGAGCCTTCCGTCCAAGTGGCGGGAACTTGGGTCCAATTAACGCTGTTCGGGTCGCCAGAAGTATATTCAGAGGACACCCAAACCGTGATGTCGTTGTTCACATTGTTGAAATAACGGGCGATGTAAGTCATCGTCATGCTGGCACTCGACACATTCTCCAAGGAGAACCTTCTCGAAATCAGCCAGTCTTCGTTTTCGTAGTTGGTGCTGTTGGCATAGCCCGTCATCTTGGCGGTGCTGTAGTCAATCTCCCACGACTGGGCGCCAGCCACATCGTAAGTCGTATAAGTGCCGAACGAAGAGGCAAAATCCTGATAATACGGCAGGTCAGCATCGCCGCCAGGCACATAGCCGTCAAACTCCAACTCACCGGCCGTACGCAGCAAAAGTTGCCAAGTGCTGTTGTAAACCGTGGCGATGGCCGTCAAATTGCCCGTACCTTGAGGCAGCGAGTCGTTGGCAAAGTTAGCGTAGTTGCTCGTGCGCACAATGACAGTCTGCGAGTAGTCGGTCGGGTCAGCTAAAGTACGGTTACCGTAAGTGGTGGGGTCGGCGAAGGTGTTTTGCTCCGTGAATCTCACATTCTCCAAACGCACCAAACCAGCGAGGTATTTGCCTTGGTTGATTTCGGCAATGGTGGCCTTGGCGGGCGTGATGGGTTTGTTATTGGCCAAAATGACAATGTGTCCGTCGGCCTCGAAGTTGCTCAATTGAGGCAGGTTGTTGTACATGGCGTAGGTGACATCCTTCAGGTAGATGCGGACGGAGTCGCCGATGCGCACGCCACTGACGGCGTTGAGATACAACTCGATGGCGGCACCTGTGGCACGGTCTTGCATGAAGGCAGCCTTGTAGAGGTTGCCCGACACCTCGTCGGCAGTGATGATGCCATACACCGAAGCGTCTTCATTGAAAACGGTGCCCGGTTCCAAGGCAAGAATTTCACTGATGGTGTAAACCCTTCCTATCGGCAGTTCTTGGATAGGTGGCGTAGGATACTCTTTCTTGCAGGCGGTGAACAATGTGCCCACCATGGCAAGAAGCAGAAATGCGTTGAATACTCTTTTTTTCATATCGTTGTGTATTTAATGATTCAAGATTTAAGATTTAAGATTCAAAAACTGTGGTCGCTTTGCGCAATTTTAAATTTTGAATGTTGAATTTTGAATTTACTTCCTTACCGTTATACTGACAAAGAAATTGGTGCCGTACATATAGGAATACTTGTCGGGGAACATGTCGGGGTTATTGGCATTGAAGCGCAACTGCTCGTAACCATAAAGAATGATGCTCTTGTTGTTGAGGATGTTGTTGACACTCAAGTTGAAGAGGAAATAGTAACCCTTGTATCGCTTCGAGAAACCGCCGTAGAAGTCAAGTGTGAAGGCGGGCTTCAGCGGGGTTTCGTTCAGTACAAGAGGAATGCGGATGTCGCCTTGGGCGTAGTGCAGCATGCCCTCCTTGGTGTGGTTATATGGGTTCACATCGAAGTACATATTGGCCATATAGTTTCCGTTGAGGCTCACCCACCAGTATTTCGGCGAGTTGTACTTGATGCCCAATGAAGCCACGGTCTCAGGACCTGCAGAAACATGGTAGTCTTTCAGGTAAGCCACGCTGTTTTGGATGTAAGCCGTGGTATTATTGTCGTCATAGACCGAGAAAATCGGGTTGTTGTCATACGCATGGATGCCGTTGGCAGCTGCCGCCTGCAAGGTGATGGTCGGGGTGACGTTCCACTCTGCTCCCATTTCCACGCCAATGCTCTTCTGGTTGATGTTAGTCATGATGAAGTTGACAAACTCGCTGGTGTAGGAGTTGGCACTGGTGGTGGTGTTTTGGAACACGTTTTCGCAATAGAAACTGCGGTTCCAGATGAGGTTTTTGTAAGCGTAGTGGTAACCCGTCAGGCGGAACTTGAATTCGGGCGAGCGATAGAGGTAGCTCAAATCCATAGCCAAAATGCGCTCGCTCTTGAGGTCGCCTTCCACGATGGTGTGTCGGGTGCGAGGCGACACATAAATGTCCCTGAACTGCGGGGCTTGGGTCATTAAGGCCATATTAGCCACAAGGTGGTTACGTCCGTTGATGGCGTAGGTCACACCGGCCTTCAAGCTTGGGTCGAAGAAGTTGTGCATCTTGTCCTTGCCGTAGGAATTGTCGGCGAAGGAACCGCTCTTCCAAAGACCTTCACGCCAAATTTGGGTAAACTCTGCCTGCAAGCCCAGATAAAGGTCGAAGTTTCCGACGAGCCAGTCGATTTGATCCCAAATGCGGCCGTAGTTACGATTAGCATAATAGTTATAGCCGATGATATCGCCCACCTTGGCTACATGGTTAGGATTCAGCAGGTTGGTTTGACACTCGTCTGATTCAAGGCTTTCGGCATACTTATTAATATCATAGTAGTAATCGCCACCAAGCAGGTCGTTGATGCTTTCGTAGTAATGCGTACGCGATGCGCTCACCGAGAAGCCACCCGTCATGATCAAGTTGGGTTGGAACTCATGCTTGAAGTAGGTGGCGTTGCCCATTTGGCGTTTGTCGTAGTGACGTTCGGCAAGGATGTACTTGGAGGCTGCTCCAGTAACCGTATTGCCTTCTTGGCCATTGGCGTTCTGCACAGTGAAGAGGTGGTTGCGATTTGCGTTGTACAAAGCATCCCAGTCGATTTGCGTCACTTTGGGGTCACGCGTACTCCATGCAAGGAGTTGGTTTTCGTATTCCAAGGTACTGTGGGCGTTGGTCAAATAATAACTCGGAAGGTTCTTGTAGTAATCGGGACGCGGGTCTTTGGCCTCACCCCATTCGAGCGAAGTCTGGCTGCCTGGGCCACTGAAGTAGTACAATGAAGTGTTGAACTCGGTGCGTTTGTTGGGCGTCCAATACCAAGTGAGTTGCGCCATGGGCTGATGATAGGTGCTCACGCGCGAGTTGCGTATGACCTGCTTGCCGTTGGCATCCACCGTCTGATAGCCCCAATTGGGGTTATAATAGTTCGTGCCGACGAGGTCGTAAATCTCTTGCACCACGGGAGCCGAACCGCCACGTTGCGAAGGTGCGCCGAACACGGTGAGGTCGAGGCTGTGCTTGTCGTTAATTATCTTCTCCACGGAGAGGAAGTAACTGTAGGCCTGATAGAAAGTACCCTCGGTATAGCCTTTGCCCGCATAGCGACCGCTTGCAGCAGCCATCATGTACCATCCGTTGCCCATCTCGCCCGTGCCGATGGAAGCCATGACGCGGTGATTGTAGGAACGATTGCTGAAGGCATAGCTCAGCGAAACCTGTTTGCGGTACTGCGAGGCACGTGTTGAATAAGCTGTGAGGCCACCGAGGCCGCCAAAGCCGGCATCGGTCTTGCCGAGACCTTCGACGAGCATCGAATTGCGGAAGGCGTCGTTGAGGCCACCCCAGTTGCTGAAGACGGGGCGTCCCGTCTCAGGGTCATTCATCAGGATGCCGTTGATCATCACGTCGCTGTACTTCGAGTCGTTACCACGCACGCGATAACGCAGCGAGCCGAAGTTGTAGGCAGCGATGCTGTTGAACACGTCGCGCGAAGAGTTCAGCAAGGTGGAGGCATCGTTGACCGAGGTGGAGGACTCCTCGAAGTCGGAATCCATCAGGATCACCGTCGGCAAGTCGTTTTGGTTCAGGTCGGTGGAGTCGATGACTTGGGCTGCAAGCCGCGACACCATCAGCAAAGGAACCGCCATTAAAAGTAGGAATTTCTTCATATTGAACTTTTTATGATTTGCGTTGGATTTTATGTGAATTAAACGGACAAAAATAGGAAAAAGATTGATGGGTTTGGCATTTTTGTTGGGATTTTTGGAAAAAAAGGAAACTTACTATTTTAATCTATTAATTAATACTCGGCTACGGTCGGATTGCAAATCCGCCCTAACGAGGGACACGATTTAGCGAAAATTTAACCATTTTTCATGGGCTTTATGTGGCGAAAAAGAGGAAATCCAAATATACCGTTTGGAACGGGAAAAATTTGGCTTGAAACGGGAACGGGGACATGCATGAAAGGTTAAGACCCATATCTCAACTTTTTTTGACCCATATCTGAACCAAAAATAGTATGGGGATCAGAAGAGGGAAGTGTGGGGTTTAGTTTAGAGTTTATCATTACTATCCACTATAAAAACGATAAAGTTAATTGAAATATTAATAAAATCACCTGATTTTATTTCGTAATTTCTTAATGTCTGACTTCACAAAGCCATCGATTTCCTTTCCGAGCAAGAACACTTCCGACGTGTAAAGTTGCAACAATCCATCACCGTCTCTTGAGAATTGCCTTTCTGTATTGACAATGGCATCTTCTATCCTCGCAGGGTCTTTCTCGAAATCAAACCCGCCTGAAATGGAGCCATCTACATATTCTTTGAAAGAAGCACACTTTTCTACATCTTCAGTATCTGGTTTTTTGTCATAGATATGATAGTATAGCCAAATCTCAAAACTCGGGTTGCTCTGAGCAACGTTCCATGCTTGATATGTCTTAACCTCATCCAACGCATCTGAAATTGAAGCGTTTTGCTGTGAGCAGAACTCGCGCAAAGGTGCTATCTTGCCTTGTTCCTCCCATTTGTCGGTGTCGATGACAAACCACACCGTATCGCCATGTTCATACTCAACGGTATATTCTCTTTCTTCTCCCATCAGCACCTGTTTGGCTCGTTCCATCAACTTCAGCGGGTCGGTTCCATCTTTTGGAGGAATCGTAACGACCTTCAAATTGGACGACAACCCCTCGAAAAAGCCAAAATAATCAGGTTCTGTGCCTTTCCCCTCGCAGACGATATACAATTTGTGAGCATCCCTTGAGGGTTCCCGTTTGCCGTATTCTCTTCTTCGCTGTATCATATCACCAATGCAAGTCTTTAAGGTTCGACAAGAAAGGAATTCCACCGTACCGACCATTCAGATAACCGTTCTCGATGTTGGCTGTATTGTGGATGTTGAAGTCACTCAATGGATAGAGTTGGGTTGCTTGTTCGGCGTCCTTTTGGGCAAACCATATTTCATCAGGGCGGAAAATCTTTTGATCTAACAGTCCCGATTCGTGAGTGGTGAAAATCAACTGACCTTTTGCGGTTTTGCTTTCCGACAACTTACGGACAATGTCTTTAATCATGATGGGATGAATGCTTCTTTCAATCTCATCAACCATATAGACCATATCCTTCTGAATGATGGCATAAAGCAATGGCATATACTCAATCAGTCGTCGAGTGCCGTCAGACTCATCGCGAAGCGGCATCTCCACATCTTTACCGTCCAAATCCTTATGGACAGCAACCAGTGTCTTCATGTAAACATTGCCGTCTTCATAGATTACATTGATGGCGTTGTCCCATGCATTTCTGCCTACGGTTGCCTGAGGTTCGCCCGGATGTTCTTTAGCCGATTTGATTAGTCGCATCAATTTGGTTCCTTTTACGTCTTCCTCAGCGATAAGTTCCTTTTTTACTGCCAACTTATCGATACCCGTTTTAAGTTCGGGTAAGGTCGAATTTACCAATGCCGAAAAATCATCGTCGGTATCCAACATGTGAGGCACAAACCCATGGACAGAGGCTGGCAACACAAGCTGTAACTTTTCGTCAAACCAAGAGTAGGCATCTCTCACCAAAGGACTCTCTGCGGCATAATACTTACCCAAATAAGGCAGCAACAGCATGTCAGGGCGGACAATCCGTTTCAGCGCATCACGAAACTGGGCTTCTATACCCTTTGCGATATAGTCAGGGTTGATGCTGATTTCACCGTTTTCGCGTTTGAACAGCATCAAGTCCTTGCTTTTCTTGCTTAGCAGCAACTCTTCATAGCGAATCTCTTGCGGCGTAAACTCTATATGATAATAGAATACATTCCCGTTGGAAAAGAATTCAATAGCCAGACCAGAAGGCTTATCGGCGCATTGCGCATCGAATTTAAATGTAGGATTGTCGAAGAAATCAATTTCACGCACCGTTTCTGCTTCGACCAACATTTTCAGACAGTTTAAGGCTTGAAGCAGGTTGCTCTTTCCGGCACCGTTTGCACCGTAAATGGCGCTCATGCGCAATGCCGTAGCATGTCCACAAGCAACCTTATGGCTCTCATGGCTCTGGCTTTTGCTCGATGGAAAAGTATTAAACTCCACAGCATCCTTAAAGGAAGCAAAATTCTCAATAATCAGACGTAATAACATGTCGATTCCGTTAAAAATTCACGGCAAAGATACATATTTCTACATATTTAGCAATTATTTTCACAAAAAGATGTGTGTTTTTTTTCGAAAATCAATGTTTTGACCATTAGATGGGAAAATCGTCTTGCATCTTTTTTTATTGAATTTCAGTTGGAATAATTGCAGATTTTTTTGACTAAAAAGCAATGCGAACCGGTAGTGTTTCATTCAGTGTGACCGCCCTACAACCCCACCGTTGGGCTGGAGGACTGTCGTACCACTGCAGCCGCATAGCGTTGTTTTTCCGCATTGCAAATGCTGATATTCACACCTTCCGCATTGCAAATGCGGAAGAACGGGGAGTGATTGTCTTTCAGCTACTTCAATTTATCGAAGACAAAAAAAATGACATAATGTCGCGATTTTACTTTTGGAACAAAGATTGACAGCAGATGCGGAGAAGGCACCGTCACCTTCACATTAACAAGAAACTGACGGGCTGCAGGAAGCCGCAAGCTATATGGGGCGATTATAACAATGAGAAATTCATAGTAGAGGGGCAAGGCGAGTGCCGACATAATCGTCGCCGTCATTGCCACCTTTGTCAGCTTGTTCAACCCTTTCGTTGGCCTGCTGATTTCGCTCGCTTGGGCAATGATTCCTTTTTTCAAGGAATCTGCGACCTAGTAGGAACGAGCAAAATGTTGCACAGAGGTGATTTTCGCCTTCTTGACCGCAATGATTCCCAACCCTATCGTAAGTCTGCTCGTATAGATGTGTTTGATTTTGCTTTCCGATGGCGAGTGAAGTAAATTCAGGGCGGCTGAGATTCATTCGCCCTTCTTGTACCCACGAAAAACCAACAATAACAAAACCAGATAATACTCGGCTGAGAATTGAACACCATAAATTGCCGAAAGCAACCACAAAACTCCCGAAGCAAGCACCACCCCGATGAAACCGATAATAAAATCCGCGATTTCCTCTGCCAGCTTATCCGCCAGTTTTTCAGTAGTTTTTTCCTTGAGTTTTTGCCAAAACCCCTTCGGTTTGGCGTTTTTGGCCGTCTACTTTGTAGACTTCATAGATTGATTCTTCATCTTATTTCGATTTATTCCGCAAAATTACACCCATTTTTCTGAAGATGCCATACTATTTCCGTTTTATTAATGAGTATAACTTCTCCGAGGAAAGCATTTGAACAATTCCAGTTAATACTCAAGCACCTTTTTTGGAGGAGACCTGCACCTAATTTCGCCATAGCGTAGCCCGCAAGCAGATGGATTTCCCTCCATTGCCTTTCCCGCAATTGATGATTTCGAAGATTTGGAAGGTCCAAATGCATGGCTGACACACTTTACCTATGGCGACTCGATATGGATTTCATCCCTATTCCAATCATAACCTGACGCAAAACGCTATGATTCAAGAGCTATCACATTTTCCGACGATGGATTACGCATAGCGATTCTACAATAGTGTATGTCTTGTTGGAAGCCGATAATGAAGATATAAAGAAGAAGGTAAAAACGCGCATTTCGCGTGAAATGGTCAAGAATTTGAACCTATAAAAGGACTATCATGTTGCAAATTTTAAAAAACTCCGCAAAAATACGAAAAATTTTCTTAAATATCAAGTCGTTTTATCTTTTTTTTAACATCGTCGGGTGAATTTTCACATTCTTCGATGCATTGTGCAATATAACTTGCTTTTAAAACGACGAATTGATTACCCATTGGTCCTAAATAAATGCCATATAATACTTTGTTTTTATATACGGCACATCCACTATTCCCAAAGGTAAGTTGACTTGAACAATCAACCAAAAAACAATTTTCCCAATGCATAATGTGGTTATCACGTTTAACATCAGCCACCGTTGACAACACATTACAATTCATTGCAATTCGCTCTATCACATCAGCATCATCCTTCTTACCAGCAATAGAGTAAGGCATTGTGTTCAGAACTGTACCCTCTTTAATTGAGTCTAGATTGTATTTAAAATAATCATTAGATACGTCCAACTTATAAACAATCAAATCGTTATGAACATCTTTCACATCTGGCATGATTCTCCCATCAAATAGTACCATCGTATCATTAACTTCAATAAACTGCGGTATAATATCGAAGCTACAGTCTTCTTTGATCTGACTACAATGGTCAATTCTATAATACAAGACGAAATAGTTCGTTTTTTTATCTATTGTTTGAGCCACATGTGCCGCTGTAATCAGATATTTGTCAACAAGCACACCATTTCCAATAAACAAATAATTGCCTTCTTTTTTATGGTATAATGGCACCATCATATCCTCAGTAATGGAAGCACCATCCAATGAGTTTAATAAGTCTTCCACTTCTTTATCATTTGGTTTTGTAAATAAATCATTATAATCTTGGACTTGTTGTCTCTCGTTTTCCGTTTTGATTTTCATATTGCTTCATTTTTAAAGATTATAAATCCCGAACCAAGCGCACGCCCTGACCGAGGCATCGGATGCCATTGACAATGTGGAGGCTCGAGTCGTTGAAGTCCACGCACCAGGCGCTGCTGCTTTCGAGGTGCGAGGCCGACCAATAGTGGCCGCTGCTGCCCACACCATGGACCGAAGTCCCGCTGCGGTAGCCCGCAGCCGGCAGAAAGACGGCTCCGTTCTGTTCCATCTGTTCCCACTGTTCCGTAGTGTAGACATTCGCATAACTGCTGTTTCCTGCCGTGAAGATCAACCCAGACGGAAGCGTCCAACTGTCGGGCAACAAAATCATGCCACACACCCCGTTCACCTTGCCGCGCCCATACTTCGAGGAGGCGTCGCTCCTGCCATATAACACGTACCACCACTCGTCTTCGGTCAAGGTGCGCCACTGGCCTGCTATGTTTCCGCCATTGTATATCGCGTTGTACACACCCCAGTCGGCATTGGCATAACTACCGGTGAGATTGTTGTTGCAGCTGCCACCTGGGTAATAGTCGCTTAATGATCCGCTGGTACTCCAGGGCTGGTAGCACACCGCCCCGCTGTTCCAGCCACTTGTGCCCCAGCCGAACAAGTCGATATAGTTGCTGTAGGTCGAGGAGATGTTGCTGTTGTCTTCTCCAATGTAGTCGTACTGGTGTTCTGCAAATCGCCAATGTTCGTCAGAGGCACGATATTGCAAGTTGCCTTGCGAGAAATATACTTTCTCGCTAGAACTTACCGAAATAGCACCAATGGGATAAATAGTAGTAAAGCTCACTTCGTCACCGTAGTTTGTGCCAATGCTGTTAGTGGCGTAGGCACGAACATAATATTTTGTCTCAGGTTCCAAACTGGTCAAATTGCAAGTAAAACTACCCGTTCCCGAGCCCGATGAGACGTGCTGACCGCTGATGTCAGGATAATGTCCCGTACCCCAACAGATTCCCCTTTCAATTACTGAATGGTTGCCATCGGAAGTTACATTTCCACCTCCCGTAGCGATGAAAACACCAATGTTTGAAACAGCGGCAGTGGTTACCGTTGCAAGGCCTTCGTCCAATGTAGTACAACTGGACACCTCGCTCACAAAATACATATTAGGGTTCCATGCCTCAAATCGGTAGTAATAGGTAGTAGTCTTAGTAAGGCCCGTAGCGGTAGCATAAAACTCTTTATCGTTGGAGGGTGTGTCGTCACCAAAAGTAATTGCGTTGCTCATGTCGGCATTATGGCTTAACTTCACCACCGAACTCATTTTTCCAGGAAAGTCGACTGTCCAAGTAAAATATGCCTCGGTGCTCATAGGTTCAACACTCTTCTCAACTATGGATGGTTTTTTGGACTCAATTTGTGCATCTTTGTGGCAGGCGGTGGAGCCAAACAAGAGGGCCGTTGCCAAAAGCATTAACAAAATGTGTTTGTTTTTCATATATCTCGTGTGTTTTTATTTCATTTCCTTTTCCAACAATAACCCAATCCAATCTTTGCTTCAACGGTCTTGAAGTTGGTGGTAACAGCATCAATGCTGAAGCTGAAGCCCTTCAGATTGAACAGTATGCCAGCCGTGGCATCTATGCCCGAGAAGGAGTCATCGCTAATCTTCACGAGGCTGCCATTGGAGGTGTACCAACTCTTGACGCGGCTACCATAGCCTGCGCCAAACTTGAAGTAAACAGGCCCGGCTACTTTGACCACCATGCCAGCCATAGCTGAGATACGACTGCTACACGACTCACCTGTGTAGTCATAGTAGTATTCACCGTCAACCAAACCGTCGCTACCGGCAGTGGCTGAAGACTTCATAGCGGCAAAATTGAAATTGCTTGCAGCAGAAACGAACCAACCAATTTTCTTCACCATTCCAAAGGTGGCGCCGAAAGATGTTTGTGGAGCAGGGCTGTATGCAAAATCAAGTGTAGCAAAACTCACACCGTTTTCTACGAAATGGGATGCGGTTTCATTATGCAAAGTCAACGTATATTGGTTTCTAACATCATTGGCAAAAACTTGTATATCTATTTCATCGTATTTCTTTCTTCTTTCGGCGCGAATGGTATGGTTTCCCAAAGGCAAATCAATGCTTATAGGCGACACGCCGATTTTAATGCCATCAACAAATACAACATCGCCATCTTGGTCGGTTTTTATGGTAATCAACCGACCGAATTCAAAAAGAACTTCTCTATCAGAATCATGCTCGGTGATGGTAATTGTTTTTTCAACAGGGACATTATTACGTGTCACCTTTATAGTGTGCTGTCCGAAACCAACAGAAGTCGTGATAGGCGTTTCGCCAACAAAAGTATTGTCCACATAAACCTTATCACCTGCACGGTCTGTTTTAACGGTTACACTTTTACCCGTAGCCAAAGATTCCTTCACTTCCAACGTTTCACCTTTTTTGATTGCAATGGTCTTTTGAATTGGTGCACAACCTTCTTTTGCCAAACGAAGTTCGTGAGAACCAATCAGTAAATCCTTGATGAACCTTGGTGTTTCTCCTATCTTCCTTCCATCGATATAAAGCGTGGCAAAATTCGGTGTACTTACCACATCCAACGAGCCATATATCGGACGCGGTGATTCCAACTTAATTGTCTGACCAGCCATTTGAGGTGTAATATCCTTTGTAATTACAGTGGTTTCGTGGTTCTCCAGTTTACACTCTATCTTGTATGTACCACTTCCCAATGAGCCAGTCCACGTGCGGATGCCTTTCAATTCGTTGTTTACCCAAATCTCGGCATCAGCATCCACTTTCAATGTGATTCCAGCAAAGTCGGCTTTCAAGGCTGGCGAAAGCAGTGTGGTTTCGTTGTCTTTTACGGTCACATCTTCATTGAAATCGCTATATAGCTTCTTCACTATACGGACATTGTGACGGCCGCTTTTCAAAGCCTTGCTCTTGAAAGGCACTTTACCTGCCAAGGCATTGTCGATATATACGCTGGCATCTTCCAAACCGTCACCCGACACCTCAATCCAACCGAAATTGGGCAAGAGATTCACGACAACTTTGTGTGTATTTTCGGGGTCGTCAACCACAACCGAACCAGTGAAAGTATGGTAATCGGCAAGCCGCACCTGATAATCATATTTCCCAAATGGAACATACTCCATAGCAGAGCCATCCTGCTCTACTTGCCACGTCTTTCCATTCACTTCAAGAATGGCATCGGCAGGGTGAATCTGAAAAGCAAGATACTGCTGCGTAGGCGAATTGTTGTTCTGTTCCTGTAACGCCATCACCAATGTTCCTTTAATGACAATCTTGTAAGTATGTAACGACTCCACGCGGGCAACATGGTCAATAAGCCGCAGTTCGTATTGTCCCCAGTCGCGATGCTTTACGCGCAAGTATTTCAGGCCAGGTGAAACCCAAAGCCAGATTTCGCCGTCGCGGGTGGCGCGTTGCACCACTTCGGAGCCATAATCGGGAACGAAGTTAAAAAGCTCACGCTGGTTGGGCGCAATGTTTTGCGTGGCAATGCGTAGCAAGGCACACTGGCGATTGTTGTGGTCAGTATGTATTTCCTCCCTTGCCGACATATCGAGGGGAAGCGATTCAACGCTCACGATTTCAAAGTCCTGCGCCATGAGAGCCAAACCGCAACACAACAGCAGGAAAAGAAAGCATGTCTTTTTCATCATAATGGCTTTGTTTCTTATAGAGTGCAAAAGTAAGAGTTTTAGTCCAAAAAAGTGAAAACTATTCCAAAAAACACTGCCGAATCAAAACTAGTTTTCAACAAATGTCGCTCAACTCATTCAATGGTTATTTCATAAAACTGAGAAAATTCATCCAAAGAAAGAAAAAAGACTGGTTTTTGCTGTATTTCAAATGCTTTTGCCCACTCAAAACAAGTCGTCCAAACTGACCACACTCTGCACTTGTCCGCTGTTTTCGTTTGGCTTCAGCCCGTAGGCGGCTATCAGTGTCAAGTGGATGCTTTTTTTCTGCGGTACTTTGTCCATCAAGGTTTGCACCCGCTCCCGCAACTCAACGCCATATTTCGCATCAATGGAGAACGACTTACCATAAAACTTTATTTCACAAAGGTTTATCACATTGTCGGCCCTGTCTATGAGCAAATCTATCTGATGTTTTCTCTCTCTCGATTCTACCACCCAAGAAGATTCCGTCGTACTTACACTGGCAATCCCCAGTTTTTGTTTAATCTGGGCAACATGGGCAAAACAAAGTTCCTCAAAGGCAAAGCCACGCCATGCGTTTAGGCGCGGTGAGGCATTGTTCTTCTGCCAAAACTGAGGGTCTGGCTTGTCTTTGCCATCTATGAATTGAAGATAAGCCATACAAAAATGGTCAGTCAGTCGATAATGTTCGGTCTTCCGGTCACCGAATGGATAATAAGATGTGATGAAATCACTCTCTTTCAAGCCTTTGAGGATTTCACTCGCCCCACCACCATCCTTAATGTCCGTGAGTTCAAGGATTTCTTTGCGCGTGTAGCCGCTTCGTCTTCCCGCCAGCAGACGAACAACTTTTTTGTGGTCATTGGCGTTCTTGAATAGCGAGCCAAACAACCGGTCAAATTCATTCCTCAGTTTGGCGTTTCTATCAAACAGCACAAGATCAATGTTTTGTGCCGTACTATAGCCCTTTTCAAACAGGCTCAGGTAATGTGGAACACCACCAAAGACCATGTAGGTTTGTGCCACATCATAGCGGCTCACATTCATTTCCTTGTTTCGAAAATAAGCCTCGCACTCAGCCAAAGTGAAAGGCCAGAGTTTTATCTCGCGAGTCAGTCTGTTGTAAAGGCCGCCTTTATTATTAATAAGGTTGTCTTCCATCCAAGAAGTGGCCGACCCGCACACAATTAGCAGAATATTGTCGCGCTTTGAAGCCCAACCGTTCCAGAAATGCTCAAAGGCAGGAATGAACCGCGACCGCGCTGTGTCCATCCAAGGCAATTCGTCAATGAAAACCACTTGCCGACTTCCATCGTCTTTAGATGCAAGCAGTTTTTCCAACCACCGAAAAGCCTCAAGCCAAGATTTGGGACACGCTTGACCTTCATATCCAAAGTCTTGCAGCGAATACAAAAACGCTTGCAATTGATCACGGAGCAGAAATTTCTTGTCATGGTCGTAAGGTGACAATCCTGTATGCCAAAAGGCAAATCTGTCTTTAAAAACTTCCTTTATTAGATAGGTCTTGCCCACACGCCGCCGACCATAAACAGCCACAAACTCCGCATTTTCAGCATTATACAATCGTTCCAATTCTTCGATTTCCTTTTTTCTTCCGATGATATTTTTCATGCCATATCGATTTTATTTCTCTGCAAAGGTACAAAAAATATTATTTTCAGAGAATTAAAGCATTTTATTTCTCTAAATCTCGATTTTTTTCTATAGTTTAGAGAAATAAAATTGGTAAAAGAGCCTGCTTGACCAAAAAATCATCCAAAGAAAGAAAAAAGACCAATTTTTTTCTACCTTTGCCGCGTTATCAACTCAAAAAGCTTCCCATCATGAACAAGCACATTGTTTTCATATTGGCAATTTTGGCTTTCGGCCTCGGTATAAACCGCGCCTCCGCCCAAGAACAACAAGCCTATAAGGTCGGTTTGGTCGGCTTCTATAACCTGGAGAACCTCTTCGACACCATCAACGACCCGAACAAGAACGACGAGGAGTTTCTGCCCCAAGGCGTCAACCAATGGAACTCGGAGAAATACCTATCCAAGCTCCATAACATGGCTTACGCCATCTCCACCATCGGCGCCGACTGGTCGCCCGACGGTGTGGCCGTTTTAGGCATGTGCGAAATGGAGAATCGCACTGTGTTGGAGGACCTTGTGGCCCAACCCGAGCTGAAGGACCGCAACTACCAAATTGTCCACTATGACTCTCCCGACCGTCGTGGCGTGGATGTGGGTTTGATTTACAACCCGAAATACTTTAAGCTGACCAACAGCAAGACTTATCATACCATCATCCCCGACGACCCCGAGTTCATCACCCGCGACCAGTTGGTCGTCTCGGGCCTCTTCGATGGCGAGATGATGCACTTCATCGTCATGCACTGGCCTTCGCGTGCCGGTGGCGAGAAACGCTCCATGCCTGGCCGTATCGCTGCTGCCAACTTATGCCGCCACATTGCCGATTCCATCATGCGTGAGGACCAAAGTGCCAAAATCATCATGATGGGCGACTACAACGACTACCCTGACAGCAAGAGCGTGACCAACTACCTGCGTGCCTCGGGCGACATGAAAGACCTGCGCGATGGTGAGTTCTTCAACCCCATGTATGAGCTGCACAAGAAAGGCTACGGTACCAATTACTACCGCGATGCACCTGGCGTGCTCGACCAGATGATCCTCACTCCTGCACTTGTGCCTACAGGTTACGACACCTATCAGTTCAAGAACGCGAAAGTGCACAATAAGGAGTTCCTGAAGCAGCACGGCGGCAAATACAACGGCTATCCCTACCGCACCTTCGGCAGCGGCGTCTGGATGGGTGGCTACAGCGACCACTTCCCGGTATATGTGATACTATTGAAAAAAGCGTAAGACCATTTGTGATTCCCTTTGGGAATATCTATTCCTTCACTGCCACACGCGCTGTATGGTTTCTCCCTTCCGCATCCGCAATCCGCAGCAGGTAAACGCCTTGTGGCAAGTCTGAAACGGGGATTTCATTCGTGTCGTGCACGGTCTTCACCAACTGTCCAAGGGCGTTGTAGACCTGAACTTCAACGGCCTCAACGCCATTGATGCGTATCCTGTCGACAGCCGGGTTGGGATAGATTGTCGTTATTAAGTTTTCTTGCTCATCAACACCATCAAAATCAACCTCTATGTAATTAAAAAACTCCGACCAATACTCCGCATTCCCATAATCCTCAATCGTTCCCTTTGGAATATAGATAGGGATGTTGCGATTGACACGCTCAAAAGTGTCGTCCCAAATATAGGGAGGATAAGAGGCCTTGACCGTCATAGAGGTAAGGCGAAACAGGTTGCGGAATGCTCCACCTTCAATTTCTGTCACCGTTGACGGCAGCTCCAATTCCGTGGGCTTGTGCAAAAACTCGAAAGCACAATAGCCAATGTATGTCACGCCTTCCGGAATGTTGATGGAGGAAAAGCCGTAGCATGCCTCGAAGCATCCGCTCTCAATCAGGGTCATCTTGGGCGGCAGATACAAGGTGCCGTCGAAGCCGCACTCATTGAAACCATTGAAGCCGATGTATTCAACCGATTCGGGAATGACGAGGTCGCCCCTAAAATTCTCACATAAGTCAAATGCATTATTGTTGATTTCGACAAGCGATTCCGAAAGGGTCAGGCTCGAGAACCTTTTGCAGTTATGGAACGCCCATTCACCAATGCTTATAACGGAATTGGGGATGACCAACGACCCTGTGAACCAACACCCCAAAAAGGCGCGGGGGCCAATCAACCTGACAGTATTGGGGATGACCAACGACCCGGACAAATCATTACTGAAGCAGCCTTTATTAAAAGCATCGGCACCAATAGCAACCACAGTATAATCCACAGAATTGTAGTTCACTGTCTCAGGAATGGTGACGCCACCCACATAATCCACCAAATCAAACATGGATTCGAGGAGAACCTCTGGTGGGTCGTAGGAGGTGATGATATACCCCAGTTTCTGCCCCGTTGGGCAAATTGAATAGAAATCGTAGGCCGAAGCCGAAATGCCCGTCATCAGCAGGGCAAGCAAAGTGTAAAGTCTTAAGTTTTTCATTGTTTTGTGATTTTGTCTGTATAAACCATTCCGTTCATATCTGTGATGCGAAGCAGGTAAATGCCGTGCGACAAGTCTGCAACGGAAATTTCATTGATATCACGCACAGTCTTCACCAACTGCCCGAGGGCATTATAAACTTGTACTTCAGCAGGCCGAACGCCTTCGATGCGAACCGTCTCGGATGCTGGATTGGGGTATAAAGAAACCCTATTCTGTTGCTGTTTCCTTTCTTGAACAGACACATTGTCAATATAACAAGTCTCAAAAACTTGATTTGCAAACATTTGCTCACCATCTTTGTATTCACACAACAGATGACTCCTGCACATTTCAGAGTAGTCTTTTAGAATTCCTATCGGAAGATAAGAGGGAAAACAGCCTTCCTGAAAGACCCAGCTGCTGAAACAATCTGTCAGATGTATCACCTTTTTCCCATCTTCATAAGTCACATTGTAAACAATCGCATAACTGTCGCCATATTCATCAGTGTAATAGAAATTGTCGCCTACCGTCAGCGACATGTCGCAAATCAGCACCTTATCTTCAAGTATGGGATTGTATCGGTAAAGTCTTCCTGTGTTGGTGTCTTCGGTGAAATAGAAGTCCTCGTACTCATAATTGTAACCATATTGTCCATGCGGAAATCCCTTAATATACTGGGTTCCATTGATATTGACGGTGTCTGCACTCCGTATCGTCAGATAGAATGTATGGCAGTAATCAATCATTTCCATATAAACATTCAGTCGTGTGGAGTCGGCTGCAAAATAGGATTGATACCCTTGCGCCTGCATAGTGCCGCAAATGAGCGTCGCGGCAAGAACAAACAAATACTTTTTCATGGCTGTTTCGTTTTAAGTGTTAGACATTTGTTTTCGCTTTCGCAAAACTATAACAAAAAACCACTAAAAAATCAACCAAAAGGCCAATTATAGATTTTCCTTTTGAATGCCTATTGAAAATCAATCGATTATAATCGGTATATATAGATTTTTACGCCTCCAAAAACGCCGAAATCGAGGCATTTCCCGTCTTTTTTCGTAGGTTGGAACGGTACTGTAGCACCGTGTTTTGGCTCAAACCCAGCAAATCCGCCTCCTCCTTCGCGCGGAATTGCAGGAACGAAAGCACGAAAAGTTGGGTCTCCGTCTTGGTCAGATTGGGGTAGGCAGCCGCCACCCGTTCCATGGCTCCGGGATAAGCCGCCTCAAACTCGTCCATGATGCGCTCCAAGCGGTTCGGCACCTTCGCACGGTAAAGGTCGGCCACCCGCTGAGGCAGCATCGCCCGCGCCTGCTGCAAGGCATCGTCCGCTTGCGTCTGTAGTTGCTGCAGCGCGTCATCCACCGTCTGAAGCTGCTGCAAGGCATCGTTCACCTGCGTCTGAAGCTGTTGCTTCTCCTCATTCAAAGTCTGCGTTTCGGCCTCATGTTCCTTTCTCCGCTTGGCCATCCACCACCACAATCCAAGTCCCAAAACCAGCAGAACCACCACAACCGTCACCACACCCCGCACCAAGTGTCGCCGTGCCGCCAACTGTTCGGTTTGCCGTCTCTCTGCCTCAGCCTTCTCCTGTTCCCACTGCAAATGCTGCTGGAACATATCATTAAGTTGCGAAGCCCGTGCCTGGTTATTGGCAGCTGTGGCCCCTACTTCGGCAAGGATGAGAGCATACTGGTTGGCTCTCACCGTGTCGCCTTCTTCCTTGGCTATGGTGTGCAAATAGTTGGCCACATGTTTCCCTCTAACAGAGTCTTTTTCAACTACAATACTCCCAAAGGCCTTCGCGCTATCATATTGACCCATTAAATAATAGATGTACCCAATGGTCATACATCGGTTAATCCTTTCAGCCTCGTTAGAGGCTTGTTCAGCCATGCTTTTCAGGCTATCCAAGGCGGCTATGGTATCGTCATAATACAGGAATTTAAACAATGCCCTCGATGAGACAATATCCCTGTAAATCATGTTGTTCCTATCAGGCATCAATTCCAATGCCATATCATAGTAATAAGATGCACTATCCACCAATTGCAGTTTGTCATATTGCTTTCCGATAAAATAATATGTATTGGCAATCTTTTCGGACGAAGACTGCGCTTTTTTATCGTAAGCCAAAGACTGCTTGCCGCAATAAATGGCAGATTCCTGCATATATTGTGCGGAAAACAACTCCACAAGTCGGTTATAAGTCAAAGCCATAAACCGAGCCTTGTGTCCCACCAAAGCCTTCTCCTCAAAATGTCCTTCCATCATCCGCAAGGCATTGAGGTATTCCCCGCAAGCCTCAATGAGGCTGTCGCGCTCGTAATACCCCACACCATTAATATAATGCGCCCGCGCCGCCAAAAACGCATCCCGCCTCTGTACGGACGCACCGCGTGCGTCCGCTTTACCGCGTGCGTCCGCATTACGCCCATCTGCAACATTCACAATCGAATCAAAATAATGAACCGCCTTCAGCAGATCCTTTCTATTGCTTTGCCCATAATCATTCTTATAAAGCAGCTCCGCCACCAGTACCTGGCAATAATGCCCCTCAAACTCGTTGAGGCTGTCGGCCTCTGGGCTCCCCGCAAACTCCATCATCACCGCCAAGGCGCTGTCAGGCTGGTGCCACATGAGGGTGTCGATTTGAGATAATACTAGGGTCGGCCCTTCGACGCTTCGACAAGGCTCAGCGACCACAGGCTCAGGGACCTCAACTTTAGTTGGTTTGGAGCAAGCCACCAGCATGGCCAGCTCAATCAGAAAGCTCACTATGTGCAAACACCATTTCACGCGGCAAAAATACTCAAAATCCAGCATATTACATAAAAATGCCACCAAAGGACTAAAACCGTCCCCATGTCGCCGATAGGGATGGCTATGCTTTCGGTGGCTTATTGATTTCCTTTATTCCTTAATCCATTTCCCCGTTTCTACCCTAGATTTTGAACCTGTTGAAGGGTCGCCCGCATAAACCTTCCAAACATAAACGCCCTCAACCCAATCCGTTGCATCAATCGCCGTCACATGCTCCGTAAGGGCTTGGCCGTGGATGAGCCTGCCTTTCAAGTCATACACTTCCACGCGGGCGTTCTGCAAGGCCGTGCGGATATTGAGCACATCCTTCCCTGGATTAGGATAGACAGTAGCCACAGCAAAACCATGCGAATGCGCCTCCTCAATATTCAGAAAGTCTGAAACGGTAATTTTAATGATGCAGTTTTCAGCCGCATGAGTGTTGTCGTCCAGCCCGTCGCAATACACTAAGCAACCGCC
Source organism: uncultured Bacteroidales bacterium (assembly GCA_900317155.1). GTDB lineage: Bacteria > Bacteroidota > Bacteroidia > Bacteroidales > F082 > Limimorpha. The sequence goes on from ONFO01000027.1 coordinate 21,324, forward strand.
ATCGGGACAGGCAACTAGGCACTCAGCAATAAGATACTTTGACGGATGGACATAATAAATCTCGCCGTATTTGTTCAGGTCTTGATCCATGTAGGCGACATAGAGGTTGTGAGGTACTGCTCCATCCATGCCTCCAGCCATATATACCTCATCAGATGGGCCGAAATCGATTGTGTATATGAGTCCGCCTTGACATACTGTCGGAGTATGTATACCCCAAGTGTAATGCGTCTGGACCATGTTTTCGTCATAAACCGACATTAGGATGTCTTGGTAGATTTCAGGATTGTTGTTATAGGCTGGCACTGACCACTTGTTGATGGAGTAAGTCTTTCCGCTGTATCGGTTGACACGGAAATAGGCGTTGTCACAGCATGATACAGGTGGATAGGAAAGTTGGTCAACATTCATAATAGCACCCACAAGGTTCAATTCGCTGTCAAGAGTTAAGCAACTATAGCCGTATGGACCATCTGTCCGCTGCATGATGATTCTGCAACCGAGGGAGTCGGGGGTGGTAACCAAGCCATGTCCCGACAGCAAATCAGGATAAGTATCAATAAGACTCACCGCATCATACACATGCCCTGTATCATCAAACTTTACAGTCTTTATGCACATATTCTCGGTGTTGTATGATAGGACCGCTTCACCTTCTTTGCCAACAATGACGTTCACGGTCTTATTCATCAGATGCCCATTAACTTCATAGAAATCGGAGCCGAACCAATCGTAATCCTCAAAGGTCAGACCCAAGTCCTCATGTATGATGGCTTTATGGAAGGTGCAAGTATCACTGCCATCGTGTCTTTTCAAGAAAAAGAAGAAAGGCTCGCGGTCTTGGAAGCGGAAAATCTCTGTAATAAAAGGAGTAGCAGTATCAGCCAAAAACTCATCATTCCAAACTTGAACCGATGCCAGCACCTCGCCATCATCGCGCATTTTTTGAACAAAAACCACTGGCTTGTTGTCGTCGTTTGTCTTTGAGGCCAAAGTAAGTAATGTGGTTTCATCAATATAGTTCATGGCAAATACGACAGTATCTCCCGTTGACCGAATCTCTTCAAGATTATAAGGATACTCTTGCGCTTGCATCGTCACCCCTCCCGCCATCAGCAGGAGCGCAAGCAGGATGTATAGTCTAATGTTTTTCATTGTTTCGTGATTTTATTCGTGTAAACTTTCCCTTCCGCATCCTTAATGCGCAGCAGGTAAAGCCCTTCCGGCAGGCCGCTCACATTGACTTCGTTGGTGCCACGGACCACCTTTACCAGTTGGCCCAAGGCGTTGTAGACCTGGATTTCAGCCGCTTCAAGGCCATCAATCCGCAGGGTCTCCGAGGCAGGATTGGGATAGACCTTCATCTTACCCGCTTCGGTTTCGTCCACCCCATCTACCGACCAATACACCCTCAGGAAAAACTCGAACTCATTGTATTTCGACCGCGCGGGAGCCGAATAGCAGTCGATGGCTTGGTAATAGGCCACCACCTTGTAAAGATAGAAGGTCTCGTCCTCCAATGGAGTGTTGTCGGTATAGGAAGTGGAGCCGGCACCCAATGTCTTGATTTGCTGCCAATTCATATCCGCTTCCTTGGTACGGTAGATGTAGAACCCTGAAAGGCCGTCATTGGAATGGGGCGCTTCCCAGGTGAGTTTTATCTTATTATTGTTGGTCATCTCATACCAGAGGTTGGTGGCAGGCTGGCAGTCGTCGCCGATGGTGGCACAAGCCTCGTTGGTTGGCTCGCTTTCGCCCGAAGCGCAAAAAGCGGTCACAAAGTAGCAATGTCCGCCATGAGTCGCCGTTTCATCGACAAAAGCAGCCGAGTTGTCTCTCACCGTCTGAAGCAGTTGCCCGTCACGATAAACATTATAATCTGTGGATTCACCATAGGAAGTCCATGCCAGCACCACATGCTCATCCTCGGCAAAAGCGTACAAATCAGTGGGTGCATCGCAATCCGTGCCATTGCCGCAACTGTTGTTGGTTTGCAGGAAAACACCGTCATCGATGCCTTCCAAAGCACCCGAATACGAATAAACGACCTGATTGTCAGCATCCTTGATGACAAAACTCACATCGCTAACCGTACTGCTTCCTTTGGACCAAGCGAACGAGACATGACCCAGGGGCACCGCAACAGAGAGTGTCTCGCTGCTTGAGTGCGCCGTGACCGACTCCATCACCTGCATTGCGTTGTTAATCACTTGTATGGAAGCGCCCTGCCATCCGTTGAAGAAGGTGGTCCCTGCCACGATAGTCCAAGTGCAGGAAGGCCCGAAGCGCACACCGCTTTCGGTGGCAATCCTTCCGTGGAGACCGTTGTTCACCGCATAGACCTGATAATCGTGCAAGCCATAAAACGGCACTTCGTCGGTGATTTCCATGGCCGCGCCTGGAGCAACATCGTCTTGGGTATAAACCACCCTGCCGTCACGCTTGACGACGATTTGGTCGATATGGGTCAAATTGCTATTGTTCAATGACTTTGTTGGATTGTTCCAATGCATGGTACAGGTGTATGAATCATCGGAAAGCGGCTGCACGCTCAAGTTAGTGGGTTCCTTTGGTGTAGCATTGTAGACGCCAGAAGGAACGGCGTCGGCAATCATCTTTTGTGCCAGGTTCCAAGTCTGGTTGTAGGTTTGCAGGTTGTCGATGCTGAACCAGCCATCGAGGGAACCGCCCCAGCTCCAGTTGATGTGAAACAGTCCGTTGTCGTCGTAGCCATCGCAAATGAACGAATGGCCCATGCTTCCTCCATCGGTACCTGCATACAAAATCGGAATGCCCATGTCCAAGGCATCGCGCATCATGGCCACCCATTCATCGTAGGGATAATCGTCCCTAAACAGATTGTGCGAAGTGCCATAACCGAAATAGGAGCTCATCGCCGGTGGGATGCTTTGGTGCAAAGCACCGCTAGCCATAGCACCATAATTCATGTCAACACTCACGCCGCAATGATATATAAGGAGGGCAACATATTGATTGTCATCATTCAGCGATTCGGGCATTTCGTCCCAATGGTAAGTGGTTGCACCGAAATTTGCAGAGAGCGTGCCGTAAAGGTAACTGTTGTATGAATGTGAGCCTGTGCCGTGTTCAGGATAGTTCCAATACTTCATCACCTGTGCCATCGAAGTGGCCACACAGCCCGCGTAGGCATTGCCGCAAGGTCCAGCCTCGTCTTTCGGGCAATATGCGTTATAATAACAGTCTTGGTCCCAATGCGTGGCAACCAAAGGTTGGACAACCACTGATCTCAAGGCTTGCGTTTTGCCGCAGCGTTCAAGGTTCTCCCATTCTTGGGCAATCACGAAATCGGCTTTTTTCAGGTTTTCTTCCGCAAAATCAACAGATTGCCCATATCCTTCCAGGAAATAGGCCAATCCATCAGGGATGTTTTCAGTGTTGAAAGCACCTGTTTCGGCATAGCCGAGAATGGGGCTGGTAAGGTCGCTGGCCGAGACGATGACGAAACCGCCTGAAGCACCATTGAAGACATGATACGATGCTCTGCCGCTTTCCGTAACGGCTGTGTAGACCCACTTCAACTCCGTGTTGTTCTTGAAGTTGGCCTCGACAAACTTCGCGCCCAAGGCCTTGGCGCGTTCCATGCCGACCGTTCCGCCAAGCAATGGCATTGAGGCCATCAGCAGAACGGCAATAAGGCTGTAAAATCCGTTGTGTTTCATTTTAAAGCTGTTTTTGAATTATTTCTTTATCCATTTTCCTGTTTTCACCCTTGCAGTAGGACCACTCAACTTCCAGAAATACATTCCCGAAGGCCAACTTTCTGTAACGATACTCGTTGAATTGCCCTGAATTTGTCGCTCATACATCTTCCTGCCGTTGAGGTCATAAACCACCACAAAAGCATTTTCCCATTCCGTGAGGATATGCAGCATATCCTTGCCTGGATTGGGATAGACACTACTATTGGCAACTTGTTCCTCCACCACATCCCAATCGGGGGCTTCGAGGGCGCCGAGGTCGATACGCCCATTGATCTCACGGGGATTGCCGGCAAAGTCAGTTTCGGGATAATATTGGCTCATATTGGTGGCACCCACGTTGAGGCAAGGTGAGGTTTCAAGCAACGCCCAATGAGCAGCCAAAGTTGAATAGTCGTATTCAGGACCTAAGCCTGCGGTCGGATTGACAAAATGTGGGTCGCCAAAGACATCTCCAGAGCCTGTAATCGTGCCGTTGCAGTTGTTGAAAACGGTCGGGTCAGAGTGCGTCGGGTCCATTCGCTCGAAACAAACGCCCGTGTTGCCCCAAAAAATGTTGTTGTAGATTTTCTGTTGGCCATTCGTCCAAATCCCCGAGCCATAACCATGTATATGTCCCTCGCTTTGATTGTTGGCAATCGTGTTGTTATAATAATGGGAATAATTGGGAGCCGTGGTACCTAACACAGGCGAATAGCCATCGTTGTTGACGATGACATTGTCGTGCAATCGCCCAACGCCTTCCCAGCCGAGATACAACGTGCTGCCGTGGTTGCCGTGGATGTAGTTGTTATAGACCTGGGGACCAGGAGCCGAAAGCGACAATTCGCCAATGTGCATATCGAGTGCAGTGCCGTAATGCCCTGAGTTGTTGTAGAACTCGCAATCGTGCACGGTGAAATGCCGCAATCCACCCAACGTAGCACTCGCGCCCCACCACGCATAATTGCCGTGGAAAACGCAATGCTCTATAAGTACGCTACCAGGATTGAGCACATACATGGCACCGCCGCCACTCCCTGACGGCGAACTGGTGTTGTGGTCGTTGCGGTTTTGCGAAAAGCGGCAATGGGCGAAATAACAGTATTTCTTGTTTCTCACCTCAACGCCAGCGCCAAACCTCTCCCCTTCAGGTGCGCCCGTGATTATCTTTCCGTATTTGACTTCACAGAACTCCATCATCACGCTGTCTTGGGCATTACTTTGGTCGGAAATCAGGTGGATGCCTCGCCACCCCGATTCCGCTGAAGGATTGTTGAAATCGGTGGTGTTGCGGGCAGTGAAGGTGACGGGGACCTTATCTGCGCCCAAAGCGTAAAACGAGCCGTTGTGGACGGTGATGCGGTAGTAGCCTTCCGCAATCACCCAAGTCCCACGTTCGACGGTGAGGCGGGCTGTGCCTTCCGCATCAGGCTCAATGACGACATCACCTACAAGTTTAACGGTGTCGGCGTCCCAAAGCACATTGCCTTGGTATTCGCCCGAAACCTCGATGGTCTGAGCCGAAAGCGGAGCCGTCAGCAAAGCCATCCAAATGACAAAAAACAAACCTTTTTTCATGACATAAAACGATTAAGTTGTTACTAATTTGTTTCATACCAACAAAACTATAACAAAAATCCGCCAAAAAACCAAGATTTGAGCCAAGTACAGATTTTTGTTTTTAACTCATCTTGATAATCAATGCGTTGCGAGAAAAAAGTACAGATTTTTTCAGTCCACCAAAGCTGAAATCAGGTCAAAATCGACCTTGTTTTTGAGCTTGGATCGGTATTTTGCCACCATGTTTTCGCATCACAAATTGCACGCTATCCCGAAAGGCAATCAGCACCTAACACCCTAAATGACCGAAAAACCATTATCCGAATCCCATCAAGAGACAGTAACATTCAAAGCCTTTTCCAAAGGTCGAAGAACATCCTTGTTCTTTTTGCGAAGAATGCCCATATCAAGTGCGGTCACGAGATTTTTGGCTTGATAACCTTTCTGGTAAACCTTATTGGCTCTCCCGAAGAGGTCGTTAAGTTTCTCGTTCCCGTTATTGCCTTTCAAAGACTTGGGGATGTCTTTCAACATCAAAAAACGGCAAATGCTATCCAAGTCACAAAGTAGCCAGTCCTCAATGCTGCTTTTGATGCCAAGTTGGATGAACTCATCAATACCCCTACGTTTCACCGTTTTTTTCAGCGCGTTCCAATTGACCATCAGCGGATTTCTCACTTCAAAGACATCCGTGTCGTAGGTGCAACACACAGTTTGTATCCTGTAACCTTTGTTCTTTGCATCAGGGAGGCAATCGTTTTTGAGCTTGGCCAACAACTTGCTGCTATAGCGTGTCACGCCTCTCAGATTATAAATCTTACACGGGCGCATCTCGCTGGTGCTGACCGCCCTGTAGTAGTCGATGAGTGCCTTGAAAAGCACCTCGTCTGTTTCGCCCTCCACAAACAAAACCACCTGCAACGGTTTCGATTCTGATTGCTTCTCCATAGCCTACTAACAGACGAAGTATTTCTCAATCTTTTCGTTGTCACCCTCCATGTCAAGCATGAAGTCAAACATAAACTCCCCTATGGTGAGTTCCATGTCGCCTGCATATTTATAGAGGTATTTCAGCTTCGACGGGTTAATCTGCGCAAAATGCGCCAGCCCGTCATTCTTGGGCAGGCCGAAATACATCTGGTCAGGTCGCAGATAACGCATCAGGTAGGGCGAATGGCTCGTCGTCAGTATCTTCGTGTCAGAGGCATAGTTCTGCAACGTCAGTAGCAGGTTCTCCATCATGCGCGGATGAACGGAGTTCTCGGGTTCCTCTATCATAATCAAAGGGATGTTCTGCTTCTTGGCGGCGATGCAGAGCGTGAAGAGGAATATCATCCGCTTGCTGCCGCTCGACAGTAGCCGTATGCTTGTCGGGGTCGTGTTGAATGCCTCCCTGACCCTGATGTCATAAACTCGGCTTCTTCCGTCGCTGAGCGTAATCTCGTCAGGTTCGAATTCCACAATTCTTGGAATGAGTTGTTTGATGCCATCGGATAAAATGCCGTAATTGTTCGCGTCTGTCTTTTTCAGGAAGAAAATGTATTCGCTTAATGTCTTTCCTCCAAGCAAGGGAACCCCAGCGTTACCATCCATCGAGAAATACGATTCAGGATTGTCGAGGGTCTCCAAATTAGGAACGTTAATAGAGCATATTCGCTTCGCAATATCGGCAAGAAACAAGGTCCCGTTGGCTATCGTGGACAAAGCGAGCTGAAGGGGGGATACCTCAAACGGCTTGTTGCATCTGCCCTTGGGAGAAGGCACGATAAGGCACCTGTCTTCAGTATTCCTATTAATCAATTGGCGATAGCGTTGTTCGTTGGCCAATTTCACCTTCAGCCACTCTGACACGACGCACCCTTCTTTGTCCGCTGTTGCCCATTCACATTCAAAGCCATAGAGAAACAATTGTGCATGCTCATCTGTCGAAAGCCTTCCATTGAGTTCGAAGCGGAATTTGTTGTGGATCATTGCTTCATTGATAGGGGCGAATCCGCTACCGAGCATTAGTCGTCTGCTCTCCATACTGGCTTTTAGAAAATCCATTCCAAAACTGATGGCGTTAAGCACATTGCTCTTGCCATAGCCATTGGGAGCGATGAGTGCATTCATTTCCCCTACATTTATGCGGACATGTTCAATGTTGGAGATACCTTTTATGTCAAAACTGTCAATAACCATAACTCGTGCAAATATTTTTGCGTTAGTAGAACTTAATTCTGCTGCAAAAATACATAAAACAATAAACTCGCGCAAATAGTTTTACGCTTTTTCGCAATATACCACTTCAAAGTCAAAAAGAGAAACAAGACTAATTCTGTATAGAAAAACCACCAAAAGACCTCAACCATTTTCTCACTCGACAAGCGCAGAAATCAGGTCAAAATCGACCTTGTTTTTGAGATTAGAGCGGTATTTCATCACCGTGTTTTCGCTCAAGTCAAGGATGTCGGCCTCTTCTTTGATGCGGAAGCCGAGGAACGATAGAACCACGAGATTGCGCTCCGTCTTGCTAAGGTCAGGATAGGCCGATTTCATTTTCTCAATGCCTTGTGGATAGGCGGCCTCGAAGGCCTCCATGATGCGCTGTAAGCGGTCTTTCTGCCCCGTCTGGTAAATCGCCTTCACCTGCTGTTGCAGCATATCGCGCTGCTGCGTGGTGAGTTGCTCCAACTCCGCTTGCAGTTGGCGCTGCGCCTCGCGAAGACGACGGGTTTCGTTTTCTTTGTTGCGCCTATAAAAATAGACAAAGACAACCAACAGTAGCAAGCCGACCAACAGCAAGGCCAATAGCCAATAAAGCCTTCTGCTTTTCTGTTGATGCAACGTTTCCTGTTGTTGGAGTTCCTCTTGCTTTTCGAATTCCTCCTGCACTTTCACCATGTCTTTCATGTGCTTTTCGGGATGCTCCATGGCTTGCATCATATCGGCATAGGCAACAGCCTTTTTCTCGTCGCCCAACGCCTTGCATGCCTCATAAAGATGAACATACAACATGTAGTTTTCAAAAAACCTGTCATTGGCTTTGGCCACTTCAATGGCCTGTTCCCCATAATAGACACACGAATCGTACTGCTGCTTAATATAATAGGTATCAGAGAGTTCCTCGAGCAACAACTGCTTGACATAACCATAGCCATAATCCGACGTGTCGGTCAAACACGCAAAGCCCTCGTTGATTTCTTCAATGGCCTTGTCAAGAAAACCTTGGCGTTCCTCTTCCGATGCATAGTAATTCCCGCTTACCCGATAATTGTAATAACTGGCAATGCTATGATGCGTTTGAGCAATATCATCGGCATAGCCTAAGGCCTCGGCTTCGAGCAGTGCTTTCTGAAAATAGACCAAACAGCTATCGAATTCCTGAGTGAGAAGATAAGAGAAAGCCAAAGAGGTCGCAGAACTCTCGCGGTTATAATGGTCACCCATTTTGGCGAAATAGGTATCAGCGAGCCTCAATGGAGTGATGGCCTCAGCAAAGTAAACCGATGAGGTATAAGTCATGCCGAGTTCAAGATAGATGAAATACTTGAGATTGTCGATCACCGTCTGCTCATCGGTGGGTTTCGGCGAAAACTCCACCAAACGCTTGTCCACATGACGGCATGCTTCGATGCTCTTCTGGGCTTGCAACATGGATTCGAGTGCGATCTGTTTCGGCTGCTGCATGTTGGCCGACTTGTTTGCCATGAGCCAATAGGTCCAAGCCTCATGATACTTGTCGTCGCTTCCAATAAACTGGTTACAAGCCACTTGAGACAACGAATCGAGCTCTGCACCAAACCTTTTTTTGTTATTGATAAGCAAAGCACGCAACAAGGAATAATGTGCTTGTTCCTGATTTGAAAGAGCACTAACATTCAACGTGTCGAGAATTTGCATGGCGTCATCGGGTTTTTGCTGCAAGAAGCACTCCACGCGATAAAGCATGTCCTCCTCCGGCGGTGGAGGCGTTCCGCGCTTGGAGCAGGCGACCACCAACACGGCAAAAAGCAAAAGCCCTATGGAAAACCAGCGTTTCATGGCCGCAAAGGTAGCATTTTTTGGCGACGCCAACAAAAAAGGCCAGCCACTTTCTTGACCAGCCAATATGCTTTCACTTCATCCCTTGCGCAATCTCTATTCCTTCACCCATTTCCCCGTTTCCGCGAGGGTCGTTGAGCCTGTCGAAACGCCCGTTGTATAAACCTTCCAAACATAAACGCCCGAAGGCCAACTTTCAGCATTTATCGAAGCGATGTTTTCTGTAATCTCTTGATTGCAAACCAGTTTTCCAGTCAAGTCATAGACTTCCACGCAGGAGTTCTGCAAGGCTGTGCGGATGTTTAGGGTGTTGCCGCTTGGATTAGGATAAACTGTAATGGCAATCTCTTCTGCCTCATCCACGGATTCCGTGCTCAAAAAATGCGCCGTAATCTGTCCACCCCTCGCAACCATGTGTGCATATTCAGGATCTGTAGAGATGGTATCGCCGTCTTGGTTAGTCCAGCCGACAAATTGGTAGTTTTCATTGGCCGTGGCGGAAAGATTGGCAAACTCTCCAAAATGGTATGTACCCGAACCAATGGCCGTACCACCATTTTCGGGACACGCCACAACATCGATTTGAAACTCCTCATACACCGACTTGCGACTTCGGTAGATTTGGTTGTCGTATTGGCCAAAGGCGTACAGATAACCATCATTGGAAAGGTGCAAACCAATTACCATCTTGTTTGGCATCCCTGATTCCAGGGATTCCCAAGTCTCTCCATTGTCGGCAGAGCGATAAACGCCCCAAGGCACTCCCCAACCATTGCAGTACAAATTGACATACACCACATCATTGTTGTCAACGGCTATCCCTTGAACGCATTGATAAGGCAAAAACTCCTGCCATGTAGCACCGTAATCCGTTGACCTAAGTAGGCCAGATGTGAAATCCACATTACAACCTGCATAAATCACATCATGGGAGTTTTTCGCCAAGCAGAGTATAGCAGCATTGGTCAATCCGATGTTTTCCCATGTATCGCCGTTGTCAGTCGATCGAAACAAACCGCCTTCACCCATCGCAAGATGATCCTCAACTGATGCCAACATCGTTCCATTGTCCAATTTCAGGAAGTCCGTCACCTCACAAGCCCCACCATTGCTCACCCAAACATTGGACCAAATCGTATCCCAGTCCGTTGATTTCCAAATGCTGCCCCATGTGCCCAACAACAATGAGTTATCGGGGGTAACACCTAAAGAAACACCATTATCAATTATAGGAACGGGCAGATACCTCCATTCCGTGCTTCCTGCTTCTCTCTTGTACAAGGAATGGTATCTATTCGTGCCCGCCAACAAAGTGCCGTCCGTATGCTCGTAAAGGCACAACACCCCAATGTCATCCAGTCCGATGAGGCTCCAAGTTGCTCCATCATCGGAAGAATTGTACACGCCTGTTGCGCCTACAATAATGTTTCCGTCGGCATCCTCTATGAGCGAGTAGACACCTGTCGTTGGCGGGTCAATTCCCATCCAAAAGTCATCTTCTGTCTGCGCCTGCATCGTCACCCCTCCCGCCATCAGCAGGAGCGCAAGCAGGGTGTAAATTTTCGTTGCTTTCATTGGGGTTCGGTTTTGAAATTTTCGCAAAGTTAATGATAAAGATTACTTGTCAAGAGCTTTTCACGGGCAACTCCTGCCTTGTCCATACTTTTTCTTGTTGCCAACTCTTCAAAATATTGTTTTTCAATGATTTGAAAAATAGCAGAAAAACGGCTTGTCCCTATTTTTTTTGACAACATGCAATCTGTTTTCATCCCTCCAAAGGTATTTTCATTCCTTGATCCACTTCCCAACTTCCGCTTCCTTCCCATCTACAATTACCTTCCAAACATAAACGCCCTCAGCCCAATCCGATGCATCAATCCCCGTCGCATTCTCTGTGAGGGCTTGGCTGTGGATGAGTCTTCCGTTGGTGTCGTACACTTCCACGTGGGCGTTCTGCAAGGCCGTGCGGATGTTGAGGGTGTTGCCGCCTGGGTTGGGATAGACATTTGAGGTTTTCTGCAATAATGATTCTTCCACGCCCCAAGGGTCATCGGTGACATAGGCCCAAATCATGAATTGGAGTTGTTCCCAAGGCCCATAACTGGCGACATCGGTCCATTTGTTTTCCTCCATCTGCACCCAACGGGCATTGGGGTCGGGGTTGTCGTCGTAACAAACTGCAGCCGAATAGGTCTCTGTCATGTCGGTCTCGGAGAAGACAATCCAAAGATGCTTCGTGACATCAAGTTCAACGGGGTTGTCCAAAACAATATCGGTAAAGCCTTCATTACCTGTCGGAGCAAAGACCTGCTCGTCAAGCAAGGTAAGAGGCATAAATTCGTTGCCATAGTAAACTCCCAATAGCAGGTTTCCCATGATATAATAGTTTTCATATATGGCCACTCGGGTCAGGGTGAACCCGTCGTAGGATTGCAGGACAGAAGGTGGAAACGATACCGCCCATGAGAAAGGAATCTCCTGAGGAGTATAAGCAAGGTTGCTGCCATACACTTCGCTGCCATAATGGAGCCAGGCATCTTGTACAGAAACGACAGTGGGCTGTTTGAAAGGAATGGCATCTGGCGCCTTTTGACATGCAAACAGACCAGTTGATCTATCCGTGTTGCATTGTTCCTGGGCTTGCATCGTCACCCCTCCTGCCATCAGCAGGAGCGTAAAAAATGTTGATAATCTGTTGTTTTTCATTGTATTATTGTTTTATCCATTTTCCTGTTTCCGCGAGGGTCGTTGAGCCTGTCGAAACGTCCGTTGTATAAACCTTCCAAACATAAACACCCTCAGCCCAATCCTCAGCATCAATCGCGGTCACATTCTCCGTGAGGGCTTGACTATGGATGAGCATGCCCTTCATGTCGTACACTTCCACGCGGGCGTTTGGCATTGTAGTGCGAATATTGAGCGTGCTACCACCTGGGTTGGGATAAACTGTGGCAACGGCTAGTCCATGCAAATGGGCTTCCTCGACACTCACGAAATCCTCTGGCGTGATTTTATAGATACAATAGTCCTGATAGCCCGTGACGGTATTCCTACGAGTTGCGTAAACGAGGCAACCTCCATCGGGACAAAAATCGATAGTATGGGGGATAACATGATAACCCGTGGGTTTGAAATAAATCTCATGCTGTTTGTTCAGGAACTCATCCGTTTGGGCCACATACAAATTATCATTGATATTGCTGCCAGCAAAGCTGACGTCCATCCAACCCATCATATACACGGTGCCTTCGGGACTGAAAGCCATGCCATAACCTTCGTCGTTCATCCTAGGGTTGATGATGCCCCAATCCCAATTCAACACGGCAAACTCCTCGTCGAAGACCCTCATGAAGACATCCAAATCGCTTCTTGACTTGTTTTCCGCCTTTGCTTCATCTTTGCTCAACGGGCCTTCACATCCAATTGAATAAGTCAACCCGTTGTAAGGATTAAGCTGGACAAAGTGAGGACACTCAAAATTGCCTATCCAACCACTGATATAGGGATGAGACTCATAGACCTTCCCCGCGTCTTCCACGACGGCGACCGTGTTGAACTCATCATCAAGGGTATGGCAATCAAATGCATACTGCACGGGGTTCCGCAAAATTATGCGGCATCCCAAAGAATCGGGAGCGGAAAAGAATTGGTTCGAGAGGGAAAAGGGTATGGAATCAAAAATGCGCTCGCTCACCTGGTTGCCTTGGCTGTCAAACTTGAACAAATGCATGGCTTCCGTTTCGTTAAGGTGCCAAGCGCTGTCAACAGGATAGGAAATCAACAAGCTGCCGTCCTTTGAGAACACGGAATGAATCATTTCGGAGTAAAGAAAAGCATTGTCCGGATGGTTGAAGTCGAGGCCTTCCCATTGACAGGGATAATAAGTCCACGACAAGTCCTCGGGATCCAATTCAATCACACAAAGCATGGGCAACGTGTCGTTATCATCCGTACGGAACGACGCATAGCGAAATTTGCCCTCATAATACCCTCCGTGTCTCCACTGGCTCATCCTATGGCTCGGGATAGGGGCTTCGTCGAGTATATCGCCATTATACGACATTTTCAACACCTTACATTTTTCCTCCTGGTTTCCGCCGAAAGCTAAAAACATCTTGTCGTTATAACTCCTGAGGGCATTGAACCAAACGGAATCCGATTCGTAAATCGTTGTGAGGTCACTGGGAATCTCTTGCGCCTGCATCGTCACACCTCCCGTCGTTAGCAGGAGCGCAAGCAGGGTGTAAAGCTTTACTTTTTTCATTGCAAAAACATTTTGAAATTGGTTTACGCAAAATTAAATGAAAAACCAGCCATCACCCCAAACGAGACATGGAAGTACACAAAATATTCTTTTGTTTGAATTACACCAAATTGATATTCAATAAAATAAAAAATCAAAAATACACATTTTTCTTACCCACCCAAGGTGGAAAACGCGTCGGAATCCAGCTTTTTCCTGAGGTTGGAGCGGTATTTTCGGATGGTGTTTTCGCTTAGGCCAAGCAAGTCGGCCTCTTCCTTCGAGCGGAAACGGAGGAGATTGAGCAGGGCAAGTTGGCATTCCGTCTCACTCAGGTCGGGATGGTCTTTTTTCAGGTTATCCATGGCTTGCGGATAGGCGGAATCGAATGCGTCGAGAATACGATTCAATTTGTCGTCTTGGTCAGATTGGTAAATGGCCAATGCTCGTTGCTGCAACAATTGCATGGATTGCTGTGCGGCATGATCCAACTCCAATTGCAGTTTTTGCTGTGCCTCGCGCGACCTCAGGACTTCCAACTCCTTGGCTTTCCGATAGCGAAGCACCAAGACAATCACCGCAAGCAGGAGAGCCAGCAGCAAAGCTATCCATAGGTAAAGCCTATACCGCCTAATTTGCTGTTCGGCTTGCACTTTGTTGATTTCCATTTGCTTCTCGTACTCACCTTTCACCTCAGCGACAGATTGTTGATTTTCATTCTCTTCTTGTTGTGCCACAATCAGTTTTTCCGCAAAGAAACTGGCTTTTTCGTTATCGCCCAATGCCCTGTAGGAGTAGAACAGCCATTTGTACAGCAAACCACCTTGTTCGTGGAGGTCGGGCATTTCATAGGCTTGTGTCCCAAAATAGATACACGAATCGTATTGATGGAGTTCGTAATAGGCTTCGGCCAAGTTTTCAACCAGCCCCTTTTTATAATTGCTTTCGATGGTATCGCCCAAAAGCGCCAATCCCTTGCGACTTTCCGCTATCATTCGACGCAACAGGCCTTCGCGTTCTTCTTCGTTTGAAAAAGCTTGTTTCTCAACCCGTTGCATACAATAAATGGAAAGACAACTATAATAAAAGGCACAGTCGTTGATGCTACCATAGATTTGGGCATCGTGCAAACCGTTTTGGAAATACACAAGGCAGCTGTCGTATTCCTCCAAAGCAAGATAAGACATGCCTAAAGGAAACGTGCACACCATATATTGCTTATGATTCTGTGTTTCAGCATAATACTTTTGCGCCGCTTTCATATGCTCAATGGATTCCTTGTGATATCCGGTGCTCCCGTATGACATGCCTAGTTTCTGATGGATGGCATATTTGACCTTGTCGATTTTCTCTTGTTCACTAATCGGTGGTTCAGAGTAACGCAACAAACGCTCATCAACATGCTGGCATAGTTCTATGCTTTGCATGGCTTTCTGCCTATAGTCGAGAACGGTTTGTCGGGTTTCCCCTTTAAATAGATTCAGTCTGGCAAGCGACAACAAAGTCATGGTCTCATAATACTTGTCTTGACTTCCAACAAAGTAATCCTCAGCCACTTGCAACAAAGAATCGACTTCCGAGTCATATTGATTCTTCAATTCTTTCACCCACATTCGCACCAAGCAATAATGCGCCCGTTCCTTCTCTGATAGCACCGAAAGGTTCAACGTGTCAAGGATTTGCAGAGCGCTGTCGGGATAGTTTGGGTAAAAGCACTCCACGCGATAAAGCATGTCCTCCTCCGGTGGTGGAGGCGTTACGTGCTTGGAGCAGGCAGCCACCAACACGACAAAAAACAAAAGCCCTATGGGAAACCAGCGTTTCATGGCCGCAAAGGTAGCATTTTTTGGCGACGCCAACAAAAAGGCCGGCATTATTAGAAGCGTACACCTTCCAAACATAAACGCCCTCAGTACAATCCGTTGCATCAATCGCCGTCACATTCTCTGTGAGGGCTTGACTGTGGATGAGCCTGCCGTTGATGTCGTACGCAGTGCTTAAAATCTTGTTGCTTTCATCGTATCATTATCTTATTCGTGTAATCTTTCCCTTCCGCATCCGCAATGCGAAGCAGGTAAACGCCTTGCGGCAGGTCTGCAACGGAAATTTCATTAGTGCCTTGAATGGTCTTCACCATCTGCCCAAGGGTGTTGTACACCTCCACTTCGGCAACTTCAATGCCTTCAATTACAACTCTATCCCTTACCGGATTGGGATAAAGGGCTATTTCAGAATCCTTGTTTTCCTCAACGGCATCATAGGGATAGGTGCATGTGTTGTATTCAGGGTTCTGCCAAACGAGTTCCCCGTATTGATGGAAGCACAGCAAGCAATGCCACCCGTCATAAACACCGTAATATCCGCTCCATAGCAATCCATAATCGCTGCCTATGCCTTCAACCCATGTTTCCTTGGCGCGAGGGTTTCCCAAACCGTCATATTCTAATCCAAACCAAAACTTTCTCCTGTCAACATCACCAATCTGCACCATGCTAATGGAATCAAGAACCATTTCCTCTGCGAAATCCCCAATTCTCAAGGTGTCGCCAACACTGGCAGTGAAGTCATAGAGTAATGTCTCTGGATGAGCAATTGAATACCGTTTCCATACCTTTCCGTCCTCTTCTCTAAGTAATGTGTAAAAGATAGGATAACTATCATTCACAGTGCCCATGATTTTCATATATCGAACATCTTCAATGAGAGTGTCCCCTGAACACCAATTGACATAGTTGTTAATTTGCCAAACGGCGGTCTCGAAGGTATGCCACTCGTTTCCTTTCTGGGCGATAGGCAAATACTCTTGCGCTTGCATCGTCACCCCTCCCGCCATCAGCAGGAGCGCAAGCAGGGTGTAAATCCTTGTTGCTTTCATAGTATCATTATTTATCCATTTTTCCTAATTTGGTTCCTTTGCCATTAGTGACTAAAGCCATCCCATTCTCCAGCGCGTCGCCAAACGCATGGAAGCGGGATGGGGAGGCTATAGAAACCTCCAAATGTTCATTGAAGAGTCTGAACTGGTGCAAACACTGAACTGCAATGAAAATCGTTGCCACCTTCAACACCCATGTCTTTACCTTCTGCTTCGGTTATGACAAGATACTGTGTATCGTCATTCATATAAATCGTGCTGAAACGGATATAACCGTCAATCACGACATTACCTTTCGAAGCCCCGAGATGTTCAGCGACCTTACTCCGCACTTCCTTTGGCAATGAAATCAAATACTCGCCATAGTTACTATTGTTTGTCTTCTTGCAGGTATATGTTTCTCCTGAAACAACGGTTTCACCATTATACTCAATGCTAATCTTGTTATCATCTTCAAAAGATAAGACGAGACTTTGAGTGGTTTCTGGATGAATGACACCAACAACGCCTCCCACCGTGGTTTGGTGCCATTGCCATGAGCCTTTCAGTTGTGGCACTTGTTCAACCAAATTGATTTTTTCACATGAGCAGAACGCAAATAAAGCGATAACTGCGATTAAAACTACTTTTTTCATCTTTGTGGTTATTTGATTTGACAATACTTGCTTTATATATCATAGTTACTCCTTAACCCACTTCCCTCTTTCTGCTTCCTTGCCATCGGCAATCACCTTCCAAACATAAACCCCTTCAGCCCATCCTCCAGCATCAATCCCCGTCACATTTTCCGTAATGGCTTGTCTATGAACCAGCCTCCCATTCATATCATACACCTCCACCCAAGCATCCCGCAACCCCGTGCGGATATTCAGTACATCCTTCCCCGGATTAGGATAAACCGCAAATGCATTTTCGCCGTTTTCGCCGACACTTTCAAAATCGAAATGGGCTTTCAAAGCGGTAGAGTGTTCAAGGTTGAAAGTGTAGGTTTGGTCGTAGGAAACGATGTCGCCGTCAATAGCCCAAAACGCGAACTCATGGCCATTGTTTGGAGTGGCTTGGACGATGCTTTCGGGATTGTCGCAGTCACCGTGTTTGACGATGGAACAGGTGCCATGATCGGGATGGTCAACACTGACCGTGAGCTTGAAAGGCACTTCGCTGATGTTGGTGAAAGCGCTCCATTGCGAATTATTTTGGTAAGCTTCCATTGTACCACAAGGCACCTTAAGCGGGATGTCGGTGTTTACATCGTAGAACGAGTATTTTACCAAAGGTGGCGTTTCTGCCCACGAAGTGATGCTTTCCAAACCAGTACAATAATCGAACGCAAAATAGTCGAGGGTTTCAACCGACGGTGCCAGTTCAAGGTTTTTTATCTTTGAGCAACACTCGAAAGCACTCTGTCCTATTGTTTTAATGCCATTGGGAATTGTTAACAGCCCTGCGAGTTTGTTGCAACCATAGAAAGCGGAATCGCTTATTTTGGTCATGGGACAGTCGTCGGGTATGGAGAGGGATTTTATGTTGGTATTACCATTGAAAGCGCAGTCGGCAATGCCTCTCGTGGTTTCAGGCAGTTGCAAGGCAAGGTTTGAGGCGTTGCCTTTGTAGCCAAGGCACCAGTCGTGAAGCATCATAACGCCATTGGGTTGGTCGGCTTCCCATCCTGTTTCGGCAAAGGCATAGCTGCCAATGTGAGACACTTGTTCGGTGATTTCAATGTCGTGCATGCCAGTGCAGCCATAGAAAGCCTTGCGCATAATGTTTACATTGCTAACGGCATTTTTGATTTGAAGGCTGCTGAATCCGGTGCAACCTCTAAAGGCATCGGGTTCGATTATACTCACCGAGACGGGCAGCACGAGGTCGCCAGTCAGACCTATGCAGCCTTTGAACGCTTCGGCATCGATTCTTTGCAGCGAGGCAGGAAACACAAGTTCGCCAGTTAAGCCAGTGCAATCCTTGAAGGCCATTCCTCCTATACGTATCAGGTTTTCAGGCAACTGCAACGTCCCCGTCAAGCCGGTGCAACCCTCGAATGCGCCTTCCTTGTTGAAACAGTCAGGTGGTAATTGCCCTATCTTTGTAACGGTATTGGGAATGACAACCGAAGTAAGCCCGACACATTCCTTGAACGCACCGTGTGGGATTTCATTGATGGATTCGGGAATGACCAATTCGCCAGTGAAACCGTAACAATAGGCAAAGGCACTTGCCCCGATCCCAACCACACTTGAAGGGATGTTCAATGTGCCAGTTAGGTTCTCGCAGTCGTAAAACGCCATAATGTCGATAAAGGTGACTGATTCGGGAATGACGAGTTCCCCGGTTAGTCCGCTACAATAGCGGAACGTTCCGTTTCCGATGTTTTCAATGTTGTCGTGAAGAACAATGGTGCCATCAAAACCAGTACAATGGGCGAAGATGCCGTTTTCGAGGTGCGTAATGGAGATTGGTATGACAATGTCTCCGGTGAAACCACTACATGCACGAAATGCCTCTGCGCCAATAAACGAACATTGAGGCAAAGCCAACGGTCCTGTGAATCCACTACAGCCAATAAAGGCTTTTCTGTCAATTATGTCAAGGCTTTCGGGAAGTGCCAAGATACCCTGAAAGTTACAACAGTTATTGAAAGCCAAATATCCAACGTAAACCAGTTGATTAGAGAGTGTCAGTGTGCCGTGGAAGCCCGAGCAACACTCAAAAGCTTCGGTCTCAATCCGACGCACCGTGTTTGGGATGACCAAGTCGCCCGAAAGTGACTCGCAGTTTTGGAACGCCCTTTCGCCGATTTCAGTAACGGTGTAGGTGACACCCTCGTGCGAAACGGTTTCGGGAATGGTAAGAGAACCTTGCGCCGAGGTGCCGTTGGCATGTCCGCTCACGCTAACCTCCGGCGGATTGGCACTGATGATGGTGTAACGAAGATCGCCTTCCTGGAAGTCGTAGGCGAAAGCTTGCAGTACTGCAAATGTCAGTAAGAATGACAGCATCAATTTGTTGAGTGTTTTCATAGGATTATTTTTTATTTAGGATTATTTTTTATTCTTTTATCCATTTTCCGTTTTCCGCTAATTTGCCGTTTGATATCACCTTCCAAACATAAGCCCCCTCACTCCAATTCGTCGTATTGATGGCCGTGACATTTCCCGTTATCTCCTGCCTATAAACCATTCTTCCATTCAAATCATACAACTCCACCCAAGCATCCTTTAACCCCGTCCTGATATTCAGCACACCCTTCCCCGGATTAGGATAAGCCACCGCGACGGCGAAGCCTTGGGTATGAGCTTCCTCAATGTTGTCAAAAGCCTCCTTTGGCACCTTGAAAACCGCATCCCATCCCGTGATGTTATCATAATCGAGATGATCCACGCTAAACACACAATCGTTTGTGTTTGCACAAATTCCTGTTGGCATCCTTCCGATCATCCTCCCGACTTCGTCAAATTGATGGTATATCTCGCCTATTTTGTTCAGGTTCTCATCAAATTGAACTATATAGAGGTTTCTGCCAATAGACCCGTGGGGGATTAATGGATCCATCGTGCCTATCATATACACATCGCCCTCAGGCCCAAAGCCTATTGACCCATCAAGGTATTGAGCGGCGAAACTTCTGTCTTCTGTGTGAATGCCCCAAGTATAGTTGAATTGGTTAAAATCCTCGTCGAAAGCACTCATGAATATGTCTTCGTAAGTGGCAGGATTTCCGTTCATCGCGGGGCAGGTAAAGGTGCTGATGGAATAGGCTTTGCCCGTGATGGGATTATAACGCAAGTTGGCTGGAAAGTAACAACTCAAAACGGGGGGATAGGCAAGATTGTCGATGTTATGCTTCTGGGCAATGACGTTCAACTCGGCATCGAGGGTAAGGCAATCATATATGACTTCATTGGTTGATTCAGGGCATCGCATAATCACCCTACAGCCCACCGAGTCTATTGAGGACATCATAAATGCGTAGTAGCTACAAGGCCCTTCAAGCGTCGTTTCCGCACAGATATTACCTGAAACATCAAATCTCATGACGCGCAGCGAAAGAGGAAAGGAAGTCGGGTCCTCAAGCGGGAAGGAGAACACGACGCTCCCATCCTTGTTCAACACCGCATTGGTGCTGGCCCAGGAGCCAGAGTGCTCCCAGTAATTCATCGATTCCCATTTCCCATATTCCTTGCGGCTGACTGAAAAGTCGTCATGAATTGTCGCGAGATACAGGCAAACAGAGTCGTTCGTATAGGTCAGGAAAAACATACATGGCTCCCCTTCGTCGTTCCTGTCAAAAGAAAAAGAATGAACCCAAACCACTTCATCTATTTTATCTTTCGGCCAAAAATACAGTGTGTCAATATAATGACCTTCATCATCAATCTTGAGGATTGACCCATAAGTGCCAGGAGTTTCATAATAACGAAAGAGTATTTCGTTACCCGTGGCGTTTTGAAAGATGGGGGTGTACAATCCACCGCTCTCGTGTTCGATAATCGGTTGAAGTTCTTGCGCTTGCATCGTCACCCCTCCCGCCATCAGCAGGAGCGCAAGCAGGGCGTAAATTCTTGTCGTTTTCATCGTATTATTCTTTTATCCATTTTCCGTTTTCCGCTTCTTTGCCGTTTGATATCACCTTCCAAACATAACCCCCTTCAGCCCATCCTCCAGCATCAATCCCCGTCACATCCTCCGTAATGGCCTGCCTATGAACCAATCTTCCATTCAAATCATACACCTCCACCCAAGCATCCCGTAACCCCGTGCGGATATTCAGCACATCCTTCCCTGGATTGGGATAGGCAATGGCCACCTTCAGGCCGTTGTCGTGGGCTTCGTCGACATTCCAAAACGAGTCTGCGAGAATGTGGTAGATATTGTCGTTAATGGTCGTGATAAGGCAGTCGCCATTAGGCATGGCACAAATCTCTATAGATCCCTGCCATTGGCCATCGAATGGTTTATAGATTTCGCTGATTTTGTTCAAATCCTCATCAAATCGGGCGACATAAAAACCTTCCTGATAATAGATATCCTGAACCAACGCACACATTGCAATGCTGCCATCTGGAAAGAAGTCTATTGACTTCCAATAAGCGCGTTGGTCTTCACCAGGATTGTCGACAGTCAATGCCCATTTGTCGATGTGTGACATTTCCTTATCGAACTTGGCTAT
Organism: uncultured Bacteroidales bacterium; assembly: GCA_900317155.1. Classification (GTDB taxonomy): domain Bacteria; phylum Bacteroidota; class Bacteroidia; order Bacteroidales; family F082; genus Limimorpha. The sequence continues at coordinate 42,917 of ONFO01000027.1, forward strand.
GATCGCATTTTGATAACCAGACTGCCCGTTGGCAACATATCTAAAGCTGCCCACCACATATAGACAACCCGATATAGGATGTTTGGCAACGTAAGGAAAAACGATGCTTTGACACCAGCCAGGCAAAGGGAAATCGTTATAGATTTCATCATGCAGCAAGGTGGTGTCAAGGTTGAAATCCAAATTGAAGCAACGTGTTTTGACAGGCTGTTCATGAATATCGCATCCGCCTAAAAGGTAGCCCGTAGAATCTGCATTGAGAGCGAAAAGCCTTTCAGGGTCGAAGAGTACGGAAGTAAAGTACCTATCTGCAAGCACATTACCCCATCTGTCAAACCGAATGATACGGTGACGGTCAGCTGCGTTCTGCCCTAATTGCTCATTGGTGAAATAACTCACCGCAAAAATGCTATCGCTCTCGATGATGAATTGAGGATCCATATAATGAACGGTAGAAACACCTGTGCCACTAAGCAAAACAGTTCCAGTTTCGACCACCAACAAATCCTCGTCAATGTCACCAACGGCAATCCAAAGGGAATCGCCTCTCATCTTGTGGTAAATGATGCTTGGGAAACCATTTTCCTTCATGAACAACAATTGTTGGTTTGCCATAGAGAACCCTCCATCGTTGAGGTGGTTTTGTGCGACATACTCCAATTCCGTGCCGTCAGTTTTAATGCGGCACAAAGCCATAGTACCGTTTTCTTCGCCACGCATGGTAACCAAACACTCGTCTTCAGTCAAGGAAAGCAGGGCAAGATAGCCGTGGGTGTCTCCAATGAGTTCCACTTCCAATTGTTCTTGTGCTTGCATCGTCACCCCTCCCGCCATCATCATCAGCGCAAGCAGGGCGTAAATTCTTGTTGTTTTCATCGTATTATTGTTTTATCCATTTTCCGGTTAATAGTTCTTTTTCAGCATTGTAAACTCGATAGAAATACACCCCCCGCCTTCAATCCCGAAACGCCCACAGTAAGCACATTCCCCTCGCCTCGGACAAACCTATCCAAGCAAGGGCGACCAAGGCCATCCGTAATGCTGATGCGGCAGCCATCAATGGTTCCCACTTCGCTAAGGTCAATGTTCAGAACATCCTTTGCCGGATTAGGATACGCCTTGCCTTGAATCTCCATCACAGGCATCTCCTTGACCGCAGTGGGTATCGGGTTCATCTCCTCACGGGTCAGTTTCATAACCTTGCTTGCAGAATATGAACTCATACAATTTGCACCTCCATTCATGGCCAAGAGACAACCACCATCGTTGTAGGGTAAAACGAATATGGGGAAATAG
>ONFO01000040.1 GCA_900317155.1 uncultured Bacteroidales bacterium
AACAAACGACTGACATTTGGCATTAAATTTTCAGCCTGCAAAATGACCCATTGAACTACTACTCGTTTTTTTCAGCCTGCATTTTGACCTATACGCCAACAATTACCCGTCAGTAGCTATTACAAGCCGCCGGTAATTACAAAATGAAGTACTTCATTCCCGAAGGGAATTTATTTAACCTTTACCAAGCATAAGCCTCTTCCGTCATCCACTTGCCCTGCACTTTCAGGACACGTTCGATGACATCACGCACAGCCCCCTTGCCACCAGGTCGTTCGCTGATGAATTTGCAGATTTCCTTTATCTCAGGCACAGCATCGGCAGGACAAGCCGGAACCCCCACTTCTTTCATTACCTGAAGGTCAGGGATGTCGTCGCCCATGAAAATAATCTGTTTGGCGTCGAGGCCTTTGCGGTTCATGTACTCCTTGAGCTTCAGCACCTTGTTTGGCACACCTGTGAACACATCGCTGACGCCAAGGCTGTTCATCCTGACTTCCATAGAGGGACAGATGGCGCCCGAGATGACGGCTACTTTATAGCCGAGTTTTGCGGCCAGCTGCAAAGCGTAGCCGTCTTTCACGTTGGTGGCGCGCCAGGGAGTTCCATCTGGGCTGCTGAAGACTGTTCCGTCGGTCATCACGCCGTCGTAGTCGAAAACAAAGGTCGTGACTTCTGAAAATAAGGTTTCGAGTTCGTTCATGGTCATAAGATTTTACGCTTCAAAAATACGGAATTTTTGGCAAAATCCAGTTGTTATTGCAAAAATGCTTAAATTTGCAGTCCATTTTTTACGATTATGAGAGTCAGACATCAAACAGATAACGTTGAAGAGATTGTGGCCGCAACGATTGAGGCCATGGAAGCCGTGAAAGGCAAAGACATCGTCACCCTCGACCTGAGGGAGATCACCACCGCAGTGACAGATTATTTTGTCATCTGCCATGCCCCTTCCAAAACACAGGTGGATGCCATCGCTGATAAGGTGGAAGAGGTGGTTTTTGAAAAGACGCACAACAAACCCTACCATGTGGAGGGCCGCGAAAATACGGAATGGATTTTGATAGACTTCGTGGATGTCGTCGTCCATGTTTTCCTCGAATCGAAGCGCGAGTTTTATAAATTGGAGGAGCTATGGGCCGATGCTGAGAGAATCGTGAAGGCGACCGAGGAATAATTATTTCAAAATCAAAGTTTTACAATGGAGAATAACGAGACTAAAGGGTCTGGCAACAACCCAAACCAGCCCGACCAGCCTAACCAATCCAATCAGAAACCGAATGGCAAGAGACGGTTCAACTTGATGTGGATCTATGTCATTTTGTTCGCTGTGCTGATTGGTGTGAACTTTTTTGGCAGAGGTTCTGTCACCCCACAAGAGGATATTGATCAGGGCAAACTCATCGAGTTGCTAAAAAAGGAAGAGGTGGGCAAAATCGAACTTGTCAACCGCGAGGATGCCGAGATTTATCTGAACAAGAAAGGCTTGGCAATCTATTTCCCTGACGCGACTACCAATGCTGACGGCATTACCGAGTATCCGAACTATTCCTATAAAATCGGCTCTTTGGAACGTTTTGAGGAGATGGTGGAGAATGCCCAGAAAGATGTGTCCAATCCCGTGTATATCAGCAATGTAAGAAGAAATAACTGGATGGGCAGCATCTTTGAGTGGTTGATACCGTTGGCGCTGCTCGCTGTGTTTTATATTGTGCTCATTCGCGGAATGGGTCGCAGCATGGGTGGTGGAGCTGGATCGATTTTCAATATTGGTAAGTCAAGGGCTCAGCTTTATGACAAGAACAGCAGCAATGTAAACGTGACCTTCAAGGATGTGGCAGGTTTAGAAGAGGCCAAAGTGGAGATTATGGAAGTCGTTGACTTCCTGAAGAATCCGGAGAAATACACCAAATTGGGCGGTAAGATTCCAAAGGGTGTGCTTTTGGTTGGCCCTCCTGGAACGGGTAAGACCCTGCTGGCCAAGTCGGTGGCAGGCGAGGCCAATGTGCCTTTCTTCAGCCTTTCAGGCTCCGACTTCGTGGAGATGTTTGTCGGCGTGGGCGCTTCGCGTGTCCGTGACCTGTTCAACAACGCCAAGTCGAAAGCACCATGCATCATCTTCATCGACGAAATCGATGCCATTGGTCGTGCCCGTGGCAAGAGCGCCATCACAGGCGGTAACGACGAACGTGAGAGCACGCTGAACCAGTTGCTTACCGAAATGGATGGTTTTGGCACCAACTCTGGTGTTATTGTGTTGGCTGCCACCAACCGTGCCGACATCCTCGACAAAGCCTTGCTCCGTGCCGGTCGTTTCGACCGTCAGATCTATGTGGAGCTGCCCGACATTGTTGGCCGTAAGGAAATCTTTGAGGTACACATGCGCGGCTTGAAGCTTGGCAACGATGTAGACAAAGACTTCCTGGCCAAGCAGACCCCGGGTTTCTCGGGTGCCGACATTGCCAACGTGTGTAATGAAGCCGCGTTGATGGCTGCCCGCAAAGGCAAAGAAGAGATTGATAAGCAGGACTTCTTGGATGCTGTCGACCGCATCATCGGAGGCCTCGAGAAGAAGAATAAGATTATCTCACCCGAAGAGAAGAAGGTCATCGCCTTCCATGAGGCGGGCCATGCCACAACGAGCTGGTTGCTGCAGTTTGCCCATCCTTTGGTGAAGGTGACCATCGTGCCGCGTGGCAACTCGCTGGGTGCTGCATGGTATCTGCCCGAGGAACGTCAAATTACCACCAAGGAGCAGATGTACCAAGAGATGATTGCCACCTTGGGCGGTCGTGCAGCCGAGCAGGTGGTCTTTGGACAGATTTCCACTGGTGCCTTGTCTGACCTTGAGAAAGTCACCAAACAGGCCTTTGCCATGGTGACCTATTATGGTTTGGACGAGGAAATCGGCAACCTGAGTTACTATGACTCAACGGGGCAGCAGGACTATAGCCTCACCAAACCTTTCAGCGAGAAGACCGCCGAGACCATCGACCAACGCGTGAGCTTCATCGTCGAGAAGGCATATAAAGACGCTGTTGCCATCCTTACCGACCACCGAGAAGGCCTTTCGGAATTGGCCAACAAACTCATCGAAGAAGAGGTTATCTTCGGTGAGGACTTGGAACGCATCTTTGGAAAACGTCCTTGGGGCAACTCCGAAGACGAGAAACTGAAGAACGCGGCCTTGAAGGCAGCTGAAAGCCAAGCAGAGAATCAACCTGAGAACAAACCTGAAAACGCATAAAAGCCATGGCCTGGGACAACAAAGGAGAAAACACCGACACCACCTTTAAGGAACAAATGCTTGCCAGGGTGCGTAATGCCCTCATCGAGCGTCAGGAGGCATTGTTTAAGGATATCGACCAGCGCACCGAGACGTGGGTGCCTATCAAGGAAGAGGATGGAACGGCCATCACTTTTGTGCAGAACTTCAAGGAGTATGGCGGCATCTTCATCTATCTGGAGAGCGAGGCTGAGTTTGCCGAGTGCATCAAACAACTGGCACCCGAGAATGGTTGGGAGCCGCTGTGGTGCACCAGCCCAGAGATGCAACGTCTTCTGGATAAGTATGGCATCCCCTATACAGAGAGTAAGGAACGCGAGCCCAAGCAAAAGCTCGTCAGTCTGACAGGCTGCGAGTGCTTGGTGGCACAGACAGGCAGTATCGTTCTTTCTGACAGCTTGACCCAGACACGTGAGGCTTACGCCTTGCCCGACACTTTGTTGGTGTTTGCCACAACCGAGCAGATTGTGCCTGGCATGAGGGCGGCATTTCAAACCGTGAGGAGGAAATATGCGAAAAACAAACCTTCGCAGATGACCATCATCACAGGACCGAGCCGCAGCACCGACATCGAACAGACTTTGGTCATAGGTGCCAGTGGCATCCGCCAGGTGGCCGTGTTCTTGGTGGATGAGGAATAGAAAAAAACGCTGACGATTAAAACCGACCGTCTATGTCATTCCCTTAGGAATCTATAGGCGGTCGGTTTTTTGTGTAATCAAAAAGAGAAAAAATGTAAAATAAAGCGGAAATAATTTGTTTGAAACGAATTTATTTGTAGTTTTGTCGCGTGAATCAATAAACGGATGGCAAAGATGAAAAGAGTTTTACTGTTGTTTTACATGCCTCTTATGGCTTTTTTCGCCTCCTGCTCGACGGATGTCAATGTTTATGCCGACTATAAGGAGTTCCCGATTGTCTATGGCGTACTTGATGTCAATGCCGACACCAACTTCATCAAAATAACCCGTTCTTTTTATGTGCAGGGTGATCCTTACGAATCCGCCCTTAACCCTGACTCGAGCAACTATTCAGGCAAATTGGATGCGCGTATCGTTGAATACTGCAATGGCGATTCCGTTCGTGAGTTTATCCTTGATACAATTACCATCCGCGACAAGTCGCAAGGGCTTTTCTATGCACCCTTGCAGAAGATGTATTACACGACAGAACGGCTGTCGATGAACACCGACACAAAAAACTATACCTATAAACTTAAAGTCGTCCTTCCCGAATCCACATTGACTACCAAGACCAAACTGGTGGGAGACGGACGGTTATTTCGATGTGCAGAGCTTAGGCGTGAACTTTTCGAAACAATATATCAATGCCGTTCCAAGGCATTTCCTTTTTCGGCCTGCCATTAATGCGGCTTACTATGAAATCTATTTTGCCTTTAATTTCAAAGAACAACGCACGCCCGACGGCGATTCCGTGCTTCGTACCATGCGTTGGTATATTGGAACGTATGAAGACTATGACCTGTCAATCAGTACGAATAACGGTTTTTATGTATTCTATTACTGGCCGCGAACTTTTTATGAGGAATTGGAGAAGTTCATTGGCGATGATACCGTTGCCAATGATAGCTTGAAGCGCTTCTTCGGCGACTATCCTGTTGATGTCATCATTACTGCCGGTGGTGACAAACTGAACCAATATGTTCATGCTAGTGAGGCCTTGTTGGAACCAGGCTTGGGCGAAAGCGATCTTTCTCCTATGAACGGTGGTTACGGGGTTTTTTCATCACGGTTCACGGTGAGTCATGCCGTGGGTTTGGGTGGTGAAACGGTGCCCGATTTGTTGGCAGAGGATAAATGGGGCTTCAAGTTTATTGGAGGAAAGAATTAAGCTTGTAGGGCTGTCACATCGTGGTAGCCGCTGTTGCAAACCATTACAGCGGCTGCCGTAATACGACAGCCCTACAAACAATTATTTCAATGTGTCGATAATGTTTTCAATCGAAACGCCTTCTGCTTCAGCGGTATAGTTGCGGATGATGCGGTGGCGCAGAATCGGGATGGCTACGCGTTGCACGTCCTCGATATCGGGGGAGTATTTGCCCGTCAGCAGGGCGTTGGCCTTGGCACCGATGATGAGGTATTGCGAGGCGCGTGGTCCTGCTCCCCAGCTGAGGTAACGGTTGGCCCATTCGTGGGCTTTATTCGTGTGAGGACGGGTCTGGGCAACCAGATTTACCGCATATTCATACACGTTATCGGGCACAGGTACGCGGCGTACCAACTGTTGGAAGTACAGAATCTCCTCAGGTGACAGCACGGCATGCACTTCGGCCACATTGCCCACGGTGGTGTTCTTTACGATGTCGATTTCCTCGTTATACGAAGGATAGTCAAGCATGAGGTTGAACATGAAGCGGTCGAGTTGGGCTTCGGGCAGGGGATAGGTGCCTTCTTGTTCGATGGGGTTTTGGGTGGCCAAGACAAAGAACGGCTCCTGCAATTTGTAGGTCTTGCCCGACACGGTGATGCTCTTTTCTTGCATGGCTTCCAAAAGGGCAGCTTGCGTTTTGGGCGGGGTACGGTTGATTTCGTCGGCCAATACGATGTTGGCGAAGACAGGGCCTTTGATGAACTTAAATTGTCGCGACTCATCCAAAATTTCGGTGCCCACGATGTCGGAAGGCATGAGGTCGGGAGTGAACTGGATGCGGCTGAAACTCAGGCCAAGTGCCTTGCCGATCGTGTTCACCAATAGGGTTTTGGCCAAGCCAGGCACGCCGACAAGCAGCACATGGCCTTGGCAGAAGATGGACAAGATGGTGTCGTGGATAATGTCATGTTGTCCGACGATGACTTTTCCGATTTCCTTGCGGAGGGTTTCATATTTCTCGACCAATGCCTTGGCACCGTCGACATCTGATGCATAGTTTGTCATTGAAAGTTCCAATCGTAATAAAATTCGCTGTTTTTATAGGTGTCGTCAAGGCGGATATAGGCCTTGGCGGCTTTGTTTTTCACCCATTTGCCGATGGCTTCTTGGCGTTTCTGGTTGAGGGCCCAGCTTTGGATGAGGTGATAGTCGTCTTTCAGGTTGGCTTGATGGGACTCAGTCTTGCTCTTGACCATGATGAGGCGGAAAGCGTCCTTGTTTTCATTGGTGGTCATGGGCAAAGGGTCGCTGATTTGACCGACTTCGAGGCGGCTGATGACGAACGCCAAGTTTTTGTATTCGGGATAACTCATCTCCAATTCTTGCAAGTCTTGCATACTGAGTCGGTTGCCTCCTGTAGCAGCATTGGTCAGATAACCTCCGTTGCTCTTTGAGTCGTCGTCGCTGTATTTCTTGCAGGCTTCCTCAAAGGTCATGTCACCGTTGCGGATAAGCTGTGCCACGGAATCAAGTTCGCTTTGGGCTTTCTCCAGGGCCTCGATGGGCACTTTGGCTTGTAGTAGGATGTGGCGGCAGTTGACCATATTATCGCGTTTCTCGATGAGTTGGATGATATGGAAACCGAATTGGGTTTCCACCACGTCTGAGATTTCACCATCGTGGAGGTTGAAGGCAACGTTTTCAAACTCGGTGGCCCATTCGCCTCTGCCTGTCAAACCAAGTTCTCCACCTTGTCGCGCCGAGCCTGGGTCTTCGGAATAAAGCACAGCCATGGTTGAGAAGGAGCTTTCGCCTTCCAAGATGCGCTTACGGATTTGGTAGAGGCGGTCTTTCACAATCAGCTTCTCGTCGATGCTGACTGGCGGACGCTTTACAATCTGCACTATTTCGTATTCAGGATTGACGGTGGGAAGGCTGTCTTTGGGTATGGATAAAAAGAAATCTTTCACTTCTTGGGGCGTCACGGCAACGCTCTCCATAATGTTGTTCTGTACCTGTTCTTGAAGCATCTGGTCTTTCTGGCCTTTGCGCAACTCGTCTTTGATTTCGGTCAAGGTTTTTCCAAATTGCGCCTCCATCTTCTCCTTTGAGCCAAATCTACTGATGAAGTATTGGAGCTTTTGGTCCATTTGCCTTTCCACTTCCTCATCGGTCACTGTGATACTGTCCATCTCAGCCTGGTTGAGCATGAGTTTCTGTAGCAATAGGTCCTCTAAAATGCGGGTGCGTACTTCCTGACCCGTGCCTTCGGCCATGCCTTGCATACGGTATTGGATATATTGGTTCTCAATATCCGATTGCAGGATGATGTTCTTTCCGACAACGGCCACCACCTTGTCAATCACCTGTGGTTGACGGTTTTGTGCCATCATCGGCAAGGCTATTAGCATGAGTGCAATGATAATCCAGTTTCTTTTCATTGTTTCTTATTTCAGTATTTCAACTTGTTGTCAGCTCATTGACCGAGGCCGTTGAGCCTGTAGAAATTGCCGGCTTAATCGGCGTTATATAAAGTAGGTGAGCCCACATACACTTCAAACGCATGTTCCCTTTTGGCTTTGTTGTAGAGTGAAGTCTTCATTTTCTCAAGCAAGGCTTGCTTGCGATGGGCAAGGATGACGCTCTTGATGTTGTCGCGTTCCATCTCCAAAGGTGAGGTGCTTTCTTCAAGAAGGTAGTCGACAAAACGCACAATGTAGGTGAATTCGTTCATCTCGAAACAGACGTACTTGGTTTTCTTTAGGAAACTCTCGGCATTGAAGATTTCAATGGGGATGAGGCTGGTTAGTTCGTCCAAACGCATCCAATGGTCCACGTCAAGGTAGTTCTTCACGGCATAATAGGTCGCTAGAACGTCGATGTTTTGCAGCAGCAATGTGTCAGGGTCACTCAACAGTTTTTGGAAGGTTTCTTTATGAGGGCATCTTTCGTCGAGGATGACGTATGCCGCTTTGACCATCGTGTTACGGAGTTGGAAGTCCTCTTTATGCTGTTCATAGTAGTCGGCGATTTCATCTTCGCTGACGATGGTGTCCAACTTCTGGTTGATGAGTTGGCTTTCGTAGGTGTAGATGACAAGCGAGTTCCGGTATTCTTCTATCTGCTTTTGGAAAGCGAGTTCTTCCTTCTCGAGGTTGTTCTCGGCCTGATGGATCAGCACCTGTCTCCTAATCCAGGAGTCGATGAATGTGCTGACACTTTGGATGCTGTCCATGATGGAGGTGCCTGCGGGAACTATCCCTACGAGGTCCGACTCATAGAGATACTTACCATAACACTCAGCCACTACGACTTCTTTCGTTTTTTTCTGAAAGAAGTCGCAGCTGGCCAGTAGCAGTAGGGAAGTGATACCAATAAGAACGCCTAACTTGTTCATTGATACATCTTTCTGACTTTATCCAGCACTTTCTCGTCGATTTTCACTGGATATTTTTCTTTCAGCGACTTCACCCATTTTTGTTCGAGTTCCACTTGATAGTCAGAGGTGACAAGGCCTCGGGCTTCTTTGAGGGTCTTAGGTTCGGGCTTGCGCAGTTCATCAATACAAACGATGACGGTGCTTTGGTCGACGGTAGAGGGAATTTCGTTTCTTACGCCCACCTTCCATTCCGTTTGGTCGACATATTGGTTATCGCCTTTTTGGTAGTAACCCTTACGCACAAAGGTGTAGTTGATGGAATCGCGTTGCAAGGTGCTCCTTAAGCTGTCGAGAACAATGCCGCTGTCCAAAAGTGCTTTCACCTTGGGCAAGGATTCTTGACGAGTCACTGTGATGATGTATGCATGGGCGCGTTCATCCCACATGTATTTGGAAGCATTGCGTGCATGGAATTCTTGCAGACCCAAAGTGTCTTTCACAGCCTTGTCCCACACTTCCCGATCCATGAGGTCGAAGAGCAAGATGCCGTCCTTGTATTCTTGGACTAAAGCCTTGAATTCGGGATACTTGTCCTCGAGACGGGAGTCGGCATAATTCAAGGCCGTTTCTCTGGAGAAGGCATCGTAAAGCTGGTAGGCGTAAGTGGCAGGAGTGACGTATTTTTGCGGTTTCATGTTGCCTTTGATGTAGTTGACGAAATCGCTCACCTTGGTCGGGTTGCCTTCCATGCTAAACAGGGTGGCGTTCATGTCGACATTGTCGGCAGGCACGTATGCATTTCGGAGGATGCTGCTGTCGACGGTGGCCATGAAAGCTTCCAGGTTCTTGTCGTTCTGCTTGAACTTGTATTCGCTTTTCACCTGCTTGAGGACCACCTCTTCCGACTTTTTGGAACGCATGTCTTTCTCGATGCGCTCACTCAAGGCTTTTGACTCTTTTTCAAAAGGTCCGACTCCCGATTTGCCCAACAATTTGATGATATGGAAGCCATAGTTGGTACGGATGGGTTTTGCAATCTGTCCAATTTCCAATGACTTGCAGGCTTCAATAAACTCGGGGACGATGCGGCTGACGGTGAAGGAAGTCAAGGCGCCGTCGCGTTGCACGGTGCCTCTGTCGTCGGAATATTGCTTCACCATCTCACTCCAGTTCTTGCCTTCTTGGGCCATCAGTTCGTTATAGATGTTGTTGGCCTTTTGTTGTGCTGCTGCCACTTCATCTTCGGGGGCGTCGAAGGGCAGTTGCATGAAGATGTGGGCGGCTTGGATGGAACCCATGGCATCGGTTATACTTTGCACCTTAATAATATGGTAGCCGAAATCGCTGCGTACGGGCATGGAGATTTCGCCTTCCTTGGTGTTGTAGGCTCCCGTCTCAAAAGGATAAACCATGTCAAACACAGTGAAATAGCCGAGGTCGCCACGGTTGCCTGGACGGGCAGGAGCCTGGTCGGTGGCTTCCATGTCTTTCGCTGATGGGTCTTCCGAATAACGCACAGCGAGGTCGCCAAAGTCTTCACCTTTCAGGGCCTTTTTGCGGATCTCCATGGCTTTGTTGTAGGCTCTCAACGTGTCGGAAGGCATGGCATTCTTGTCGCAGCGGATGAGGATGTGGGAGGCGCGAATGTCCTTCAACTTGCGCTGGTAGGCTTCCTGCAACAGCTCTTCAGTGATGTCGTCGCTGCTCATGAAAGGCTTGGCCAACTGCTTGCGGTAGCCAGCCAGTTCCTTTTGGAATTTCGCGCTGGTGTCCAATTGCAGACTCTCGGCTTCCATCACCTTCATGCGGAAGGTCGTGAAAAGGTCGAGGTATTCATCAACGGATTTCTTCTCGATGACATCGCTTTTGAGGTTGTTCTTATAGTACACATCGCAGAACTCCTTCACGGTGATGTCTTGATCGCCAATGGTCATCAATACTTGCTTGTCGAGTTTCGTTTGCGCATTGGCAAATAAGGTTGGCATGATGAATGATACCAACACAAACAGTTTCAAAAAGTTAAAATTCTTCATTACTGATATTTGTTGTTTGCTTATTTCTCATAACGCGATTTGTCGGATATTATTTCAATCCGCCCTCCACTTCCAAACCGTTGTCGAGGACATGGACGTCGTCGACTTGAATGGCATCGAAAACGGTCTTCACCTGTTCGATTTGGCCGAGATGGAGCAACAGCTGTCGGTCGGGACGCTTCTCAATCAGGCCTTCTGGAAGCTTGTTATGGAGCAGACTGAGCACGGTGCTCATCAAAGTATCGGTGCCCATGCCGGCATCCAACTTGACGAGCAGGTCGCTGCCTACCATCTCAAGGATAGAGAGATTGGCAGATATGTCCTTCTTCATAAAGCCTAAGTTGATGGGGTAGGTGACCTTCACGGTCTTGTCGTCGACGAAGGCAAGTCCGATGTTTTGTTCGGTTTTTTCTTGCAGAATGGACTGCAATTCAGGGAAAGAAATGGAGGCTTTCATTTTTGTTTATTTTCTTGTTTTTACACGAATTATCACTAATGTATCACGAATTTTCATTAATTGTTTTTTCTTCGTCTTCCTCGATGTCCCAGCTTGGGTATTCAGGGTAGAGAAGGTTCATGTCTTTGTCAAGTAAAACACATTCGTTTGTCTCTTCTATATATGCATAACGTTCACTTTGTAAACTCGGTTGCCCAAAGTTAATAAGCAATCCTATAGGTTTTTTAGTCAGCCGCATATAATTAAATAGTTGTGCACGATGAGCGGGAAGCAGTTCTTTTACAGATTTAAGTTCAACAATAATTTCATCTTCAACTACGACATCCATCTTGTAAAACTTTTCCATCTGGATGCCCTTGTAAAAGCAAGGAAGTAGTTTTTCTGACTCACAAGCAATTCCTTTTTCTGCCAATTCCAAAATAAGAGCCTCGTTATACACAGGTTCCAACAGACCCCAGTTCAACACCCTGTGAACCGTCATTGCCGAGCCTATAATTTTGTAAACAAGTTCCTTATATCTTTTGAAATTTAACATAGAATACGAGAATGAAATTAATGTCAATTCGTGTTCAATTCATGGAAATTCGTGTTTAAAACTAACTTCTTTTGCTGTAATTGGGGGCTTCTTGGGTGATAGTCACATCGTGCGGATGGCTTTCAAGGATGCCCGAGTTGGTGATGCGGATGAATTTGGCTTTCTTCAAATCGTCGATGGTGCGTGAGCCCGTATAGCCCATGCCGGAACGCAAGCCGCCCACCATCTGATAAACGACTTCAGAGAGCGTACCTTTGTACGGAACACGGCCGGCGATGCCTTCGGGGACGAGTTTCTTCACGTCTTCCACGTTGTCTTGGAAATAACGGTCCTTAGAGCCTTGTTGCATAGCTTCGAGTGAGCCCATACCACGGTAGGTCTTGAACTTACGGCCTTCGAAGATGATGGTGTCGCCTGGCGACTCGTCCACACCGGCAAAGAGCGAACCTGCCATGATGGAGGAGGCACCTGCGGCCAAGGCCTTCACGATGTCGCCCGTGTAGCGGATGCCACCATCGGCGATGAGCGGGATGCCCGTGCCTTCCAAGGCTTTCGCCACATCCATGACTGCGGTGAGTTGCGGCACGCCGATGCCAGCCACCACACGCGTGGTACATATGGAGCCAGGGCCGATGCCCACCTTGATGGCGTCGGCACCTGCCTCGGCCAAAGCCTTGGCGGCTTCTGCCGTTGCGATGTTGCCAGCCACGATGTCGATTTCCAGATAATTGTTTTTCAGGTTGCGCACCATGTCGATGACACCTTGCGAATGGCCATGGGCTGTGTCGACGACCAAAGCATCCACACCAGCGTCGACCAAAGCTGCGGCGCGTTCAAGGGTGTTGGAAGCAATGCCCACGGCGGCGGCCACGCGCAGACGGCCGCGCGAGTCCTTGCAGGCGTTGGGGCGCGCCTTCACCTTGATGATGTCTTTATAAGTGATGAGGCCGACGAGGTGGTTGCCTTTGTCGACCACAGGCAGTTTCTCGATTTTATATTGTTGGAGGATGTCGGCAGCCTTCTCAAATGAAACTTCTGTCGTAGTGATGAGATTCTTGCTGGTCATCACCTCGGCGATGGGGCGGTCGAGGCCACGCTCGAAGCGCAAGTCGCGGTTGGTGACGATGCCGACGAGCACGTTCTGGCTGTCCACAACAGGGATGCCGCCGATGCGGTATTCGGCCATCAGGTCGAGGGCGTCTTTCACGGTGGCGTCGACGTGGATGGTCACAGGGTCGCTGATCATGCCGTTTTCGGCGCGTTTCACCTTGCGCACCTCGGCGGCCTGCTTGCCGATGGTCATGTTCTTGTGCAACACGCCGATGCCGCCTTCTTGGGCGATGGCGATGGCCATGCGGCTCTCCGTGACGGTGTCCATACCGGCGGAGACCACGGGGATGTTGAGGTCGATGTGGCGTGAGAACTTGGTTTTCAAGCTCGTTTCACGCGGGAGAACATTACTGTAGGAAGGGACCAGCAGAACATCGTCGTAGGTCAGGCCTTCACCAATGATTTTTTTCTGCAAAGGTACGGAATTTTTTGGTTGGATGGGATGCGAGTTTGAAAAATGTTATGAATTTGCGATTTTTGATATATAGACCGCGAAAACAGCCATGCCATCTCCGCGGATACGGAAATCCGCAAGCAGATGCCGGAGCTCTTTCCCGAGTTTTGTAAGTTTGTGGTTTGAATGCAAAAAGAAATGTTTGCTATCTTGTCTTGTGAGACGAGGGCAACCTATTGATTTTCAAGCCAGCGTGAAAGGAAAACATTGTAAACACTGTAGGAAACACCTTCGATGGTGGAGTTGGCGAGTATCAGTTCCTTGTCGATGAGTGTTTCTAAAAGTCGCTGCGAGTTAGCGGAGGTGCCGATATTGTATTTTTGCAGGAAATGCGAAGCATAGGGTTGCGTCACGGCTTGCTCTTTAGCAATAGCCTTCAAGTAGTTCCATTGATTGGTGGTCAGCAGGTCGCGCCATTGGATGAAGGTCTGCTCGTTTTCTTTCAGGATTTGGAATGCCGAGCGCAATACGTCCTCTTTCTCGATTTTTCTCCCGCTCTTCAGAAACACATGATTGCAGAGCGACTGCGTGTAGAAGGTATGGGTTTTCGTCCAATCGAGGATGAAATCCAGCGCGTCCATAGATATGATTTTCTTTCCTTTCCCGAACATCCGAATGATGAAGTCTGCGTAAACCTCGCGATTGATTTTCTCGAGATAAAGGCAACGCGTGCTTTCGTAGAACGGGCTTCGGGCATCGGTGAACATCTCGGTCATCAGGTGCTTCTTGCTGCCGCAGAAAATGAATTGCACATTCTTCAAGGGTTGGATATAGGAGCGTAGCAAGGCTTCCATGTTGGTGCCGTAATTTCTGATTTGTTGGAATTCGTCGATGGCAATGATGGTCTTTTGCCCTTGTTTTTCAATGAAATCGAAGATGGAGGCAAGGGTTTGTTGCTTCTCATGGTCCGAAAGGTAGGTCATAGTGAGTTCGGGGTTGCCTGTCAGTGCGTTGTAACTCAGCATGGGACGCAGGCCGCCGAGAAATTGGAAGAAGCTTTTGATGCTTTTTTTCTTCTCTAAGGAGGCGATGACCGCTTCGGAAAAAATTTTGATGAAATCTTCGAGGTTTTCCGAGGCATAGATGTCCACCAAACAGGTGCTGACATCGATTTTTTGATGCTTGATTTCGTCAAAAATGCGATAAATTAGACCTGTTTTCCCATAGCGACGTGGTGAAATCAGGGTGACATTCGAGCCGTTGAGGAGGTATTCCAGTAAGGTCTGGGTCTCGTTCTCTCGGTCGCAGAAAAGCTCCTTGGATATATATGGGACAAGGGCAAACGGGTTTTCCATGGCAATCGTATTAGTATTTATTTTCGATGCAAAATTACTATCTTTTTTGTGTTATGCAAAATAAATAGTGAAAATATCATTTCATAACTTGAAATTTTTATACGTTAAGTCCCAGAATTAAAGATTTTATCTTTTTATGATTAGTGGTATTCCGCGAAAATCTTGATTTTTTCGGAATCAATTCCAAAAAAATCATAATATTTTCGGAATTTGTGCGTAAACGCCTATCCCGAAGCTGCTTTCTCGGTGATTAACCGTGATAACGTAGAGGATTTCTTACTATTATCCACTACAAGTCCATTGTGTATTGATAACGGTGTTTTAATCTCTGCCGTTTTTCGGAAAAATATGTATTTTTGCCACATTCAAATTCAAACACCATGAAGAAAATACTTACCAACTTACTTGCCCTTTTGGGACTGGCCACCGCCTGTGGCCAGCAAGGTTATGAAAATGCAGAAGTCAACACGTTTGCTGAACGCATCAAAAGCCCCGATGTCGTTTTGCTCGACGTGAGGACCGCTGCGGAGTTTGTCGAAGGCCACCTCACGAATGCCCTCAACATCGATGTCAAAGAAGAAGGTTTTGTCGAAAAGGCGAAGTCGACACTGCCTGCCGACAAGACCATTGCCGTGTATTGCAGAGGCGGAAAACGCTCAGCCAATGCCGCCGCGATGCTTGCCGAGGAAGGTTTCAAGGTCGTGAATCTTGTGGGTGGCATCACGGCTTGGAAAAACGCGGGGATGCCAGTAGAGATGACCCAACAAGCTTACGAAGTCGATACCTTCACTACTAAGAGCGGCAAGACTGTGAAATTCCATGCCTTGGTTCACGCTAGCATCCGAATCGAATACGACGGCAAGGAAATCCAGATCGACCCCGTGTCGAAGTTGGGGGAGAAGACCATCAACTACGCCGCCATGCCCAAAGCGGACTACATCTTCATCACCCATGAACATCACGACCATTTTGACACCACGGCCATCAACCAGCTGACGGGCGAAAACACCCAACTGATTACGAACCAACGCTGCGCCGAAATGCTTGGTTATGGAACCGTTATGGTCAATGGTGGCAAACTTCAAATTGCCGACGACTTCACTGTTGAGGCCGTTCCCGCCTACAACACCTCCGAAGGACATCTGCAATTCCACCCCAAGGGAAGGGACGACGGCTTCATCCTCACCCTCGATGGACTGAGAATCTACATCGCCGCCGACACCGAAGACATCCCCGAAATGGCTGAAATCAAAGACATCGACGTCGCTTTCATGCCTTGCAACCAGCCTTACACCATGACTCCTGAACAACTCATCAATGCCGCACGGATGGTCAAGCCGAAAGTGCTGTTCCCTTACCATTACGGCCAAACGGATGTGAGCGGCATCCCCTCACAATTGGAAGCCGATGGGGTAGAGGTGAGGATTAGACATTATGAGTAATGTGTTGTAGGGGTAACTGTTTCTTCGATTATCTCAAATGCTCGTTCCAATCTGGGCATAATCGGTGAGAAATGGGTCCCTTCAACTAACTCGAATGTTACAGAGGCCTGGGTTTTCTCTTTTAAAATGATGGCGGCAGTTTGAGTTCGCTCTTCCACTGTCGCCATTCTTTTCTCTTTGGCGTTTTTCTCCTTTTCACCCAACAACATACAAACCTTTTTGATCCGAGGTGAGAGCGATTGCTCCTTCATCCATTCAACTAATCCATCATACCATAGCGACCCGGATATGCTGATGATGTTGGTGAATGCATCGGTGCTGAAAGCCGACCATACCGCAAACAGACCCGATAATGAAACACCCAAGAGGGCTCTTTCGGCATTCTCTATACCCATACTTCTTTCTGTCTCAGGTATTATCTCGTTAGTTAGCTTGTTGAGGAATGCAGCCGCCTGCCCTCCAAATGGTTTCGCTTTCTTGAACACACCTTCTGCTGGCCAAGGCGTTAAATCATCGTTCCAGTTGACCTCTTCTATCACGACAATGGAGACCCCGTTTTTTTCGGCCAATCCTTTCAACCCCTCATGCAAATCCTTCCTGATTCCTTCGGGCAGGATCATATAACAGATTTTATTTGAAGATTGTTTGATGGATGACAGCATGAGAACTTATATTTTCAGTGGCCAAAAATACAAAATAAAACGTTTTTCGTGCCTATGTTTACTTTTCTGACAAAGGGTATTCCATCAGCATTTGTTTGGCCAAGGGAACATACCAGTCGCGGACTTCATCGGCGGTCGGTGTGTGATTGCCGGGAAAATGGAACGACCTGTTATAATGCTCCAAAAATAACGGCTCATAGTGGGCCAATGTGTCGCCTTCGCCAAACAAGCCCCAGATACAATCCTTGTAGTCGGGATTGCAACTGTTGAACTGTATGGCCTCCAATTCAGCAAACTCCTCAATAAGAGCTTCATCAATGACGAACTCCTGGATGCCATCCTTACGGGGAGATTTGTACTCGTGCTTGCCAATGCGTTTTTTCAAGAATTCTGTCATCTGAAAGTGGGGATTCCCAAGCAAGGCCGGAATGCCAACCGTGGGAGCAATCATCTGCGCATAGAACGAGCCACAGCTGTTGCCAAGCAAAAGGTCAGGCTTCTCACGGTCGATTAGTTCCCATATGAACCCGATGGCTGCTTTCGGATGCCTCGGCAGGTCGGGAGCCAGCACTTCTGCAAGACCATCAAACGCCTCTCGTAATGCCTGGGCTGGTACGCATTGGCCGCTGGCAAAGAAACCGTGAAGGAACAGTATCTTTTTCATCGTCTTGTCCATTTTTTATTCAGAACCACTTTCGTTTAATTTGCGCTCTATCTTGTTTAGCGTGTCGAAGAACTGGTAGGTAGCCACCGCGGGACCAAATAGCAACAAGCCAAAGGTGTTCCATCCAAACATGTGCCACCAAGAAGTGTATGGACCTTCTATCTTCAGCTCAATCGCTTTGTTTTTCAGCCCCTCTGCGATACGAGACATCCATACAAGTGTGTAAATAAACGCAGTAGGAATGCCCAAGAGATAAGCCACCCAATATCGTTGCGTTTTGATTCCAAGGATTTCGTCTAACTCATCCTGCAACCCACCAAAAGGCATGTAGAAGAGGAAGAACAACCCAAAGGTGCAAAAGTCGATGCATCCAAGCAAAAATCCTGGTCTATTGGTGTGTCGGTATCTCATTTGTAATGCACTCCTAATACGTTCTTTCTAATATTGAGGCGGTAAAGATAGGAAAAAAGATTCGAATGGGAATAAAAGAAAAAGAGGGTGACCAAAAAGGTCATCCTCTTCATATAAGGTTAGACGATTGTTGTAGGGTTAGTATTCGTTGACCTCCCAGCCCCATGGGATACCATTGCTACCCGAGGACCAACAGGATGCACCCTTGGCCTTGGTGAATGTGCCAGGATTGTTCACTTCGTAGAGCCAGTCTGTGGTGCAGTTAGAGCCAGGGGGGATGTTGGTGGCTAAGCAGATCAAAGCATCGAGGTTACCGCATTCGTAAAACATATTAAAATAGCAGCTGTCGACTAATTCCGTGGCGGGCAGCACGAGGGTCTTCGCCCACCCTATCTGGTTGCATCCTTTGAACATGTTCGAATAGCATCCAGGGGCCAATGTTAAGGCGGGCAACTCGGCGGGGCCGCCCGACAGCTTGGAGCACCCGGCAAACATGCCGGAATAGCAGTTTTTGCTCAGCGTCGTGGCGGGCAGCAGCAGACCGCTTACATCGATGATAGTGAATTCGAAATTGTTTCCAGCGAAAAGGCCTGCGAAAGAAGCACCTTCCATTGTGGTGATCGTCGCAAAGTTATTCTCGTCCACTAAACTCATGATGTTGCCAGTCAACATCACATCGCTATTGACAATAATATTGGTAGACCCATTGGTGCCGTTGCCGTAGAAACGCACCACGTCGTCATGGTTGACCTCGATGCTGTAGATATTGCTCCCGGACTCGCAGATTATGGGTTCCTTGTTGCCGCCGTTTATCGAGTACTTCATTCCCTCCGAAGGATCGCTCACAGAGATTGTACCACCATTCCCCATCACCGTCATCGTCAGCGGGTCGTTGGCCCCCATAGCCGTCAACTCAAAACTGAAATGCAGAAAATCATTTTTATGGACAGGAGGAATGATAATTTCTATATTGTCGTAATCCACGGGAGCAACGGTGACGGTCACTGGTTCTTCACTGGGAAGCAGGATGGCCCAGCGGCTGGTGGGAGTTTCGGGGTACAGTGAGATTTGCTCGTTTCCGTAGCGGGAGGGGGTAAAGGTGTTGTCGGCAAAGTCAATAATCACCTGGTTGTTTATTCCCTGGATATAAATTCTCGAATCCTTGCGAATCCAGTTGGTGGTGAACTCCACCAAGGCGCATTGGTTCTCCAATGTGGTGGTGTAAGAGGCTTTACCTGTGGAATAAACCTCCGTTGAAGTGCCGTAGGAAATCACGGGATAGGGATTCTCGTATTGTTCGTAGATGGCAACAGTGTATTGCGTTTCATCAACTTGGGTAACATCTCCTCCTCCCAAGTAGTAGAAATGCAGCGGTTGGTCGCCGTTTTGCGTAAGATTGAGGTCGCCGCTGAATTTGTTCGGGCTGGAGTTATATTCCAGTGTGCCAACACAGGCACCGTTGTAGCCAACATAGAGTTTGTCGCCATCACTGAAAGAGACAACACCAGTTAAGGTGTCAACATCAGCTCTTGAGCCCTTGCCCACGTTCACGGTGAGGTGAACAAGGTTGCCTTCTGTGTTTTGGGGCGTGGCGGGTTGTTCCTTCTTGCACTGGGCAAGGCCGAGGGCCAGCACCAAGGCTGCCACGAAAATTGCCAACTTTTTCATTGCTCGTCCTCCTTTTTCTTCAGTGCAACATAGCCGAGGCCCGCGCCAATCAGGATGGCGATGCCGCTACCCAAAGGCGCTTCTTCGAAAGATTGGATTTCCACGTTGAGATCCAATGCCTCTTCTTCACCTTTGGTTTGGAACAGGCCTTCTCCAGCGAACAGGTCATTGAAGCCAAACAATCCTCCAGGTCTTTTTGAGGTTCCCTGTGCTATTGCATTGGCCGGCAGCATCATGGCCGCCAGCCCGAGCGATAGTACGATGGCTTTCAGATTCATTTTTTTAGTTTTCATTTTGTTGGTTTAGAATTATAGAGATTTAATATTTAAAGATTCAAGATTTAAAGATTCGGGGATTGGGATTCCCCTTTGGGGAATGGAAAGCGTTGTTTTTTTTTTGTTTGTCTTTTTTAAATTGATGATTTACAATAATTAAGCATTGCTTTTGTGCCGTTTTAAGGGCGCAAAAATACAGAAAAAATCCTTTTCGCGTGGTGGTTTTTCAAAAAAATCGACCATTATCCCAACTCGTCAAGGCCGACATCCGGCGGTTCGGGCGAGTATCAATGCATTATGACCAAGAAACGAGTAATAGGGATTGGAGAAATGGTACTTGGAAACAATATCAGCGATGATTTGGTTGCAGCTTTTAGGGCAAAAAAGGGAACTAAAAAGGGACTGTAAGTTGAAATAAAACAAAAACCCGCTGAAAATCAGCGGGTTTTGCGTTCAAAAAGTGGAGATGGAGGGAGTCGAACCCTCGTCCAAACAAGGAACCCCCATGGTTTCTACATGCTTATTCCGCTGTTGGTTTTCGTGCCGCGCAAGGGAGCGAACGCCCTAAACGCTACCTTATCTCCTAAGGCTTCGCCTTGCTGTCGGAGCGCCGACAAGGCTATCCCGAAATTGCTTAGCACCCCGGGCTCAGGCCGGAATCAGGAATCTCCACCTGCGGGATGTCTCGTCCCCTCACCTTGTGAAGGGATTAAGCCAGTGATCTACTGTGCTTCAATCAGGCAGCGAGAGCGTAGTTGTTTTCGCCAATTAATTTTTTGCAGTCAAGATTTACGAGCGTCACTGCGAGGCTCGACATGCTTACATGACAATTCATCTTGCTGTCAAAACCATACATCCCCTCAAAGAACGGACTGCAAAAGTACAGCTAATTTCCAAACCCCGCAAGTGGTGCGAAAAAAAACTTGCCATTTTAACGAAATTCATATCTTTGCAGTTCATTACCCAAAGAAAACAAACTAAAAAGTATTAGACATGAAAAGAGTAGTTTTACTTGCCATGATGCTGCTTGCAGGCAGGCTCTTACTGGCACAAACTCCCTATGTCAGGGTGGATGACCGTCAGACAAAGTATGAACAGTTGACCCATCAAACCGGGGTCCAATGCAAGATTACGGACTATGCCATCACGACGCTTTACGCCCAGCTTTTCGATGGCTTGGAAACTTCGGTAAGAACCGTTGAGGTGGATGGAGCCGTTCAGTATTTCTATCGCATGTACCGTAAAGAAGGGAAAGAACAACCCGCTGTTGAGGTTTTTGTGGCTTACGACGACTTTGTGGAAATCGATAATGTTTTAGAGTCGTTGATTGCTGAGGAACACAAGGACAGGAGCGCTCGAAAGGATTACTGCGAGACCTTCTATCGTACGGATGACGGCTTCCAACTTGGTTACAGCATAAAAAACAGACAAACACATTGGTATCTTGTGCTGGACCGATACAGTGAGGACAAAGTCTTTTTCGATAGCGTGACGAAACTGAAGGACAACTTCAAAAAGGCTTTGTCCAAGTTTGAGGATATAAGGAAAAAGAATGGTAATTGAGATTCCTGCTTTAATTCAGGGGGTTCCCAAAGCGCACCACGTCGTCTTTCGTGATATCGTTTCCGCAAAGGATGACAAGACGCTCCACGATGTTGCGGAGCTCACGAATATTACCTGTCCATTGGTATTGTTTCAAAGCTTCCAAAGCTTCAGGCTCAAAGGTCGGAATGGGCTTGCCCATGTCTTGAGCTATGATTTCCAGGAAATTGCCGACCAACAGCGGAATGTCGTCCTTGCGTTCGCGCAGCGGTGGCACATTGATGACGATGACGCTTAAACGGTGGTATAAATCCTCGCGGAAGTTGCCTTTCTCGATTTCTGATTTCAGGTTTTTGTTGGTTGCGGCCAAGATACGCACATTGACGGGGATTTCTTTCTCGCCACCCACACGCACAATCTTGTTTTCCTGCAAGGCACGGAGTACCTTGGCTTGGGCAGAAAGGCTCATGTCGCCGATTTCGTCCAAGAAGAGGGTACCGCTGTCGGCTAATTCAAAGTCGCCTTTTTTCTGTTTAATGGCAGATGTAAAGGAACCTTTTTCGTGACCGAACAGTTGGCTTTCAATGAGTTCCGCGGGGATAGCGGCGCAATTGACCTCGATGAAAGGGCCTTTGTTTCTGGGACTGAGTTCGTGCAGCTGTCGGGCCACAAGTTCTTTGCCCGTTCCATTTTCGCCCGTTATGAGTACGCGGGCATTGGTGGGAGCCACCTTCTCGATCATATCTTTCACTTCCAACATCGGTGCCGACTCGCCAATCATTTGGCTCTGTATCTTCACGGCTTTCTTGAGTACTTTGTTTTCGGTAGCCAAGTTCTTCTTGTCCAGGGCATTGCGCAGGGTGATGAGGAGGCGGTTCAAATCGGGGGGCTTGGGAATGAAGTCGAAGGCACCTTTCTTGATGGCTTCAACAGCGGTCTCAATAGTGCCGTGGCCTGAGAGCATGATAACAGGCACGTCCGACTCTTTTTTGATGGCTTCTAACACCTCGATGCCGTCCATCTCGGGCATTTTGATATCGCAGAAAATGGCATCAAATTCTTGCTCTTTAATATGTTGCAAGGCTTCCATGCCCGTTGAGGCATCGTCCACCTGGTAGCTTTCGTTTTCGAGGATGTCGCGCAGCACGCGGCGGATAGGAGCCTCGTCGTCGATGATAAGTATCTTGGTCATTTTGTCGAATTTTGTGCAAAGATAGTGGAAATTTTTTGAATGCAGAATGTAGAATGCAGAATGTAGAATTCTGAATGAAGAGTTTTAAATCTTTGAATTTTAAATTTTGAATTTTGAATCTTAAATCAAATATCCTTATTTTTGCCTCAAATTTTATCGAGATGAAGAAGCTTTCTTTGATTTTAGGGTTGTTCATGGTGTCACAGTCGTGGATGTTTGCCCAAGATACTCTTCCTGCGCCTACTTCATATCGCGTCAACAAGGTGTCATTCAATATGGTACGTGTTGAGAAAGGCGGTTTCTGGATGGGCGCTCAGCACAAAGATACTGCCGAATTCAATTACGACCGTCATTCGCAAACGGACGAATTGCCGGTGCATTATGTGCAGATGCGCGAGGATTATTACATCGGTCAGACCGAGGTGACGCAGAAGTTATGGAAGGCGGTGATGGGTTACAATCCGAGTGCAAAGAAATGTCCGAAACGCCCTGTGACCAATGTTGATTATTATGAAGTCCAAGAATTCCTGAGGCGCATTGACAGCATTACGGGAATGCAGTTCCGCCTGCCTACCGAAGAGGAATGGGAGTATGCAGCGCGTGGTGGTAAGTACACGCGGGGCTATATCTATAGTGGAAGCAACGAAGTGGACCGTGTGGCCTGGCATAATGGGAATACTTCGAAGCTGAAAAAGGTTAAGAAACGTACTGCCAACGAGTTAGGTATCTACGACATGTCGGGCAATGTGTGGGAATGGTGTAGTTCCAAGTATCGCTACTTCGATAGGGAACGTAACGCGAATTTAGGCAAGGACGGAGAGATGTACTGCATACGTGGCGGCGCATGGCAGCTGCCCAAGACCTCGTGTCGCGTGTCATGGCGCGGCAAACGCCTACCTGACTTGAAGAATTCGTTTGGAGGGTTTAGGCTGTGTTTGGACGCACGCTATGTCAAAGAGAAAGAAGAGGCCTCGGAGCCTGATATGATCAAGAAACCGTCAGAGGACGTTTCGGAGGAGTGATTCTTCAGAGGGCAATGTAGGGGGATTGTTTTTTGCACGCAGAAGTCGCAGAATTTTGTGAAGTGCAAAGCGACGACAAGTTAGTGTCCGTTAGGCTTCTGCGTTTTCTGCGAATTCTGCGTGAGTTAAAAAACGGTTTCTGCGTTAGAAAAACAAATTCACCGAGGTGTAAGCCTCAGTTTCTTACACCTATAGTTTATCACGGCTTTAAATTGTTTCAGCAAGTCTCCACCGATGATGCCGTCAATGCGCGGCAATCCGAGTTTGTCGTACATCTCGTGGATGTTCTCCAAATCCAATGCAACGGCTTCGTAATCATGGATTTCCAAATCTCCTACGGTAAAACTGTCAATGACAAAAGTGGCGCTCTCCAAGTCGGAGCTGCCCACACCAGCGGTCAGGCCTTCTTTCTTCTCGAATTCAATGTCTTCAATGAAGTTGGTGATGGTGTTGGGGTCGAAGACGGAGCGTGAAGCACCTGTGTCGATGAGGAAATGGGCTTCCTTATCATGTATCATTCCTTTGACCATGATATGGAAGCCTTCTCCTTCGATGTCAAGCAGTTGCAGTGGGACTTCTATATAGCGTCGCATATCAGAAGTTCGGCTTGATGGCGTATTTCTTGTAGAATTCCTTGATGATTTTCACGGCCTCGTCGGCGGTGTCAACAACATGGAAAATCTCAAAGTCTTCTTCTTTGATCATGTGGTTGGGGAGTAAGGTGCTTTTGAACCAGTCGATCAGCCCTTTCCAATAATCGCTACCGACCAAAACCACTGGGAAACTCACCATCTTGTTGGTCTGGATAAGGGTGATGGCTTCCGAGAGTTCGTCCAAAGTGCCGAATCCACCAGGCATGGCGATATAACCTTGCGCATAACGCATGAAGATGGTCTTGCGGACAAAGAAATAGTCGAAATCAATGTTCTTATCGTTGTCGATGTATGGGTTGAAGTGTTGTTCAAAGGGCAGGTTGATGTTGAGACCTACGCTGGTGGCACCGCCTTTGCTTGCTCCTTTATTGCCGGCTTCCATGATGCCTGGACCGCCACCTGTGATGGTGCCAAAGCCGTAATCGGCGAGTTTTTCGGCGATCTCTACGGCCATTTCGTAATATTTGTCTCCAGGTTGGGTGCGTGCCGAGCCGAAGATGGCCACGCAAGGCCCGATTCTCGACATCTTTTCCATGCCGTCTACGAATTCGGCCATGATTTTGAACACTGACCAAGCGTTGTGGGTTTTGATGTCAGTCCACGATCTTGGATGGAAACTTTCGAGGATGATACGTTCGTCTTTTTCTGTAATGGGCATAATAATTCAGTTTACAGTTGTTCAGTTGTGGGGCTTTCACATGGTCGCATGACTTGTCGAAGCAATGTGGTAGCCGAAAAAATTGATGTTTTATGTTGGCAGAATGACAAATTTCTGTATTTTTGCAGTCTGAAATCGCAAGATTGACTCCGTTGAATCGGAGATTTCTACGAAGCTAAATGCGAATGTAGCTCAGTTGGTAGAGCATCAGCTTCCCAAGCTGAGGGTCGCGGGTTCGAACCCCGTTATTCGCTCATGGGACTTGATTTTAATCAAGGGGAGCGCGGCTGTGAGGCCGCGCTTTTTTTATCCATTATTCCGCTGATTTACACTGGGGTGCCGCATTCGGGGCAGAACTTGCCTGTCACTTCTGTACCGCATTTGGGACATTTCTTAGGCCCTACGGCTGCCAAAGGTGTGCCACATTCGGGGCAGAATTTCCCGGTGCTTTCCGTGCCACATTTCGGGCATTTCATCTTTGCCTTGGGCTCTGGAGCAGGTGTGCCGCATTCGGGGCAGAACTTTCCTGTGATGGGTGTGCCGCATTTCGGACAGGGAACGCCTTGGGCTTGTCCTTGTTGATTATAGGGGTCGTAAGTGGTCTGTCCACCCTGGCCGTTCCAAGCGTTCTGCATCGCGCCACCAGTCATGCCGCCTGAACCCATGTTGGCCATGCCAACACCCATGAAGCCGCCCACTGCGCCAGCTTCGTTGCCGGCTGCGGTCTCCATCACGTCGATGATCTTGCCTTGCTGCATCATGTTGTTGGTGCTGTACTCATAACGGTCAATCTTCTTCTGGCTGGCATCGTCGAGCGAGACGGACTCGATGGTAAAGCTCACCAGACGAACGCCACGGGCACGGATAGGCTCGTCGAAGACCTTCTCGTCCATGGCCTGCTTGATCTCGTCGGTATAGCTGGGCAGTTCGAGCACGGGCACACGGTGGTTGCTGTTGCCCATCTCATTGAGCACATTTTGGAAGGCTGCCATCACCTCGCTGCGCATCTGTTCGGTGATGTCGCCTTTACGGATGACGTTAGCGGTACCGGCATGGTTGCGCATGAAGATGCCCATGTCGTCCAAACGGAACGTGTATTTACCGTAGCAGCGCACGTTGACGCCCATAGGCATCAGCGAGTTGGTCATCTGGTTCGGGATAGCGTGCGACCAGTCCTGGAAGGGGATAGGTGTGGCAGTGCCAAATTTGTTGTCAAGGATTTCCTTGGCGTTGAAGTAGAAGACGGCCTGCTCCTTGGCGGGGGTGCCACCATAGGTGAAACGCTGCCACATTTCCTTGAAGACAGGACCAAATTCGCCAGCGAAGAATGAAGGCGATGAGGATTGGTCGAAGTTGTAGACGCCTTCTTCAGCGGTAGCATCGAGCACGACGCCCGTGTCGTAGATGACGGCCACCTGGCCGGGAGCCACGATGATGCGGCTGCTCTTGGAGATTTGCCCCGACTTGGTGGTTTGTTTCACCATCAGGGTGTCCATGTCCATGTTGTCACATTTGATGAGGTCCAACCATTGGTCACGCAAGGTGCCGCCGATGGAGCCTGCTATTGCTTTGATAAGTCCCATAGTATTGTTGTTTAATTGTTTATTGTTGATTTGTTTAATTGTTTAATCGTTGTTGTTTGTAAAGACGCGTTTTATCGCCTCTATAGGTTATGGCCTTGAATGAATATCGGTTAACACCCAATCATGTTCACCGTTGGTGATGACGCTACCGCAATAGACGCATTGGCCCGAGGAGGTGATTTCGGTTGGTGCGCCGCAGTTGGGACAGTTGGTGATGGTGTTGCCTTTCTTGCCGGGGTTTGTCTTCACGCCTGCTTTTCGGTTGAAGACCAGCTCATATTTCATGTACCAGTCGCGGTTGGGGTCACTTTCTAAGACTTTTTTAGTTGCATCATCGATGACATAGTCGCGCATCACGGCGTTGATCCACACGGTGAGCACTTCCTTGTCGCCATCTTGGCTGAACGAATGCAAAGAACAATGCTTGATGCCGATTTTTTCCACCACATTTGTCTTACCCAAACGGATGAATTCGTCTAATTGCTGCTTGTGTTGGTTGAACAATGTCTCGCTCTCGAAGGGGCGGATGGGCTTCCAGTCTTTGGTCGTCCAGGCTTGTTGAATCTTCATGAACACTTCTCTGGCAAAACCGATGAATTTATCAGACGAGAAATCTGGGTCGATGGCACGGATTTGTCCGGCAACCATTGGGCTGAGGTCCATCGTGACATCGGATTCAGCTTGTTGGTTCACGTTCTTGTTGATATAGCTTGTGTCTTTGGATTTTTTCTTCATGATACGATAGGCAATGATGATGATGACCACCGCAATCAAGCCTAAGACAGGACTCTGGATGAACAAGTTGATAAGCCAGCCGATGAGCACACCTATGTCGAAGTCGCCGCCTAAACCTTCACCACCGCCAGAGTTATAGCGGTTGTTGTTACCCACATCGGCTATGGCAAGGTTGCAACAAACAATGGCCACTAAGAGCAGAATAAAGGGTAAGAGTTGCTTTAATTTGTTGGTATTTAGTCTTTTCATTGCAAACAATGGTTCTTTTGGTAGTTTCATTATGCCTACAAAAATAATGAAAATAATGGAAAAAGCGCATTTGATATTGAAAAAAGAGAAAAAAATGAGCACATCAAATCAAAGATTTCCTATTTTTGCAGCGCGAAACAATCCCCTATGCTCCTTTAGAGGGGGAAATGGGAGCTTAGCTCAGTTGGTTCAGAGCATCGCCCTTACAAGGCGGGGGTCGTTGGTTCGAGTCCAACAGTTCCCACAAAAACGAAGGAGTTACTTGCATTGTAGCTCCTTTTTTCGTTTGTCTGCGGAGAAGAGGTTCCATTTTATAAAAAAGCAATGTGTTATCTGGAGCTAGTTTTAAATTATTGTTTTTGCTTTCTGTAATTATATTAAATAGTTGAATGTCAATTTTATAAATAATAGTATGCTATGAAAAGATTGTCTATACTTCTACTTTTGCTCGCAATGATATCGGGCAACATGAATGCCATGGCTCAGGAAGTTTCAATTTTATTGCGTCCTGGCTGGAACTGGATAGGCTATCCATATCCTGAATCCGTTGATATAGACAATGTGTTTGGAGATTTTGAGCCACTGCCTGAAGATCGGATAGAGTCCATTGATGGGGTTTCCGAATATATTGCAGGTTTTGGTTGGTTTGGTGATGTTTTAAGTATGGAACCAGGAAAGGGCTTCATGTATTATTCCAATAGGACAGAAAACGTCAGTGTGGTGCTGTGTGCGCCCGTCTCACAATTCACAGTGACCACTGCCAATCCTATCAACATCACTGCTTCGAGTGCCGTTGTTGGTGGCATGGTGACACTCCCTGAAGGCAGCCACGTATTCATGCAAGGTTTGTGTTGGGGCACAACCCCAAACCTCGATATTGATGGAGCTCATACTACAGAGCAAACAAGTACGGGGACCTTCATCAGTTTATTGGAAGGTCTGAGTCCAAACACTTCATACTATATTCGTGCATACGCAGTGTCCGACTATGGCCTTGCATATGGCGAAGAACTTAATTTCATCACGATGGATGACGCCAACAGCAGCAATCACGAATTCGTTGACCTCGGATTACCAAGCGGTATTTTATGGGCTACCTGCAATGTGGGTGCAGACTCGCCAGAGGACTACGGCAACTATTTCGCTTGGGGTGAAATTCAGTCCAAGAATACCTACAAGTGGAGTTCTTACCAGTATTGTATGGGCAACTCCACCACTCTCACCAAATATTGCAACAAAATCAATTATGGTTATAACGGTTTCATCGACAATTTGACCACATTGTCGTCTGAGGATGACGCCGCCTTGGTCAACTGGGGCTCAGACTGGCGGATACCAACTTATGATGAATGGTTAGAATTGTACCAAAACACCACCATGGTTTGGACGACACTGAACGGTATTAACGGTAGGCTCTTCACTGCTTCAAATGGTAACAGTCTCTTCCTTCCCGCTGCTGGTTATTTCGGTAGTGGCAATCTCTATCTTGCTGGCAGTTACGGGGATTATTGGTCGAGTTCGGTCCACACAGAATATCCATCCGTTGCCTGGAGTATTGACTTCGATGAGGTCGACTGCGACATGGGCTACAGCAGTCGTTATTATGGACATTCTCTTCGTGCAGTACGCACAACTTCTCAGAACAACACTCTCATGGGTGCCATAGATGGTCTCTTTTCTGTAAGTGACAATACCCAAGTGTATTTTTCGCAAGGCAATTTGCAATATATAGGAAGCGCCAGCACACCATATTGGAAGTTTGCCGATAATCAGTGGGATATACTTGGTACTACAACAGGCCAAAATAGCGACGATCAGAACGTTGACCGAGACCTCTTTGGTTGGGGCATGAGTGGTTACACTATCGGGTTCAATAGTTACCAGCCTTGGAACACGAGCGTCTATAACAGTGACTACTACGCCTATGGTAGCTATCAGTTTAACCTATACGAACAAACTGGTGAAGCAGATTGGGGTCACAACTCAATAAGTAATGGGGGCAACCAGCCCAACCAGTGGCGCACGCTGACCAATACTGAATGGAATTATGTTTTCAATACTAGGACCACATCATCAGGTATTCGTTATGCCAAGGCTAATGTGAATAATGTGAACGGTGTAATCTTATTGCCCGATGATTGGAATGCAAGCTATTACAGCCTGAGTAACACAAACAGTAGAGTGGCTAGCTTCAACAGCAATATCATCACTGCGACAGAATGGAGTACTTTGGAGCAATTCGGAGCAGTTTTCCTACCTGCTGTTGGCTATCGCAGTGGGACCTCGGTCTCTTTTGTAGGCAATGGTGGCTACTATTGGTCATCCTCCTACTACAATAGAAACAATGCGTATTATTTGAACTTCCTCGACAGCAATCTTATCGCACAGTACGATTACTATCGTTGCTATGGCTTCGCAGTGCGTTTGGCACGTACCGCTGACTAGTATTTCATGCTACAAGCGAAGCAGTAAAAAACAAAAAGGCTTCAGAAAGTATGTTTCTGCTTTCCGAAGCCTGTTTTATATACGCTTAAAGGCAGCTCGTTGTGCCATCATTATTCTCTGTTCACAATAATCTTCCTACTTATCAACCTACCTTCCTCTGTCAAGCCTTGCAAGATGTACACACCACCGCTCAGCTCATTCAAATTGGTGCTCTTCAGGCATTGTCCGTTCATGGTGTATATCCTTGTGACGCTGACGATTTCGTCGTTGCTGTTTTCTTCTATTCCAGTCACCTGGATATTGACAAAGTCCTCTCCGTCAAGGGTAAGGGCGAAGTCGGATTCGCAGTCTTCGTACACGGCTGTCAGCTGGTATTTGAACTGTCCAACTCCGGTTTCGTCGAAATAGGTGGTGGAATTGGCGTCCACTTCAATGATGGTTTCGTCCTTGTTAATGGTGTTGTAACGGTAGAGGTTATAATGCAGGGGCAAGGTCTCAGGCGCTACCCAGCTAAGTTTTACGCCAAACAATTCTTCGTCCACGTTGTACACATATTCGCCTTCAAAGTCTTCAGGCGCAAGACAGGTGATGACGGGTGGCTCGATGGGACCCATGGTGCCGTCTGGGCTGATGTTCTGGCCATAAATGCCGCCATTGATACAGTTCACCCAAGCTACGATGTTTTGTCCAAAAACGAAGCCTGGGGTGTTGTCGCATACCGTCCTTCTATAGACATTCGAGCATAAGGTCTTGGCCCATAGTTGGTTGCCGTCCATGTCAAAGCCCATGGCTTCGATGGTGGTGAAGTAGGAGTTGCTGGGGCTGCTTTTCGTGTAAATCACGCTGAAGCCGCTGCCGTCCTCAAAAGCGTCAACCATGATGTCGGCGTATGAGACGCCAACATAATCGGCCAACAGAATGCCTTCTCCCCACACTCTTTCGCCTGTGGCAGTGATGCGGTTGACATAGATTCTTGACTGGCTTTGCGTGGAAGCGTCGGTTTGCTCGTAGGTGACGATGAGGTCATAGTTGTTTGGGTCGACGGTGCCGCAAGCATAGCCGTAGTAGTTCATCGGGTCGGTGGAATGCACTGCGATGCCGTTAAGGTCGCTGATGGTGGAAACGCCAAACTCGTTGAAATGGAAGACGTAAGTATTGAAGGCTCCTCCGATGCCAGGATGCCAAATGTAGGCATAACCGCCGCCCATGCCATCAGCTACAGCATTATGGATATAGGTGGATTGGAAAGTCTGGGAAGACATGAGAAGGGATGCGGGATTGAGGATGGTTCCATCGGGCGTGACTGCGACGACATATAGTTCCTTGTCGGTATAAAAACCGGAGCCCACTTTTTCGTAGGTGAGCAGTACATTATTGTTGAGGCTCAACGTGAGTTGGCCGAACATGCACTTGTATCCGCCGCTGTCGCTGATGGTGGTGGTGGGTCCCAACGTGCCATCGGCGCCAACGTATTGCAGATAAAGGTTTTGGTAGTCAAAGCCTAAGGCCCAGAAACCGCCATCATCGCCGGCAGTCAATTCGGTGCGCGAAAAGCCAAGGCCACCAAAAAGTTGCAAGCCTTGTTCTCCCCAAACGAAATTGCCGTCTGGGTCAATTTTCACAGCGTATGAGTAGCCGTCGTAAGTGGCAAAACAACTTACCACGCAGCCATCGGCGGTGGTGGTCATGGCGACACCTTCCGACATCGACGAGAATTCATGTCCGCCGATATGGATGCCATCGTCGCCCCATTGCGGAACACCTTCAAGGCTGATGCGCTGTAGGGTGGGCGACCAACCATTGGTGCCGAATCCTTCCCATTGGATATAGGTGTCACCGGTGTTGGTGTTAGTGGCCATGTATAGTTCACCGTCGTCATTGCCACAGTTGGCGAGGAAAGTGTTGGTAGCCGGGTCGTCGACCCATTGGGCATGCAGTGCTGTGAAAGTGAATAAGCCTGCTAAGAAAAGACCAAGTTTTTTCATGATGATATGATTTTAAATTCCTTTTATTCATTGTTAAAAACGACCTTCTTTGTGACAAGTTTCCCTGTAGAGGTTAGTCCTTGGACGATATAAACGCCAGAACTCAACTCGCCAAGGTTAGCTTTGCGAATGACCTGGCCATTGGTGGAATAGATCTTTAAGACCGTGACGATTTCGTTTTCGCTATTGTTTTCAGGAAGCGATGTCACCTCTATTATAATATAATCCAATCCATCAGGGGTGAGGGCGAATCCCGACTCGAAATCATCGTACATGGCAGTGAGTTGGTATTTATACGTGCTCGGCGTTGCCTCGTCGAAGTAGGAAGTGGCATCGGCGTCAATTTCGATGACGTCGGTTGTACCGCCGTTTAGGTTCTCTCGGTAGAGGTTGTAGTGTAAAACAATATAGGCGGGAGCCTCCCAGGTGAGCATAGCGCCGTATGAAGCCGTCTCTTCATTGTAAAGGTAGTTGCCTTCGAAGTTTTCAGGTTCGTAGCAGCAAGGTATAGGAGGTGTTGGCGGAGGACTGACCTCACCCAAGGCACCGTCCCAGCCGATGTTCTGTCCATAGACGCTTCCGTCGTCACTGTTGACCCAAGCCACGATGTTTTGCCCATTATGAAATCCTGGTGTGTTTTCGCTTATGGTTTTATTGTAGCCGGTCGAACTCATCGTGGTGCTCCACAGCAGGTTTCCATCGGGGTCGTAGCCCACGGCTTCAATTCTGCCTTGACCGGTGCCATAGGTCACGACGAAACCATCTACAGCATCGATGGCATCCACGTGGACGTCGGAATAGGAAAGACCTGTGTAGTCTGCCACAAGAATGCCGTCGCCCCAAGGCTTTTCGCCTGATTCCGTGATACGGTTGACATAGATCCGATGTTGTGATTGAGAGGCGGCATCCTTTTGGAGATAGGCGATAATGATGTCATTGCTCTTGGGATCGACGGTGGCGTAGGCATTGGTGTAATAGTTGCTGTAGTCGGGACTATGCACGGCGATGCCGTTGGGATCGGTGATGGTGGGTGCGCCGTTCTCATCGAAATGCGTGACGTAGGTGTTATACACGCCACCTATGGCATTGTGGAATTGGTAGACATAGCCGCCTCCTTTATTGTCGGGAGTGGCATAATGCACGTAGCTGGCACCAATGGTGTGTTGTCCAAACAAAAGCGTCTCGGGGAAAATCTGTTCGCCGTTTTTGTTGTATCCTGCAACATGGATTTCCTTGTTGTAATTGGTATAGCCTTGGAGGGTCTGCTTGGCATACACCACAAAGACGCCGTCTTCAGCAGGTATCAATATGCCATTTGAGCATTTTTTTGCAGGGTCTTTGATGGTGGTCTTGGGGCGCAGTGTGCCGTCAGCATCGACATATTGCAGGAAAGTGCTGTCCATGTCGGTGCCCAAGGCCCAAATACCGTCGTCGTGGTCATAGTAATAGGTCGACAACACCTCTGAGCGACCTCCGCCTTCACCATCGAAGAGCATGATTCCATGCTCACCCCAAGGGAAGGTGCCATCGGCGTTGATCTTGACCGCCCAGTGATGGGGACCGAGGGTACGGAACACCGTTACCACACCACCATTGACAGCGGTCATGGAATAGCCTGGCGACCAGGTGGCAAAGTCGGGCGTGGTGACATGAATGCCGTCGGCTTGCCATTGTGGTACACCGTTGAAATCAAGCCGTTGCAACCATGGCGACCAACCGTTTTCGCCTTGGTAATGCCATTGCACGTATGAGTCACCCGTCGAAACATCGGTTGAAACATACACCTCTGCGGCATTTTTGTTACAATTGGCAATGCTCGTGTTGCTGACGGGGTCGTCGACCCATTGGGCTTTCAGCGTTACCAAGGAGGCCAAAGCCAAGAAAAGTAAAGATAGTTTCTTCATGTCTACCGTTTTTTTTATATTGATTGTTGCCGCAAAATTATAAAAAATCGTTTCTTTGCAAAAAATTTTGTCATTATGGAGGATAAATTTTCCAAAGAGGAACAAATTGCCATTGCCAGTGTGTTGTACAATCTGGCTGACGCAGATTATCAAAGCCACAAGTCAGAAAAGGAATGCTTGGAAGCTTGTATGAAGGAATTGGAGTTTGATGCGGTAGGCTTTGTCCCTATTCCGAAGAACGAGTTGCAGAAACGTGCTTACGAAACGTTGAAACGCATGACGAAGGAGAAAAAACACTCCTTTTCGCGCATGATGACTCAGCTTTCACGTTCCGACGACCACTTCGGAGCCCGAGAGCGGGCTTTTGTCATGGAAATCCTCAACATGTGTGAGGTGCCGTTTGTGCATAAATGAAAGGATATCTAGCCCAATATTTATTCCTTCACCCATTTCCCTGTTTCCGCCAAGGTTCCTGAGCCTGTGGCCCCTGAGGCCCCTCGAAGGGTCGAAGGGCCGCCACCAGAAGCATACACCTTCCAAACATAAGTCCCCTCACTCCAATCCGTCGTATTGATGGCGGTGACATTCTCCGTAATATCCTGTCTATGAACCAGCCTCCCATTCAAATCATACACCTCCACCCAAGCATCCCGCAATCCCGTGCGGATGTTAAACGTGTTGCCGCCAGGATTAGGATAGGCCTCCACTTGTCTTCTCAATGGCTCTGTTTCCGCTATGCTTTCCCCTTCATTTTCAAATAGAAGCAAAAACATATCGTAAACATTGTTATCAGTTGAATAACCACATACCACCGCTGTACCGTCATCAAGAACACACATGTTTGTCCCAAAGGGGAATCCTGGCTCCTCGGGATAGCGGCGTTGCCATCGCATCGATAGGTCTGAATTAAGGTAAGTGATGTTCAAGTATCCTGGAAATAGCATGAGATAATCCATGCAAACATGATAAATGGTGCCGTTTCCCGTTACTTTTACACTGCCTTCGGGAATGGGATAACAAGTGGTGTTGCCTTGGGTTCCTTCGTTATGCACTTGGAAGTCAGCTTGGTATTGCATTTGGTTGTCGAACTTGGTCAACTGGTTCCAAAACTCGCCGTCGCTCTGCAAGCCCATCCGGCACGAATACAGCCATTCGTCATCGTTAAGCCGTGCAACGGCCTGCATGTTGCTGTAATTGACATTCGCCCCGTTGATGGTAGCGATAGATTCCTCAACGGTCACATTGAACGAAGAATCAAGGATGAAGAGATGCGGCGAAGTGTTGTTTCCTTGGGTGGGCATCGCCACAAAACCGTATTCGAGCGGCGACTCTGAGTATTGGAAGAAAGGAGTCCCTGCAAAAGTAACCCTAAGCTGTTTGAACCGTGAAGCCTCAACACAATCCAACAGCTCGCCATCCAAACTGACGCGTGCCAATCGGTAATTCTGACGTTGAGAGTCGTTGATTGCAATGATAAGGTGATGGTTACCATCAACAAAGAAACGCTCGGCATACAATCCAGACCATTGCAAAGGCAGCAGAACATCGGT
Source organism: uncultured Bacteroidales bacterium (assembly GCA_900317155.1). Taxonomy (GTDB): domain Bacteria; phylum Bacteroidota; class Bacteroidia; order Bacteroidales; family F082; genus Limimorpha. The sequence goes on from ONFO01000040.1 coordinate 35,023, forward strand.
CTGTTCGGTAATGGTCAGTTGTTCATCCAAATGCTGAATCCTGACCGACACATTGTTATCGGAACACCTTAAAGTAGCCAACACATCACCTTCGCCCAATGGATTTGCAAAGACATACGATTTCACCTTGGCTTCATCGTCAACATACAGTGAATCCAAGCAATTGCCCTGCCTGTCAAACTTCATCAATTTGGAACCTATCGCTTCGTTGCCCTGCGTAATGCTACATTCCACAATGATGTTACCGTCTTTGGCTTGGCATACCATGTTAGGCCCGTGGAAAACCTCGCTGTAATAATGGATTTCGGTCATATTCTGACCATGAGCCATCCCGATTCCCGCCATCAGCAGCACCGCAAGCAAGGTTGTAATTCTTGTTGCTTTCATATTGATATTAGTCTTATTTGTCCTATAAGTCTCATCTCTTGCGTCTGGCAGGTTTCCCCCTCTGAGAGGGGGTGCCGCAAAGCGGCGGGGGAGTCCATCGTAAGCACGTCAGCACGCATAACGTTAGCACGAAAAAACCACTACCTCACCATCACCTTCTCCATAAAGATTCTTCCTTCTCCATCTCTAATCCGCACCAAATAAACACCCTGTGGCAAGTCTGCAACGGGAATTTCATTCGTGCCTTGCACGGTCTTCACCAACTGCCCGAGGGCGTTGTAGACCTGCACTTCGGCAACCTTAGCACCTTCAATCAGCACTGTCTCTTTAGCAGGATTGGGGTATAGCGAAACGTGCTGAAGGTCTTGCTCTTGAACCGATGTCTCATCAATATAGCAGATGTTGTATTCCGGGTTCTCAAAGACGTGCTCACCGTCTTTGTATTCGCACAGCAAATTATTCTCACAATCATAGTAATCCAAATATCCTATAGGGAAATTGTTCGGGAAAATGCCCTCACGGAAGGTCAAAGCATCATGCCACGGAAGATAAGGAAGAGCAAAACGTATCACTTTCCTTCCGTTTTCGAAAGACACGCTTTCCACGACAGACGGATGCGCCATC
>ONFO01000063.1 GCA_900317155.1 uncultured Bacteroidales bacterium
GGCGAACGCATCGTAATGGTCGTTTTTGTGACCGCTGCCCAAGACAAGACAACCGCCATCACTGGTGGCCAGTATATAGTGTGCCCGTAAAGGATATGACGGGATGGAGTAATACCTCTGCCAGACCACATCGAAGCTTTCGTCCATCTTGGTCACGACAATAGGGTTAGGCTCGTTGTAATAATAATAGTGATTCTCATCGGACAGCTCCATGTTGCAAGTGTATAACAGCTTCTCGGGAGAAAAGGTGTTCTTGGCGAAATCGAATGAATTAAGTCCGGCAGGCAAATCGTAATGGTCGTTCCAACTGCCAATAATGTGGTAATCCAGCATGTTGCCTTCCAGGTCGGTCTTGAACAATACGGTTGAATACTCGTGTTGGCTTGAGCCATTTGTAGAGGATTTGTTTTCTCGGTTACATTCGTAAATGAGCAAGGTGGTGTCGTCCAATAGTTTTAGCGAGGGGCAATGGTTGGATATCGCAAAGGTTTGGACAGTATAGTTCGTGGGGTCAACATAGTCCAACGTGTCAACAACAATGTTGGTGAACTCTTTGTAAGATATGGTATCGAAATTCTCGTCCAACGTAAAAAGCCTGGTTCTTACCAAGGGGCTGGGCGGCTGAAAGAAAGATTCCCTGTAGTGACCGTATCGCCCTCCTTGGGGATGCTCAAACAGATTGCCCAGAACCAAGCCCACATCTTGATGGCACTCTGAAAGTTTTTCCACCTCGCCGTCGGGCGAAATGAGCATATAAAGGCGCCTTTGCTCAAACCTAATGTCGTAAACGACGAGGAACTTGCCGTCGCGTGTCATTTGGCAGGAAGCGGACTCCAAAGCCCTATATTGCTCGGGCAACTCCACCTCTTTTGCATAGGTGATGTCGAGCTCATCGTCGAAACGTATAACAAACGGCCTGGTGAACTTGTTGGGTACATCCATGTTCTGGCCGAACGCCAAGTACAGATCCGGATTCTGGGGGTCGTTGTAGATGCTCTTTACAAACGAATAATTGTAAGAAGACGACGGGAAGAGGTCTACCACAACCCGTTTGACCAGGTTCCCTTCCCTTGAGAGCTTCACGAGCTCGCCTTTGCTGTCGTGGTGTTCATCGTATTGCGAAAAGATAAACCCTCCATCATGGGCTTCGATGGCGGCTGCAACAAGCCAAGACTTGTCCTGGTCCTCATAGACGTTGAAAAATCCCTCCTGCTGGCTGAAGGAAGTTCCAGCCAGCAGCAAGGATACCAGGATTGATAACAGTTGTTTCTTCATGAAATTTAAATTTGTTGTCAATTAATTAAATTGATGATTTTGAATTAATTCGTCACCGTAAACTCACCGTAATACTCGTCCCCGTTAGGAAGGGTGAAGGTGACGATGTAGTCGCCCGTGTTGGGGATGTAGATTTGCAGGCCGTTCGGTTTTTTTCCACGCAAGTGTCTATTCTAAGTGTCTATTCTTTCACCACCTTGTCCGAATAAGTCTTCCCATCCTCCAAGGTGACCTTCATCAGGTATTGCCCTGGTGCGAGGCCTTGCAGGTTGATGCTTTCTATGCCCTCACTTTGCGTGCGCACCAAGTGCCCTTGCAGGTCGTAGAGCTCGACTTTGGCGGGCTTCACGTCGGGCGAGTACTGCAGGTGGAGCCGGTCTTGGGCGGGGTTGGGGAAGAGGGTGGCAAAAGGGTTGGGTACTCTATTTTCCTCTACGCCAATAAGGCTAGTTTGTCCCCATAGCAGAGGATAGTTCGGAATGGTGCAAAAAGCATATTTGTCAAAACAGAAATCGTTTACAACAAAAGGTTCGAAAACGGTATAGGTTCTAAACCATCCGTAATAAGGCATTCCCTCCTTTTCAATTCTGATCGCATAGTTTTCCTGAAGGTGTGGATAAAACTCGTTTGGCTTCCAGTCCTCAAGGAGCGAGATGTCACAATCCTCTTCTGCCCGACATATCTTCACGGTTTGATTGCAACAGACTATTTGCACTCCAACAGAAGGACTACTAAACCAATAATATATAAAGATGTCTGACATGTTATCATTGTCAAAATCTACCCAAATAGTATCTCTCGGATAGCTTCCAACATGCAACGCCAAATCAGGATCAAAATCCGTGTAGATGATTTCGCCTTGTTGGGCGTTCAGGTGCATTGTCACTGTTATAAAAACAGCCATAATAAATACCTTTTTCATAGCTTGTCTGTCGTTTTATTGTTAATAATTAGTTTGGGCATTCTTGCAAAATGACAGTAAATTCGCCGCCGTCCCAGCGGATTTGCAATCCGCTGGTGCCGAGTATGGGGATTTGCAATCCCCGTAATATGTAGCTCGGTTTCTCATCACAAGCTGGTTTTGTCGGCAAACAATAGTATTATATGTTACCGCGCAAGTGTTTCGCATTGAAAATGCTGATATTCGATGTTTTTTCATCGTTTTACGAATTAAAGACGATGCAAAAATAGTATGCCCCTAATACTTTGTCAAGAAAAACTATGTTCGGATTTGTTCGGGTTTTTGATTAACGTCTTGCCAATCAAATGGATGCAGACTCGTTGGCGATGGCCTGCAAGGTGATGGGAAGGGCATTTTCGCTGCCAAAAACCCTCCTCAGCTTGCTGTTGCGCTCGTTGACGGTGTTGTAGGCACGCTGCATCAAGGCCGAAACGTCGGCATCGGAAAGGCCAAGCAGATAGAGG
>ONFO01000004.1 GCA_900317155.1 uncultured Bacteroidales bacterium
AAGAACAGTCAACCAATATCAGTATTAATAACCAACAAGGTCAACTCCAACCAGCGATTAACGACATAAAACAGTCAACCTAAATCAGGAAATGACATACACTTCTGTATATCCCACAAAAAGCTCCTACCGTGGCAATCCCTGCATAAGCTCCATCAAAAATGGCTGTTTTTCCGACTAACTCACTACTTCCATTAGCTAAACAAATTACAATATCATCCATTTGAAGAACTTGGTCAGCAGTTGGGGCTTTAGTTACAAATTGTAGTCCATTCCTGCAATCAACGAAACCATCCTGAATGATATTATTTGAACGAATAACCAACGTAAAAGTATGGTTATTAGTAACTTCCATTTTGTTATAAGATAATCCTCTGACAAAAGTTCCAATCTCTCCCAAACTTTTCTCCTGCCATTCCCCATCCTTCTCAAATTCCTTGAAACGCAGTTCGGGCAGTTTTTTACCTTTTGCGGGGAATAGTTTCTGCATTAGTCCTTTCTTGTATGTTTTCAGTCGTTCGAGTTTTCCGTTGGTGGCAGAAAGCATTTCATCTAACGCAGACAGGCAGGCCGCTATGCGACGCTGCTCGGCGAGAGATGGGATGCAAACAAGATAATCCATCATCATATTTTTATCTCCACGCGGCATTTTTACACCTTTTGCCCCTGCCATAGTGTGAGCAATAAAACTATCACTTTTAATAATCTGCGACACAAAATGAAAATCAAAACCACTTAATGCTCGAAAAACAATCACATCGTTTGATGCCGCTCCATCAAATTCAGCCTGCCAAACTTTCTTCAAATACGGTCTAATATTTGAGAACAAAATATCTCCTTTTTGAAAACGAGTAAAAGAACCTGTATCTGGCAATTTAGTTGCCTTTTTAACACCTTCAAGGTTCTGCAACATATTTTCTGTGCTGATATATGTCTCTATATTTAACTTGCCAATATTGCATTTTTCATCAACGACTTTCGCAATCTCTCCCAAACGTTTCACTTCCCATTCCCCGTCATTGAGGAAGTCAGGGAATCGGAGTTGTGGAATATGTTTTTGTAGAATTTCCATATTACTTGCCCTCCCGATTAAATCCATCTTTGAGAATGTTTAAAAACACTTCGTTATTGGCTTTCGCGTCCTTAATAAATGCATCAATGGAAAGCACATACGTTCCGATTGGATATTTAGTCGGGTCATCAAGAGATAGTTGAAGCTTATTCTCTTTATAGTACAGACTATCCTTGGAAAACAATGGCGTATATTCATCATTGATTAGCGACAACTTGAACTCATCATTGAATTCAACGATGGCATAAAACCACATCCGTTGTATCTTGTTTGGATAATATTTTAACAGCTTAATAGCACGCTGCTTCAGTTGGCTGATGGCTTCTTCCGTTTTTGCAAGTTTAATTCCTCTTTTCTTAAGTTCAATAACAACAACATCAACCGACTTGTCTTGAGAGTTCTGAGGGTCATTTGAAAACATCACTACTATATCGGGCCGGTCATTGTCGGTTTCCGCTGAAGTTTGCGTAATCTCTTCAACGACCTGCTTCATTGTCTTATCTGACATCGCAGTAGTGTATGTCATATACTTGTTATCAAGCAGCCAAAGATTATTGTTATAAATACAATCTAAATCACCTTCTTTGAACACATTCTTTTGTGGAAGAATAATGTTATGAATGTCTGCTTCGGGATTGTCTTTTGTTATAGCCTCAACTTTTTGGATTATCTTTTCCCTATATAAAATGTATTGGGCTAAAGTCCGTGAAGACACATCCAATGCCTTATCATAACTATCGCCCTCCAATGATTGTGCTTCCAATATATCCTTCTGGTCTCGCATAAAGCGCTTTTGCGCTTCTTCGATAGATTTTGAACGTTCAATTATTCCTACCTCATTTTTGTCGAAATAACCCAACAAATGGGGATATGTTTTATTCAAAGATTCTCTTGTTTTTTGGTTTTGCTCTTTTATGGTCGGTATTTCTTTTTCAATAATCTCAGCAACTTTTTCTCTAAACAAGCCCTTGATAGTTTTTAAATCCGCCTCTTTTATCGTAAGGGTTTGCCTTGCCGCATCAACTTTGCCATTAAAGAAGGTCGAACGCAAAATAAAAACAATCGTATAACCAGTTTTTGGCAGATTTTCCAGTGAGATTATATCATCCAAAACCTGCGTCCTGTTATCCACGCATAATGCAGTCATCAAGAATGTTTCAGATGGCACATCATTTTTACGAACAGCATAATCAAGGTTCGTTTTTTCAAACATTTCGACAACATCAGTGTTGAGTTCTGTTGTCGTCATATCAGGAATATCTGTTTTTGAGATTTCTCGTTCATAGGCTCCAACAAAGTGTTTTTTATTCTTATGAGGAATCTCTATCTTGAATGATATTTTGAAGTCTTTTCCTTCTTTTTTAAGCAAATAAAGCCTTGGATAAAACTCTAACAATATTTGTCGATGCAAATAATCAGGAGTAATAACTGAATTGCTACTTAATCTTTGTAGTGAGCAATCCTTGAAAGTCAGTTTGGTCTCTTGCTTACCTTCAACATCTTCCGACAACTGCATATCGGTTTTTTCCTTGTCAAATTCATCGTTAAAAGTAAAAGTACGATGCTTCCCTTCAAAATAGCTAGAGACTTCGATTTTGTCGAAATAACTTAGATAAACCAATCGGCCAACACCTTTGTGAGTATCTTCTTCAACCTTCAACAACTCACAAAACTTATCGTAACGCGTATCCGTAAAACCTTCTCCATTGTCAACAATTTCAATCTGCAAGGTTTCTTGTTTCTCAAATGAATCAATGTAAACCTTAACTTTGATTTCAGTGGCATTTGCGTCCAAAGAATTGGCAATAGCCTCCTTAAACACCTGTTCTAAAGAAGGATTTTGGAAGAACAATTTAACCGCTTGTTTTGTGTTTACTCTCATTCTATTATGTTTTTATCTTTTTCTATTCCTCATACGCCTTCAATCCCGAAATCTCTTGTCCTGGCACAAGGCGTTTCAGCAACGGGACGAGGTCGTTCATCAATTCGGTTTCCTTGCGGGTGCGGTCACGCCAGCCCAATTCCAAAGGCTCAAGCAAGTCGTTCAATTTCTCGCCATTGAAAATCTTGCGATCTACAATGTCGTTCACGAAAGTCTGCAACGAGGCTACACTCAAACCATGCTTTTCGGCAATGGCTTTCAGTTCCTTGGCGTATTTCTCCGTTTTGAAATCCTCGTAGCCGTTCCTGATTTCATCTTCAGTTTTACCATTCACACCATCGAGGCTGTCAATATAGGCAATAATGTCCTCACGGTCGTCAAGCAAGTTGGCACTCGATCGAATCAAGTTGACCAACTCCTCTTTGGTCATTTTCCACTTGGCAGGCTGTCCCATATACCGCGAAATCAACTCCATGATATAATCGTAGTCAATCAAGGCGGAAGCAAACAAGACAAACTCAAAATCAAGGTCTTCCACTTCATCCGGGACCATTGCGGAAGTCTTCTCGCGTCGGGTCTTCAATTCACGGGCGAGGTCGAGATAGGCACCACGGAAAGCACGTAAATCGTCTTCCGTGAAACCATATTGAGGTTGTTGCTCTGCTGCACAAGTTGGGTCGTTTTCATCTTCAACTTCCACAAGGTCGGTATATTGGTCGAGTTGGGTCTTAAGCCGCTGCACCTCCTTAAAGCGGTTGATGAAATCGGCCTTGGCTGCATCGCCTTTCAGGTTGGGAACTTCCTCTGCCTTGAAGTCCAAATCGTGAAGCGTCATAAAGTCGCGCAAACTGTTCACCGCCTCGTAATACTTCTTCTTGATGGCCGATGCAGGTTCAACCAGCCAAATCTGGCGTGCTTCCTCCTTCTTCTCGCCCGAGAACAGAGCAATAGCAGCATCCACGGCTTCCTGCTGGCTGCGGAAATCAAGAATGTTACCGTAGGGCTTGCTGTCGTTCAAGATACGGTTAGTGCGCGAAAATGCTTGTACCAAGCCATGGTATTTCAGATTCTTATCGACATACAACGTGTTCAGATATTTGGAATCAAAGCCTGTCAGCAGCATATCCACCACAATCGTGATGTCTATCTTGTTCTCGTGAGCGAAATCCTTGTTGCTATATTGCTGGTTCTTGATGCGTTGCTGCACATCCTGATAATAGGCATCAAACTCATTCACAGAATGGTTAGTGCCGAATTGCTTGTTGTAATCGGCAATGATGGTCATCAACGCGGCCTTTTTCTGGTCGGGTTCCTGCTCGTTGTCTTTCTGCTCCTGTGGCAAGTCCTCTTGAATCTGCTGGATGTCGCGGTTGCCTTCTGCGGGCGGCGAAAACACGCAAGCAATGTTCAGCGGCTCGTACTCGCTGTCCAATTCCATCTTTTGGGCTTGCATCTCCTTGAACAAATGGTAATATTCAATGGCCTCGTTGATGGAGCCTGTGGCAAACAAAGCGTTGAAGCGTCCTTCGTTGGTGGCGGCGCGGTGTTTCGCCAAAATCGCCTTCACGATGGCGGATTTCTTCACCGTATCGCCCACCATGTCCGCTTTATCAGGCTTGAAATAATCCACGTGGAAACGCAGCACATTGCGATCGTCAATGGCATTGGTAATTGTGTAGGCGTGAAGTTCTTTCTCAAACACATCCTTGGTTGTCATATATTGCGCTTCCTCGCCAGTGATTTGGGTGTAGGTGGCATTCGCTTCAAAAATAGGCGTCCCCGTAAAACCAAACAATTGTGCATTTGGGAAGAACTCCTCGATGGCCTTGTGGTTGTCGCCAAATTGCGAGCGGTGACATTCGTCAAAAATAAAGACGATGCGTTTATCTCTCAACGGCATCAAACGCTCTTGATAATTGCGACGGTTTTTCGGGTCGAGGGCGATACCCAATTTTTGAATGGTGGTGACAATGATTTTGTCGGCATAATCCTCGGAAAGCATTCGGCGTACAAGTGCATCCGTGTTGGTGTTTTCCTCCACACAACCATCTTGGAATTTGTTGAATTCCTCGCGGGTTTGCTTGTCGAGGTCCTTGCGGTCCACCACAAACAGGCATTTCTCCACATCAGGATTGTCTTTCAAAAGCGTTGAAGCCTTAAATGAAGTCAGCGTCTTGCCGCTACCCGTGGTGTGCCAGATATAGCCATTACCTCGGTTCTCATTGATGCAACTGACAATCGCTTTCACCGCATAAATCTGATAAGGGCGCATCATCAGCATCTTCCTTTCGCAGGCTACCAAGACCATATAGCGGCTGATCATCTCACCCAAACGACACTTTTGCAGGAAAACATCCGAGAAGGCCTCCAACCCCGTTATCTTATTGTTTTTCTCATCAGCCCACTGATAAACAGGCAAATATTTCTCTTCCGCATTGAAGTTGAAATGCTCCTTGTTGTTATTGGCAAAATAATAGGTATTGTGCTGATTGCTGACAATGAACATCTGCATGAAGCACAGCAACGAATTAGTATAGCCATTGCCGACATCGTTCTTGTAATCGACAATCTGCTGCATGGCTCGTCGAGGACTGACATCCAAGGTCTTCAATTCAATCTGCACGACAGGTAAGCCATTGATGAGCAGAATAACATCATAACGCTGGAAGCTGTTCCGCGTATTGATGCGAAACTGATTGATAACTTCGTAATCGTTTTTGCACCAGTCTTTTATGTTCACCAATGAATACTGAAGCGGCGTGCCGTCCTCGCGCATAAAAGTATTGCGTTCGCGCAACCGCTTCGATGCGTTGAACACATCCGAATCAGTGATTTCCTCCAACAGACGTGCAAACTCGTTGTCAGTCAAATGGCAACGATTCAAAGTTTGAAACTTTTCCCTGAAATTCTGCTCTAACGAATCGCGATTTTTAATGTCTGGGCGATAAACATATTTCAGATTCTCGCTCAAATATCGGATAAACTGGTCTTCTATTTGTTTTTCCAACGCCATAACTACCTATTTTGCATAAATAATCTACAAAAGTACAAACTTTTTCCGATTTTCACCGAAAACTAATACTGTCGCAATAAAAAAATTCCTCCCCACAAGCCCTAAAGCTCATGGGGAGGCATTTGATTAATCACTATTTCTGTATCTGGACAGTCCATCCTCTCTCCATCGCCTCAATCAATATAAGGAACACCATCAAACCGCCCCTGCATGTAGGCTTTCTCCAAGTCCATGTTCTCGCGGAAGTCCTTGAAATCGAACAAGGAATAGAGTTCGGATGAGCCATCCTGTCGCTTGTTCACAAAATAGACCTGGTCCTTGCGCAACTTGTCGGTGTCAAGCAAATAGGTGTTGTGGGTCGTGTAGATCAGCTGCGCCGAATCGCTCTGATGGAACAGCCTGATGATATACTCCACCAACTTGTTGTGCAGGCTGGTGTCAATCTCGTCAATCAAAAGCACCTTGTTCTCCTTGATGATGTTCATGATGGTCAGCATCATGTAAAACAAGGCCTGCGTTCCCTGTGATTCTTCCGTCGCAAAGTCAAACGGAATCTCTGGATTGTTTTTATGGAACGTGGTGATTTTCAACTGCATTTTCTGAACCTCGTCACGCGAAACAATCTGGTTGTTCTGCAAATCGTAGGTGGCCATGGTCAAGGGCTTCAGCTCGCGCTGCGACTGGATATCAATGATGTCGCTATCGGCAACATTCAGCACTTTCAACAAAGAATCCTTGTTTTGGTGAAGCAAAGTATCTATGGAATACGAATTGTAGCCGAAATAATTCAAAATGAAACGCTCCATAAAATACTGGAACACTTCTTTCGCGATTTTCCTGTCCATCTGGCTGGCACGAGAGACAAACAGCGTTTTCTTGGAAGTGTTGGTGGCCACATCCATCGGCCTTGAGATGGCTGAACGGAATTCGTAGATGTCTTTCTTTTCGGGTCCTTTCCTTTCATCACGGGCAAACACCAACGAGCGACGACCATGCGGATAGTAATACAGCTCCTCAGTGATGATTTCCAGTTTCGTCATCGAAAACGAATACTCATATTCGATGCCGTCCAACAGGAAGCGGATAAGGAAACGGCTAGGCTTTCCAACCCCTCCAAACTTAAAAGGCATAAAGCCAAAAACCGTGTTCTCGTTGTAGTTGTGCGACTCGAAAATCATCTGCACACAGGCACGAATGGCCTTGATGACATTGCTTTTCCCAGAGGCGTTGGCTCCATAGATGGCAACGGTTTTCAGCAGGCGTTCACCATTGCAGACGAAGGTGTTGCCCTCCAAATCCTTGGCCTTCTTCGACTGGATATTCGCAGCTCGCATATCCAACACCACCTCTTCATCAATCGAAAAAAAGTTCTCTAAACGAATCTCAAGTATCATTTTAATAGCTATATTTGTAATTTTCCTGCAAAAATAGATATTAAATTTGAATTAATCTCATTTTACTGCTACTTTTTTCATTTCATTTATAAAAAAAATTCCTCCCCACAAGCACTAAAGCTCATGGGGAGGTAGCAGCAAGGCAACGCTTACCTTACTGCACGATAATCACCTTACTGCCGGTCAACGCTTCATGCGGTTGCAGGCATGGCTGGCGTTTCGGCGGGCTTGGCCGTCTTTCTTCGATTCGAGCTTTTGAGGTCCGAGATGACCTTCGACACAAAGACGAAATGCTCACCGTAAACCGCAGGTTCCTTCTCAGCCATCACCTCAAGATACGACAACAGCCGGCTCAATTGGGCCACCGCCTCACGCTTCAAGGGAAGCAGAAGCTGGGCATTCTGGGCTGCACTGTTGGCTTCGTCCACCTCAAGCTTCTTGGCCGAGAGGATATCAAACGCCTTGCGGATGCCATTGATGCGCTCGTCCAGGCCTGGCAACCGGTCCACATGGGCCTTCAGCTCAGGTTTGCTCAAGTCGCGAAGCATGGCTCCCACCGCCGTGATGCGAGTAAGCAATCGCATCTGAACCAATGGCTTGCCATAGCTCCCAAACTGTCGCTTGAGCGCCTTCGAGCTGGCCTTCACCTCCTCGTCGGCATCGTGGCGGAACGAGTCGATGTAACTCTGAGCCGCCGCAATGTGCTCGTTGAGCCGTCGGGCTTCCTGTTGGACACAACGCTTTGCCGAGTTGACGTATAGCACCTCGAAAAGCGCTTGGTTGGCCTTTTCCACTCCCTGCACCAACATATCCAGATAGTCGTCGGCGCGTTTGCCTTGGAAGTGGTTGCAAATCTCCTTGAGAATTGCTTGCATGTTTTCGGAACTAACTCCGATGTTTAAAAATACCTTCATTGTAAAATCTAATTTTTCAAAAATGAAACAATAATAATGTACAATACCCTTGACCGAAGTCTTGGTTGTTTTCGCATGGCACGAACCCTGCCAGCGAAGGGACGCATCATCTTGTCTCCCCGACAAGAAACACTTCAAAGCAATGGGACAAAAATCGTTTGCAATGACACCCGACCCCTCGGCGAGTACCCAAAAAAACGTTCACTACCTTTTCCAACCCCTCGACGAGTACTCAGAAATCCTTCGCAACGACCTTTCACCCATCAGCGAGGGGGTAAAAATCATCGCGCATGACTTTTTGTCCGATTTTCAGCGCTTTTTTTTGTCTCACTTCTAACCCCGACCCCTCAGCGAGTGGTGAAAAACGATGAAACATGACAAATTGTCCACTTTTTGGACTTTTAAAATGGTTCACTACCTTTTTCGACCCCTCAGCGAGTACTCGGAAATCATTCGTTATCATTTCCGACCCCTCAGCGAGGGGTAAAGGTGATAGCGAACAATATATAATGCGCTGATTTGCTTTGAAATGCTTCCCGTCAATGACCCAGAAGGTCATCGCCTGTGTCCCGATGGCATGATGCCATCAAGGACGAACGGCAACGGAGTCGCGATGCCGTCCTTGCCTGCGGTATACGCCCGCAGAGGCTTGGCTTGACAAGACGATGTAAATAGAGGATTCTATCGTGATAGGGACGGCAGGAATGTCCGTCTGCCTCCCATGAATACTTCGTATAACCGAATCTGGTCTTAAAGTCATCCATCCAGTCACACAGTTCCTCAGCCCATGTCCTCTCGGCAAAAAAATTATCCAAGAACAGGGGGGCATGCACCTCCTCCGAAAGGCATGGCGGCACCAAAAGTGTAAGGTTCTGCTCATAGTACCGTTCCCATTCCTCGATTTGTCGCCTCAGCTCGTCAACAGAATACAAGGTGAAAGAGAACCCTGTGAATTGGTAGTCGCAACTGCTGTAATAAGCGCGGCCAAAATGCTCCCAGGTGTCGTCGCGCGCCACCTTAATGTCGGGCAAATAGCTGTAATGATGGGATAAGCTGCCACAGTCAAAAAGACAAGGACGGGTGTGGGTAGTCACCATACCTTTTATCTGAAAGGCATGCCCTACAACGCTAGTGATCGCCTCTTCAATCTGACTTAGCGTTAACGTACCCAAGGTGATGAGTTTCGTTCCTTGCGATGACGATTTCGCACCACCACAAGGAACACTGATGGGATCTGGTGGAAGACCCTCGTAGTCATAAAATAGTGGTTGTTTGGTTTTTTGTTTCATGAGAAATCTTTTAAAAATTTGTTTTGCAAAAATACAGAATTTTTACAAAACAGGCCAGGAAATAATTATTATTTCCGCGTTTTTTTTGTCAACAAAATAATCAACATGGTTAATACACTGAAAGATGCCGCCATAGATGCCCTTCTTCACACAAACCGATGTTGGCTTGACATGGCTGCTTAGGGCAAAAACGCGTCCTCAATATGCTCAATCACTGGCTCACCATCTTTGAAAATAATGGAAACAATGTCGAAACGCGTGCTCATATCGAGATCGTTTTTGAAAAGATAGGCATTGGCCGCCTCTACCAACCGACTTCGCTTCTGTTGGTTGACGGCTTCATCAGGTCCGCCATATTCATCCGTTTGGCGTGCCTTCACCTCAACGACGATCAGATCCTTGCCATCTTTCGCAATGATGTCAATCTCCTTATGCTGGTTGCGCCAGTTGCGTTCCAAAATCTCGTAGCCCTTCCCTATCAAGTAGTTGACCGCAAGTTCCTCGCCGAGTTTCCCAAAGTCGTTGTGCTCAGCCATACATTCTTCAATTTACGACTTCAGCGTAACAGTCGAAATAGTCTGCCTGTGTGATTTTGACTTGGTAGAAATGGCCGATTTGCAGCTCTTTTTCGGCAGAAATAAGAATCTCGTCGTCGACTTCTGGAGAGTCATACTGCGTTCGGCCGATGTAATAGTCACCTTCGAGACGGTCGATGAGCACTTTTTCGGTCTTGCCCACCCGCTGGCCGTTGATTTCCAAGGAAATGTTCTGCTGGATGTCCATGAGTTTGTCGACGCGTTCTTGCTTCACCTCATCGGGGACATCGTCTTGCATCTCATAGGCCGCCGTGCCTTCCTCGGGCGAGAAAGCGAACACCCCTGCCCTCTCGAAACGCATGTCCTTAACGAACTGGCAAAGTTCCTCAAAGTCCTCCTCGGTCTCACCAGGGAAACCCACGATGAAGGTGGTGCGGAAGGCGATGTCGGGCACATGCTTTCGGACGTTCTCCACGAAACCTATCGTCTGCTCGCGGTCCACGCCACGGCGCATATCCTTTAATATATGGGTGCTGATGTGCTGCAAAGGCAAGTCGATGTAATGGCAAATCTTGGGATTCTCACGCATCAAATCCAGCAACTCGTCGGGGAAACCGAGCGGATATCCGTAATGCAGACGAATCCACTCGAAGCCGTCGATGTCAGCAAGGGCCTTCACCAGTTCCACGATGTGCGACTGGCCGTCAATGTCATGACCGTAATAGGTCAAGTCTTGGGCGATGAGGATGAGCTCCTTCACGCCTTGCTTGGCCAGGCCTTTTGCCTCCTCGATGAGGTTGTCAATCGGCACCGAGACATGACCGCCACGAATGAGCGGGATGGCACAGAAGGCGCAACGACGGTTGCAACCTTCGGAAATCTTTAGATATGCGTAATGTTTCGGGGTGGAAAGCACACGGCGACTGCAATATTCAGTCTGCACCTCCTCTTTCAGCAGGTCGGCAGCGATGAGATTGACGCTCTCCACACCGTAGAAAGCATCCACCTCGTGGATTTCAGCTTGCAAATCTCTTTTGAACCTTTGCGAGAGACAGCCCGTCACATACAGTTTCTTTATTTTACCTTGCTTGCGCAACTCGGCATATTCAAGAATGGTGTCGATGGACTCTTCCTGGGCATCGCCAATGAAGCCGCAAGTGTTGATGATGACCACATCCGACTTCTTATCCGAATCGTGACGAATCAAATATTTGTGTTCCAGCAAAGCGGCCAGATGCTCCGAGTCGACTTTATTCTTGGAGCAACCGAGGGTCACGATATTCAAGGAGGATTTTCGCATTACACGTCTTTTTTCTATCAAGAATTTGAGAATTAGAGAATTTACAAACTGAAGTCTTGTACCTTCGATGCATTGAATTCGAGAGTTGAAAATCGTTTGCGATTTTCTTTCCAATTCCACGAAAATTCAAAAATGAAGACCCGAAATGGAAAAATCTCAAATTCTCTAATTCTTGATAATTACACTATTCGAACAAGGAATCCACAAACGCCTTCCTGTCGAAGATCTGCAAATGGTCGATGCCTTCGCCGACGCCGATGTATTTGACCGGAATCTTGAACTGGTCGGAGATGCCGATGACCACGCCTCCCTTGGCTGTACCATCGAGCTTGGTCAAAGCCAAGGCGTTGACTTCAGTAGCAGCGGTGAACTGCTTGGCCTGTTCGATAGCATTCTGGCCCGTGGAGGCATCCAACACGAGCAGGATCTCATGCGGAGCATCAGGAATGACCTTCTGCATGACGGTCTTGATCTTGGTCAATTCGCGCATGAGGTTGACCTTGTTGTGCAGACGGCCAGCCGTGTCGATGATGACCACATCAGCATCTTGGGCAACAGCCGACTTCACTGTGTCGAAAGCCACGGAAGCGGGGTCGGCACCCTGACCTTGTTGGACGCAAGGCACACCTACTCTCTCGGCCCAAATCTGCAACTGACTGACGGCAGCGGCACGGAAGGTGTCGGAAGCACCGAGCACGACCTTCTTGCCCGCCTTCTTGAAGTTGTGCGCCAACTTGCCGATGGTGGTAGTCTTGCCCACGCCGTTCACGCCGACAACCATGATGACATACGGTTTCTTGTCGGCAGGAATGTCGAAGGTGGTGCCATCGCCCGACTCGTTCTCTTGGAGCAAAGCCATGATTTCCTCTTTCAGGATACGGTTCAACTCGCTCGTTCCGAGATACTTGTCGCGAGCCACGCGGGCTTGGATGCGGTCGATAATCTTTAAGGTAGTCTCCACACCCACATCAGACGTGATGAGGATTTCCTCCAGGTTGTCGAGCACCTCATCGTCGACGGTCGACTTGCCCATGATGGCTTTGGAGATGCGGGAGAAGACGCTGGTCTTGGTCTTTTCAAGTCCTTTGTCGAGATCTTCTTTTTGTTCTTTTTTACGGGTTAAGAATGAGAATAGGCCCATGATACATTATTTAATTGTTGATTGTTTAATCGTTAAATTGTTGAGGTCCCTGAGCTTGTCGAAGGGCCGACTCGTGTCCGATTATACAAACACAAAAAAGCTCTCCCATAAAGATTATGGAAAAGCTCTGTTGTTCTGCGGTTTACGCAAATTATCTCTTAGCAAGGAACTCCTGCACCTTGTCGGCGGGAACGACGGTCTCCTCGAAATAGTAGGCACCGGTCTTCTCAGAACGCTTCATTCTGATGATCTTGCTATAGGTCTTGTCCAAGCTACGAAGTGTAGCAACAGCTTTCTTTGCCATAACTCTTAATTATTTAATCTCCTTGTGGAGGGTCATTCTTTTGAGAATCGGGTTATACTTCATCAACTCCAGACGATCGGGAGTGTTCTTCTTGTTTTTCATGGTGTAGTATCTCGAAGTGCCGGGCATGCCACTAGCCTTGTGCTCAGTGCATTCGAGGATGACTTTCACGCGTGCATCTTTCTGTTTCTTTGACATTGCTTATACTCCTTTCAAATTTGGCTGCAAAAGTACAACTTTTTCAAATACCAGCAACCGTTTTCTCAAAATTTTATTCTCCTTGGATAACCTTATTCACAATTTGCAGAATTTCAGCTTCTTGCACAAGTGCAGCAGCTTCAATCTCGGCGGCTTCCTTCAAGATTTCGGCCTTGAAAGCCTCGTCTTTGAGTGATGCAGCGTTGATTTTCACGTTCAAATGGGCACCCATCACGGCCGAACGAGCGCACAAAGCACCCACACCGGCATCGGTGACGGAGTTAGGATTGCCCGTCTCAGCCATGGCGCGGACGACCTCGAAGGCCTTAAAAGCAGCCTTCATCGTGTGGAAAGGCACCTCTGTGGCATACTTGGTGGCATCCTGGATGGCCTGTGTGCGGGCAGCCTTTTCCTCGTCGGTCTTCTTGGGCAGACCGAAAGCTTCCATGATCTTATTGAAGGCATTGGTGTCCTCATCAACGAGTTCAAGCAGCTCGTCCTTGATGGCCTGACCCTTGACGGCCCAGTCGGAGAACTCTTCCCAACGTTCATCCCAACCCGGCTTGTGCGACGACAAGTTGGCAACCATCGTGGCCAATGAGGCACCAAGGGCACCCATGTAGGCAGAGATGGAGCCACCACCAGGAGCAGGACTTTCGCTAGCAGTCTCGTTGGCAAAGCCCGTGCAGGTCATGTCGACGAGTTTCTTCTGGCTGTGGTCTTCGATGAGGTATTCGATGACCTTTTCCTTCGGGTCGAAAGGCTTCAAGTCGTCGAGGCCCATCGACTTGATGGCGATCTTCATGATTTCCTCTTCGCTCACACCGAGGCTGCGCTGTTGCTTGGCAAGGTAGAACCTACCAGCGTCCATCAGCACCTTCTTAGGCACCAGACCGACGATTTCGCAGCCAGTGACACGCACGCCACGGGCAGCGGCCTTAGCACATACCTCCTCAAAGCAGACATGGACGGGCGACACACTGATGTTGGTGATGTTCATCGACACCTGGGCGATGCCGTAGTCCTCGATGAACCAGCCGATGGCCTTGGTGGCCTTCAGCGTTCCGGGAATCATAATCGGTTTGCCGTTTTCGTCCTTCATCGGCTTGCCGGTCACCTTGCCACCTTCGCGCATCGGGCGACCTTTTTCGCGCACGTCGAAAGCGATGGCATTGGCGCGGCGCGTCGAGGTGGTGTTGAGGTTATAGTTGATGGCCACGAGGAAGTCGCGGGCACCCACTTGGGTGGCACCCGTGTGGGCCACGTGTTCGTTCCATTCGTTGGGGCCGAAGTCGGGTTTCCATTGCTCGGTGCCGAGGCGCGAGGACAGGGATTCGTATTCACCCGTGCGGCAGTAAGCGAGGTTGCGGCGCTCCTTGATGTAGGCAGCCTCTTCGTAGCAGTAGATCGGGATGTTCAGCTCGTCGCCGAGGCGCTTGCCTAACTTGTGGGCATACTCGACAACCTCTTCCATCGTGATGTTGCTCACGGGGATGAGGGGGCACACGTCGGTGGCACCTTGGCGCGGGTGGGCGCCGTGGTGCTGGCTCATGTCGATGAGCTCGGCGGCTTTCTTCACCACGCGGTAGGCGGCTTCGCACACAGGCTCGGGCTCACCCACGAAGGTGATGACAGTGCGGTTGGTGGTCATGCCAGGATCCACGTCCAGCAGCTTGACGCCTTCCACTTTCTCGATTTCAGCGGTCACTTGGTCAATGATATTCTTGTCGCGGCCTTCGCTGATATTCGGCACGCATTCGATGAGTTGTTTCATTATTGTTTGATTTAATATTTAAAATTCAAGATTCAAGATTGAGATTCTCTTCGAGAATGGAGTTTGATCGTTTTGTATACCGCGGCGGCATCGGGCGTCTTCCAATAGGTCAAAACCTCAAGCCGCCGCTTATAAACAACTACACACCACTCCATTCCCCGCAGGGGAATCTCAGCCCCTATTTGCCGCTGCAAAGGTAAGGCTTTTTTCTTTACGAAACGAAAGAGAAATCAACCCTGTTTGTCTTCCAACCTAAAATTGACAGGAACAGTGTAAGAAACCCTTACGGCTTCCCCATTTTGCATTCCTGGCTTAAACTTAGGCATGGATTCCACTATACGGACCGCTTCTTCATCACAGCCACCGCCAATTCCCCGCAATACTCTAATATCGGAAACACTTCCGTCTGGTTCAACGATGAAATTGACAAACACTCGACCTTTTATCCCCTTTTCTTTTGCATCGGCAGGATATTTAGTATTGTCGGCAATGAATTGAAAAAGGCTCTTATCACCTCCAGGAAACTCTGGCATTTGTTCGACAATCATATAAACCCCTGGGCGGTCTTCATCCTCAACAGCCTCATCAAAGTTTGGCTCAACAAACCCTTCTGTATCCCATTCCTCTTCTTCCAAACTCTCCGGCACCGGCGCCATCACCTCGCCTTCAAGCAAGACAGGCTTCTCGGCACTATCATTCCTAATCGTATCAGCGGCAACAATAGTATCCCTTGTATTCTCCATCATTCCATTTGGCGGCGACACCAACGGGCCACAACCCGCTGTGGTGATGGCTGTTCCAATGGTCATTCCGGCAAAAATGGCCGCCTTGCCCAACCGTTGCCTTTTTTCCAACTCGCGTTCCAAATAGCGCACTTCAGCCTCGCATTTCGGGCAAGTGCCGTGGCAGTCGCCTTGGTAGGTACATTCCTTGATGACCAACTTAATGTCGTTCTCCGCTGCGATTTGCTTGCGGATTTCCTTCAGGATCTTGCAAGTTTGTTTGCCTTTGGACATAACTATTCAGATTTTTTGTTTTCCAACTTGAAATTGAGAGGAAATTGGTATTGCACACGAACTGGTTTACCCCTCTGCGTTGCAGGCTTCCATTTAGGCATTTTCCTCACCACATCCATCGCTGCCTCATCGCAACCGTAGCCAATCCCTCTCAGCAACTTGATGCTTGACACACTACCATCTTTCTCAACAACAAAACCGACAAAAACCCTGCCTTCAATTCCCGCATCTATCGCCTCTTGAGGATAAACAAGATTGGCATTAATGAAATCGAACATTGCATCAAAACCACCAGGATACTCTGGCATATTTTCAACGGCATTTATTATCTCTTCAACGACTTCCTGTTTATGACCAAAAAAGATTGGCACCTCATAAGGATAACAAATTGCCTTGCCACGTTGCATGGCTGGCATCCATTTGGGCATTCCCATAAAAACCTCCAAAGCCGCCTCATCACAACCATAGCCCAATCCTCTAAGCACCTTGAAGCAAGCCAAACTACCATCTTCAGTCACAACTACTCCAACAAAAACGCGTCCTTCAACGCCTGCATTCTTTGCTTCCTGAGGATAAACCAAGTGCTCAGAAATGTATTTCATCAATGCGGTCTCTCCACCAGGGAAATTGGGCATTTGCTCTGGGACTCCCCACATGACTTGCTCGTCCTCGGGCCACCAAAAATCACAATCAATGGTATCCGTTGTTTGTGCCATTGTGCCTTGGGCCAGCAAAAACAGAATAAACCCAAAAATGAACTTCTTAATCATGGCCTTTATGTAATTAATGTGTAATCATCGGAAAATGAAGTTTCTGCACGCATTGGCAAGCGAATGGGATTTTCTCTCCCGAGTTCAGTTCCCATAAGGCGGGCTTCCATTCCATGAATTTAAACAGTGCCGCGACTTGAGCATCCAGTTGCTCATTGACACCTTTTATTATATCAATGTGCGACAATTTGCCATTGGGTTCCACCGTGAAGGCCACTTCCATGTCGCCGTAAGCGTTACCATCGGCATTTTTGCCCAAGTTTTGGGAGAGGAACTCCACAAGCATCGACTCACCGCCTTCAAACTTTGGAGCATAAAGACACTTCGTCTTTTCAAACAAGGTATCTGGCTGGGGTTTCCACTCCCTGTTGTAAAGAGATTCTTCTTCAGGACATGTCAAATTTCCACCCACCACTATCAGATTGCCCGATTTAGGCAATTTGCTTATCGCCACATTACTTATCTCCTCTTGGGTCAGCACATGACAGTAGGGAAAAGTTGGAGGAGGATAAAGAGGGATAGCTCCATACTCAACAATTGTTATGTCCCCTCGCAACGTCCCCAAATTATTATGATTCATGTTCAAACTGTCCGGCTGCTGCGCCAAAGCCACTTGGCTCGCGCCCAACAAACCGACAGAAAGACCTGCAACGACCGCGGCCTTGCCTAAGCGTTGGCGCTTTTCTAGTTCGCGCTCCAAATAGCGCACTTCGGCCTCACATTTTGGGCAGGTACCGAGGCAGTCGCCTTGGTAGGTGCATTCCTCGATGACCAACTTAATATCGTTCTCCGCCGCAATCTGCTTGCGGATTTCCTTCAGGATTTTGCAGGTTTGTTTGCCTCTTTTCATGTCTGTATTTTTTTGTTTAACGCGGCAAAGATACGAATTATTGTGAACAAATCTTTTTAAAAGCCAAGGTCCCTGAGCCTGTCGAAGGGCCGACCAACCAAGTCTCAGCAGGCTTTAGAAAGCATGTCATTCCAGCAGAGGTCGGTGGGATAGTGGGAATCTATGCTTTCTGAAGCCGTCCATTATAACTTTTTCTTTTTGAACCGCCGTGCATAGATTCCCTCTCACGCACTTGCCTACGTTGGAATGACATGCACGGCTGACTGGAAATCGAAGATTCAACGTAGTCAATGACATAGGAGACGCTGCTTTGATATAGAAAACCAAATCGTTCACCTTATTATATAATTGAACTCGTCAATGTTTTTCACCCCCATTGCTGTAAGGTGTTCTTTACTCTTCGCCACGTCCTCATCCGTGTTGAACTCAGGAATATGCGGCACACGCACCATAATACGATTCGGGGCGCCGTGCTTCAGAAGCCATTCCAAATTGGTCAGCACAACCGAGTTATCCTTGCCTGTATAGGTTTGATAGATTTCAGAATTCATGTCCTTGATGTCGACGATGTAGCCATCAAGAATCGGGTCGATGGTTTGCACATTCTCGAAAGGCACATTGAGGCTGGTCTCGGCCAAAATCTGCCACTGCGGACCGCAAAGTTCACGAAATGCCTTGATGAACTCCACTTGAAGCAAGGGCTCTCCCCCGCCAAAAGTGACGCCGCCATGCGTGGCCAAGAAATACAACTGGTCAATCTTCACCTCCTCGAAAAGAATTTCAGGCGTGTAATCGCGACCTTTCGCAGCATCCCAACAAGTCTTGTTAAGGCAATACTTGCAGCGCAAAGGGCAGCCATTGAACGCCACCAAAGTGGTGACGCCTTCGCCATCCGTAGTCAAACGGTGGCGGCTGATGCCGAAGATTTTTGCGGTGGTCATTCCAAATACGCTGGCATTTCCGATTCGTCAATGGTGCGACGACCTTCCCTGAAGAGGTTGAAGACGATGCCGACTTGTGCATTGAAACCCTTAGAATTCAACGGATTGAAGCAGCCGATGATATTGTTCGTGGTCAGATAGATGTTGCATGTCTCAATCATGGCGGAGAGACCAAGGCCGAAGTTGGCATAGCTGCCAGGCATCATCGTATACGTGGCGCATACGTTGAAATTGTCCCAAAACGAGCCGCAGTAAGCCAATGTCAAAGCGGGACGGAAGCCGCTACGAAGGAAACAACCTTGCGCCTGCACACTGAAACGGTTGTGGACATCAAGGTCGAAGTTTCCACGCAGCAAGAGATTGGTATTCAGAGCTGTATTGTATTTCTCAAGCGGAGAAAACTCCAGCTGGAAATACTGCTTCAAAGTGTCAAGAAACTGGGTGCGATACGCTTCGTCAGAGGTAATCAGCTGCAGTTGTTCCCATTCCAAGCCATTGAAGATGAAGCTACCATTGTCGTAGAACTGCCCCACATCGTTCACCTCACCCTTTATGCTGATGTCGTTTTTCCCCCAATGGATAAAGCCCAAGTCATGAACGGCGGCCACCGCACTGAAACGCTCATCAAAACGATATTCGGCGGCCAAGTCGATGCCGAAGCCGGGATTGCGAAACAACTCGCCCACGCTGAACGGACCGTCTTTCATCAGTTTGCCGTCTTTGACGTAAAAAACATTGGGCAAGGAAGTACGGATGGCGATGTTTTCCTCCATACGGAGCGCGTAGGAATCGGCATCGGTGAAAAGCTTGGCGTCGAAAGCATCAGTGATGACGTTACCAGTTCCAAAAAGCAGCTTGGCCCTACCACCCACCGACAACTGTTGCGTGACATTCAACTGATAGCCCACCGCAAGCTCCTGATACACCTGAGCATTCACGTCCAAATTGACTTTGACAGGATTGCTCTCACCGACGAAGGCACCGTTGCCATAGCCCAACAGCTTAAACAAACCGTCGTTGTATTTTGCATCGGCTTGGGCCTTCACCCCATAATTAATGGTAAGCATCCCTTTGTTCAGGCGGCGATACAAGGTGAAAAGGTCCACATTCACGTTTAAGTCCAAGAAATTCTTCTCTTTCAAGCTATTGGCAAGCTTTCTCAGATTATATGTCGCAGGACGGCCTTGAGCGTCAAAGTCGAAAAGGTTGTTGTAACGCAGACCGGTGTTCTGGACATCAAAGCCGATATTACCGATGACAAGCGACATGACACTCTCATAGGGCAAGTCCGTGGCAGGATTGGCCTTCATCTGATAAGGATTCAACCGCATGAAATCGACGGGCGACACCTGTTGCGCCCTAACCGAAACAAATGCAAACAACAAAGCCAAAACGGCTACATATCTGTATGAATTTTTCATTATTCCGTTGTTTTGAATTCGACAATGCCATTGTATTTCACCCTGGCTTTCATAAACACATCCAATTGCTGTTGGCCATTCAGCACCACATCGTGGGCATCGGTGTCCAACGAATACACCGAAATCAACCGGTCGGAACGCAAGAGATTCTCGACCTTCTCTCCCGTCACTTCCAATGTCACCTCAGTGTTTATGGGTTGTCCGTCAAACGAACCATTGATCAGCCTGGCTTCATCGACAAGGACACCCGTAATCTGTTCCGTCACCGAATCGTAGGTGAAGAACTGCGCATTCATATTCAGCGGGATAGTGGAAGTGAAAGCCAACTCCAAAGTCAGTTTTTCAATCTGCTCGGGCTTGCTGACTCCGGAAAGATTCAATACGGTCGTGTCGATATAACGCACATCGTCGACCGCAAAGTCAAACGGAATCTCGGCATCGACCATGACATCGATGACGCAGGAATCATTCACCGAAACCAAATCGTTCAGGCCAAAAGGATTCACGGTAAAGCATGAGACCGCGAAAACGCCCAATGTGTTAGCGGAAATCTTTCCGTTCAGGCTTTTTTCCAACACCTTGCCAAATTGGAATTGCGTAGGAATGTCAACCACCAAAGGCTCGGGACCGAAAATGGAATAAGGCACTGAGGCATCATCGAAGACCCAGGCCGTGTCAACCGTCAAACGGGCTTCCAAATCGAAAGTGTTGCGTTCGTACAAATCCAATCGTGCGCCAAACACTTCCAAGGAGCCCGAGACATTTCCCGAAAGCAAATTATAGGTCGTATCAATGGTGTTTCTCGAATCGTAAGCATCCACATAGCCTGACATCTCTTTGATAGCCAAGTCTTTCCCTGTAATATCAACATCCAGATACAGTTCATGTTCAAGTAAACTCTGCAGCCTTACATAGAGATCATAACTCAAGTCAAGGGTGTTGGCCGTGTCCGTTGAATAGTGCAAACCGTCGAGATCAAACTGAATATTGCCTGCGTTGAAATCGAAGTCGAGCACCAAGTCATGGCCGTCGGCATCCTTGATGTCGGCAGTACGAATCACCAACTTCTGGATAAGACCGATGTTCGAGTTCAAATTGAAATCAAAATGGCCGGTCTTCATCATGGCCTCCATCACATGGATGTTGTCGGATTCAAACGTAATCGTATGGTCGAAATGGAACACCGTGTCGAATGCCTGAGGCAAAACTATAGGGAAGGGATTCTCGAATGAAAAATGCTCATGATACTCCAAATCTTTGAATTTCAAAAGATTCTCCCCACTCAATGCACCAAGGTTCTCATAATGGATGCCAAACGACAAATCACCATCCTCCGAACAAGTGATAATGCTGTCGATTTTGAACTTCTCTATCATTTCCGACAAGGAAAGCGACGTCGAACCGATGGGCAGCAGCAACTCGCCCTCGGCATTCACGCCGTGGACATTACCCGTATCATAATGGTCTTTCTTGCAGGAGGCAAACAACAACGTAGCCAAAGCAAGAATCAAAAACAACTTATTGTATTTCATCATTTTATCCTTACACAAACTTACCATTCAGAATCATCTTCGCCACCTTGTTCGCGCCATAATAATACGGCATGAACTCCAACTGCGTCATCGGCTGAGTGATGATGAGATTGGCGAGTTTGCCTTTGGTGATGCTGCCTACCTCGTCGCTCACGCCCATGGCGTAAGCCGTGTTGAGCGTGGTGGCATTCAGTGCCTCTTCGGGCGTCAAACGATAACGGATGCAGGCCATCGAGAGAATGAGTTGCATATTACCTGAAGGCGAAGTGCCAGGGTTGAAGTCAGAGGCCATGGCTACGGGCAAACCCGAGTCAATCATTTTGCGCGCCGGTGAGAGCGGCAGGTTGAGGAAGAAAGCGCAGCCAGGCAATACGGTCGGCATGGTCTCGGTGTCTTTCAGGCACTCGATTTCAGCATCACCCATCTGTTCAAGGTGGTCGACGGAGATGGCACCATACTTCACGCCCACTTGCACACCACCCGAGATGGCCATCTCGTTGGCATGGATCTTCGGCCTCATACCATATTTGATACCCGCCATAAGGATGCGTTCAGTGTCCTCGACAGTGAAGAAGCCCTGGTCGCAGAACACATCAATGAAGTCAGCCAATTCCTCAGCAGCCACGAGCGGAATCATCTCGTTGATGACCAAATCGACATAGTCTTCTTGATGGCCGCGGTATTCCATCGGGATGCCATGTGCGCCGAGGAAGTTCGACTTGATAGTCAAGGGTGAGTTTTCTTTCAGGCGACGGATGACGCGGAGCAGCTTCAGCTCACTTTCGGTAGTGAGGCCATAGCCGCTCTTGATTTCGATGGCGCCCGTGCCCATGCGCATCACCTCGTCGAGGCGTTGCTGGGCCATGTCGTAGAGTTCGTCTTCCGATGCCGCAGCCGTCGCCTTGGCCGAATTGAGGATGCCTCCTCCCCTCTTGGCGATTTCCTCGTAGCTGAGGCCACGAATCTTGTCCACAAACTCCAGCTCACGCGAGTTGGCATAGACCAGATGCGTGTGCGAGTCGCAGAAAGCAGGCATCACCACACTGCCTTTCACGTCGTGAATGCGATGGTTCTCAGCGAGATATTTACGGCAGGCCTCCGAGTCCATCGGACCATAATCCTCGATTTTCTTACCTTTGATATAGAGGAAAGCGTTTTTGATTCTTCCTGTTTCGGCCATTTCCTTGCCGCGTTTCAGCAGTCGACCTTGTTCTTCGATGCCGACGAGTTCCTTGATATTGACAATAAGCATAATTACTTGAAATTTTTGGCAAAAGTAAGGAAAAAAAGACCATTTGTACGATTTTTGCTATTTTTGTCCCCGAAAATCGAATCATTATGAGAAAAACCATCTTACTCGCCATGGTCATTTTGGCGACTGCCTTCACGGCCAACGCACAAGACAAAAAAGAAGAATCAAAAGTCAAGCAACTGACTTATAAGGAGTTCACCAAGAAAGTCTGGGATTTCGAGAAAGACCCGAGCACCTTTGTGTATAAAGGCAAACTCCCTGCTGTCATCGACTTCTACGCCGACTGGTGCGGTCCGTGCCGCCGTGTGGCACCTATTATGGAGAAGTTAGCAACGGAATATGATGGCAAGTTACTCGTTTACAAGATTAACGTCGACCAAGAGAAGAACCTTGCCTCCGCATTTCAGGTGAAAAGCATCCCTATGGTGCTCTTCATCCCCATGGAAGGCCAGCCGATGATGCAGGTCGGGGCCATGCAAGAGGCTGAATACAAAAAGGTCGTCGAGGAGCATTTGATCAAGTAATTATTTAATCAAGAATTAGAGAAATCGTAGATTCAACGTAGTTAATTTGAGATAATACAATTAGAATTTGAGAGATGAATTGCTCGCAATTCATTTTCTGTAATTCTCAAATTCTTGATAAAAAACATGACACTTTTCACCACAGCCTATTTCCCAAGCATCAGCTACATGGCGCGTTTTCTGCAAGAGGACGCGCCTGTCATTGAAGTGTGGGAGACCTACCACAAGCAGACCTACCGCAACCGCTGCCGCGTGATGACAGCCAACGGTGTGGAAAGCCTCAGCGTGCCCGTGGTGAAGGTCAACGGCAACCACACCATGACCAAGGACATGGCCATCAGCCCCATCGAGCCTTGGCAGCACATCCATAGCCGTTGCTTGGAGTCGGCTTACAAGGCAGCACCTTATTTCGACCATTATTACGACTATCTGAGGCCCATCTTTGAAGGCCATTTCGAGCGCCTCATTGACTTGAACGATGCGGCTTTGCAAGCCGTAATAAAGATGCTGAAGGTCAAGAAGGAAATCGTTCACACGACGGATTATGTGCGCGAGGCGGAGAACGACTTGCGCGAAGCGTTCTGCCCGAAGAAAAACAATGAAAGCACTTCTTTCCCAGAATATTACCAGGTTTTCGGCACCAAATTCCCTTTCGCGCCTGATTTGAGTGTGTTGGACTTGGTGTTTAACGAGGGGCCGGAGGCGGTGGAGTATTTGAGGATGGTTTAGTTAGATTCCCTTCGGGAAATCGAAGATTCAACGAAGTTAATGGAGTGAACGTTTAAGTAATAATATTGCGGCGGCATGAAGAATCTACTTAATAGTAAACGCTCGTTGCCGCCGATTTAATACACACATCCGCTTTTCCATTCCCGAAGGGAATCTCTTCACATTATTGACTCGCTTCGCGTCATTGCGAGGAGGAACGACGAGGCAATCCTGAAAACAATTAGAACAAGAATTTTGAGACGAGTTCCTTAAGATACCCATCAGGCATATTGGCTATTCCCATTCTACTAATCTCTTCATGCTCAGCAGTCTTCATACGAATAACATACTTGCGCTCTTTTCCGTCAATGGTGGCAAAAAGATGAAAATTGCCCTTGTATTGCTGTTCAATTCGAGCGTTTTCAATCCTGTGACCGTCTGCCTCAAAATAGCTGCTTACTATCGTTGAATTAGCAAGTCCCCAAAACGTAAGGTTTCCATTAAGTGTGTTCTCGACAGCCGCAATCCATTGCTCTTTCACCCCATTCTGTTCGGCAAGCGTATGAAATTCCAAAACGGCTTTGCCAACCTCGCTGATGATGCTTTCCGCCTTGCGAATGCCATTTTCGTTGGCCAATGCCAGCACATCTTCAAGGGTGACGCCCTCATACTTTCCTCGAATCATCAGGCAATGCCTCGTTTCGGGCAAGAATCCACCCGAGTTAAAGATGTAGGTCATATCATAGGCAGGTGAAAGTCTCCAGCGACCTTGCTCGTCCATGAGGAAGGAGAAGTTTTTATTGTGGTCGTCGGTGTTGTTGGCCAAGATATTGAAGACCATCCGACGGAAGACCTCTTCACTGTCAAGTTCAGAAAGCCTCATTTTCCGACAAACCCAAAGCAAACGCTCGTAACTATCGGCTTCAGGATAAAGTGCCGCCAAAGTCTGCATGTGGAGCTTCTTCTCCCCTTCCCTGTCGAAACGCTTCGTCACAAAATGCTTGTCACCTTCAATGTCCATCAGCCAGCATGGCATCATTTTTATCCCAGCCTTTATCGCCATCTCATAGTAGGTCATTTCTAATTCTGCCGTCGAGCGTTCCTTGATGCCCAATTTCAGGATACAGTAATCAAATCCTTTCATATTTCCCACTTGACCGCTACGAATCTCGCCTGTCTCGTGATTGATGGCGATGATGGCCTTGGGCTGCCTTCCACCTGCAGAGGTGCCGACCGCCATCAAGGCTTGCATGGTGATCGACTGTTCGGGATCGATACGGGCGTTCTCACGCAACGTGTAGATTTGCTCAGCCAAGTCAATCAAAGCTTTTAGGTTGATTTCTTCTTTGGGATTAAAGCTTGAAGTTTCGGGGAAAAATTCAAAAGCACCCATCGCCCGTTTCCCAATGAACGCGAGCTTGTCCAAAGACGTGATTTCGCCAGGTTTGATGTTCTGCTGCAATCGCCATTGTTCAAATAGGGCATTGCCCCATGCGTCAGGCAGTGAGTCAGCCAAAAACGGCGGCAATTTCTGATATATCTTCTCCGAAGCACCAAAAATCGGACGCAGGTTTTGGGGCTGTTTGATGGAGGCATCCAACGGCGAGATATCAAGCCCAGACTCAATCCACTCACGATTGTACTCAAAATAAGGCAAGTGCCGGCGTGGATCGACGCAGAGTCTTCCGACCTCTCGTCCCCACAGCATCACTTTCAATATCTTTGTCGTCATAACGTTTCGGTTTTAGTGGTTTGTTTTGGTGAAGCATGTCTGACACGCTGCGCTTTTTTCCCGTTTTCTTTCATCAGATACGGCGATTCAGGCAGTTCTGGCATCAATTCATCGAGGCCGTTGATACAACCAATAGTTTTCAGCAACAGCAAAAAAGTGCTGAGCGACAAGTTCGACACCAATCCATTCTCAAACTTATGGATTGTGTTCACCGTAATCCCCGCTTGCTCCGCCACTTCTTTCTGTGTCAAACGAGAACGCATACGGTAGTCCTTAAAACGCCCTCCCAAAAGTTGAACCAACTCAGGTATTGAATACTCGTAATAATCCGCCATAATAAATTTCATTTAAATCAACATATATGTTAGTTTAAGCCAAAATTTCAGGCATAACTTAACACAAAATTGTATTTATTTAACGGTGCAAAAATAGGGATTCTTTTTAGACAGCAAGCCTTTTTAGATTTTTTCTCAAATAATTTCTATTAAATTCCCGTAGGGAACCTCATCATTTCTCCGGATAAGCAATTCTCACATGATAAATGCTCATCAACTTCTTCTTCAGCACCTTGCGGCAAGTCTCAATGTCGTGGAGAGTCAAATCGGTGTTAAGGAACTGTCCCGCCTCCATCTGCTTGTTGATGATGTTGTCGACCAAGTCGCTGATTTTCTTTTCGTCAGGCTCCTTTAGGCTGTGGGAGGCGGCTTCGATGCTGTCGGCCATCATCAGCACGGCGGTCTCGCGTGAGAAGGGCTCTGGACCATGATAGGTGAACGGCGTCGGGTCGATTTCCTCATCGGGATGGGCCTTTTGCTCGTTGATGTAGAAATAATCGGTGCGGCGCGTGCCGTGGTGGGTGCGGATGAAGTCGATGATGCGTTCGGGCACGTGGTTTTTATGTGCCAACTCTATGCCATCTATCACATGCGAGATGATGATTTCGGCACTCTCAGTATTTGAAAGGTCGTTGTGCGGGCTATAGGCTCCGTGTTGGTTCTCCGTGAAATACATCGGATTTTTGATCTTTCCGATGTCGTGATACAAGGCTCCCGTGCGTGCCAATTGTGTGTCTCCTCCGATTTCGAACAGCACTTCTTCACAAAGATTGGCCACCTGAATGGAGTGTTGGAAAGTGCCAGGTGCCTTTGCTGCCAGTTCACGTAATAAAGGTGAGTTGGTATTGCTCAGCTCCATCAACGAGAGCGAGGTGGTGAGGCCGAAGATGCGCTCGAAGAGAAGGATGAGCGGCTGAGCCAACATGGTGAACAAGCCATTGAGGAACAGGAGCAAGACAACCAGCCAGTCGACTTCGGAGGTGGTGAGGAAAGTAAAGGCCAAATAGACCCAAAAATAGCCAAAGAACACCAGTAAAGCCGCTTGAATGAAACGGTGGTGGGTGCGCGTGTTCGACATGCCGAATACCGTGACCACCGTGGCCACAAGCTGCATGAACATAAACTGGAAAGGATTGGGTACGGCCAACGAGATGAGCATCACGGCGAAGACCTGCGTGGAGAACGCCAAGCGCAGGTTGAAGAACGAGCCCACCATGATGGCTAACAGACAGACAGGCATCATGTAAACCAATCCCGGGGCGAACTTCACCAAAATATACAAAGGAATGATGACCAACAGCATGAGCGTCAGCAGCAGGACAATGTTCTTCAACTCGGCAAAGACTTTATTATGCAATTTGTTGCCATACAAGCCCATGATGACGAAAATCAATGCCACAAGGAAAATCTGGCTCAGCAACACACGCAAAGACTCATCACTCGACAGCGATTTCGAATTGTATTCGCGCTGCAACGAGTTGAGGATATCGTAGATGTGCTCATCGACGATTTGGCCTTCTTCAACGATGGTTTCACCCTTTTGCACTGCCCCATAAGTCAGAGAGATGGCCGAAACTGCCTTGTCGACTTCCTGTTTGGAAAGGTCCGCATTGTAGAACACATTCTGACGCAAAGCGCCATTGAGAAGCTCGGATAGTAGTTTTTTATCTACTTGTTTATCAGATTTCTCCAATATGTTTGCAACGGCTTCTGTGGCCGTATTCATACTATACATCTCACCATAACGAACACTTCGCATCACTTTGTTGCGGATCACATTCACCTCCGAACCCGGCTCCAGGTTGGTAGTGACCTTGTCATAAGCCACAATACCTTGCTCCTCGATGGAGTCGAAGACATTGAAAAGGCAGTCCAAGCTCAGTTCACGGTCAAAATGAGCAGTGGCATCCCATTTCGATTCAAAGTTGACAAACAAGAGGTTACGCGAAGCCACCATCTCGTCATCGTTGAACACAAAGATAGGTTTCACCTTGGCTCTCGCGGCTTCCGTTTCGGCAGTCAAAGTCTCGAAATCCTTGTAAATCGGAAAATCGAAAGGCGCGTAGAGGGTCTCATGCTGCCATGGCTTCGAAAGCTGGTATTCGTATTTGAACTTGCCCGTACGCGGCATCTGCCAGCACACCAAAGCCGTTGCCACTATGAAGGCAAAAGCCTTGGCCATGCCATAATACCTATGCCTTATAATATTAAAGAAATCTTTTATTTTACTCATAATCAAATATTTAACAATTGTTTATGATGATAAAACTGAGGGCTAAATTAAGAAAAACTCCATTCAGTTGAAAAAAAACAACGAAAAAAGGCAACTCGCACCGAATTGTTCCCTATTTTAGCGGTCAGAAAAACAGCAATTTTTATGACCTACGGCATTTGCAATTTATCCGCCATCGCCATGCGCAAGGAAAGCAGACATGCATCCGAGATGGTAAGCCAACTGCTTTATAATGAAACATATAGGGTTTTAGACAAAACTCATGAATGGGTGCTTGTCAGAAAAGACAATGGCCCTTCGGCCGACTCAACGAGTTCCTCATTTTACGAGGGTTGGATTCAAGCGAAACAATTTTGTGAAATCAGCGAAGAGACCTTCAACACGCTGAAAGCCAAAAGACCATTCTTAATTAATAAGCCTATTGCTGAATACGAGGGTAAGCTTTTGACTTTTGGCACACCGCTTTATGAGCCACACCCCGATGCCATTGAAATGCCCACTGAATTCCATCCAGAGATGATGGTGGATTATGCCAAACTGTTGCTCGGTTCACCCTACCTTTGGGGAGGCCGTACTACCTTGGGCATTGACTGCTCGGGCTTGGTACAAATCTGTGCTCGCATGGCGGGACTCCTTCTGCCTCGCGATGCCTCGCAACAAGTAAGGGAAGGCGAGTTGGTGTATTTCCTGCAGGAGACGCAGCCAGGTGACCTGGCTTTTTTCGGTGATGAGGACGGCGTCATCACCCATGTGGGCATCATCATGGGCAACGAACAAATCATCCACTGTTCTGGACAAGTCCGCATTGATTTCTTGGACCAGACAGGAATATTTAATAAGGAGAAAAACGAACACACGCATCGGTTGCAGGTCATTAAACGGATGAAATAAGACCTTTGAGATTCCCCTTGGGAGAATGGAGGTTGTAGACACAAAGCAACAAAAAAAACACCACATGCTTTCGTCAATAACCCGAAAAGCATTATCTTTGCGAAAAATTTCGCAACGAAAAATTTCGCAATGAAGAATCCATTTAAATTCGGAACGGTCGTCGAGGAAGAGTTTTTCACTGACCGACAGAAAGAACTACAATACATCTGCCGCGTAATGGACAGTGAGAACCACCTCGTCCTCATCAGTCCGCGCCGTTTTGGGAAAAGCAGCCTCGTTTTGAAAGCCGTCAAGCAACTGAAACGGCCTTACATCATGCTCAACATGCAGAGCATCACCAGCACCAAAGACCTGTCGAACAGGATTTTGGAGGCCGTTCTGAAACTCTATCCGATGAAAAATCTGAAAGTACTACTACGCAATTTCAGGATTGTACCCACCATCAGCACCAACCCGATGAACGACAGCATTGAAGTGTCGTTCAATCCGTTCAGCAAGGATAACAACGACATGATTTTAGAAGATGTGCTACAATTGGTCAACGAGGTCAGTACCGAAAAGAAGCGTGTCATCCTTATTTTCGATGAGTTTCAGGAAATCAAGGAGATAGAGAAAGGCTTGGATAAAAAACTGAGAGGTATTCTGCAACTCCAAGACAAGATAAACTGCATCTTCCTGGGCAGTCAAGAGTCGATGATGCAGGAGATTTTCAACGACAAGAAGTCGCCGTTCTACCATTTCGGCCTTATCATGCAACTGAAACACATCCCTGAAAATGAGTTTTTTCAATTCCTGAATGAGCGTTTCTGCAAAATCACCGCCCAAAGTGAGAGCATCAGCCATGAGATTCTGCAAGTGACGCATTGCCATCCGTATTACACGCAACAATTAGCCTTCCAAGTGTGGGATGCCATCCAATATCAAAAGATTGGAAACGATGTAGTGAACCAAGCAATCGGTCAATTGGTTCAAATGCACGATCTTGATTTTGAGCGTTTCTGGATTAACCTCAACAAGACCGACCGAAACTCCCTCATGTTGCTTGCGCAAGGCAAAAACCCAATGATGCAGCGCGATACGTCCACAAGCACCTCGTTCAGTTCGCTGAAACGCCTGACCAAGAACGGCTATGCCATTAAGACTGACACATACGAAATTGAAGACCCATTTTTCCAAAGATGGATTCAACAAAACATTTTGCCATCAAAATAAGTTTGTTTTTTCATCGTTACAATCAAAACCTTATATTTGCACCGCATTTCAGAAACGGGAAAAACCGACTAAAAACACCAACAAAATGAAAAAGACACTATTCATCGCATTGATACTGGCGGCCATCTGCATCCTGCCGTCGTGCAAGAAAGACCCTGCACAAACCAAAGTCGTTTTTGGCGACAGCAAAGGAATGACCGTAACATCTTATGAAGGTATTTCGTTAGTAAATCAATACGGCCATAATTCTTGGGGTTACTATGTCGACCTCAACAATGACGGACTACAAGACGTTCAGTTCTATTCGATGAGTGAAATTATGGAAGGAGGCATCCTCACGGAACTATTTTGCGGAGTAAACACGGCGGTATTGGGCGAGCTTACCAATCAAAGGTTTTCGCTTTTGGCCAACAACGCCAACGACAGTTTCAGCAATGACAACACTTTCATGTGCACCAATGTCACACTACTTAGAAGCGACAATGAATATTTTCCGATGAATGAAGCGAAATACATTGGTTTCAAACTCGGCGAAAACGAAAGAAGCCGTCTCGGCTGGATGAAAATCATCCTTCACGATGATTATGTTGAACTTTTGGAAACTGCTATTCAGAAATAACCCTAGATTGCTTCGTGCCTCGCAATGACGCGAAGCGACCCAAAGAATTTTGAATTTTTAAATCTTAAATCTTTAAATCTTAAATACAACGTAATGAACAACGCACTGATTACATTTGCGAAGCCGGACAACGAGCCTGTAAAAAGCTACAAGCCAGGCAGTCCGGAGAGAATCGAACTCCAAAAGGAACTCGAAAGACAATCCAACGAAATCGTTGAAATCCCCGCCATCATCAACGGCCAAGAAGTCCGCACGGGCGACATGGGCGAAGTGGTGATGCCTCACGACCACAAGCACGTCATCGCTCGCTACCATAAGGTAGGCGAAAAGGAAGTCCGCATGGCCATCGACGCCGCCCAAGCCGCCAAGCACGACTGGGAGAACACGCCTTGGGACGAACGCGCCGCCATCATGGCACGCATCGCCGAGATGCTGGCCACCAAGTACCGCGCCCGCATCAACGCCGCCACCATGCTCGGCCAATCGAAGAACTGCTTCCAAGCCGAAATCGACAGCGCCTGCGAGACCATCGACTTCTTCCGTTACAACAACCACTACGCCAGCAAGCTCTACGCCGAGCAGCCCGCTTCGGCCAACGACCAGCTGAACCGCACCGAATACCGTCCGCTGGAAGGCTTCGTGTTCGCCATCACGCCTTTCAACTTCACCTCCATCGCCTCCAACCTGAACATGACCCCCGCCTTGATGGGTAACACCACCATCTGGAAGCCCTCGACGACCGCCCTTCTGTCGAACTACACCGACATGCGCATCTTCATGGAAGCCGGCCTTCCCGCTGGCGTCGTCAACTTCCTGCCTGGCAAGGGCAGCGTGATCAGCGGTGTGGCCTTGAAAGACAAGAACTTCAACGCCATCCACTTCACCGGCAGCACCGCCACCTTCAAGAGCCTGTGGAAGACCACCGGCCAGAACCTCGACATGTACAAGGCCTATCCTCGCCTCGTGGGTGAGACCGGCGGCAAGGACTTCATCTTCGTCCACAACAGCGCCGACCCGCAAGAGGTGGCCGTGGCCATCGTGCGTGGTGCATTTGAATACCAAGGCCAGAAGTGCTCAGCCGCTTCGCGTGCCTACATCCCTGCTTCGATGTGGAACGACGTGAAGAACCGCGTGGGCGACATGATGAGCACCATCAAGATGGGTGACGTGAAAGACTTCACCAACTACGTCAACGCCGTCATCGACGAGGCTTCGTTCGACAACTGCAAGGGCTACATCGACCGCGCCAAAGCCAGCAAAGATGCTGAGATCGTCTTCGGCGGCAACTGCGACAAGAGCGTCGGTTACTTTGTGGAGCCTACCGTCATCCTCGCCAAGGTGCCGAACTACGAGAGCATGGTGGAAGAGATCTTCGGCCCCATCATCACCATCTACGTCTACGACGACAACAAGTTCGAGGAGATGCTGGATGTGTGCGACCAAAGCTCGCCTTACGCCCTCACCGGTGCCTTCTTCGGCAACTGCCTGAAGGCCCAGAAGATCGCCAACGACAAGCTGCGCCACGCAGCCGGCAACTACTACGTGAACGACAAGCCAACGGGAGCTGTGGTCGGCATGCAGCCCTTCGGTGGCGCCCGCGCCAGCGGCACCAACGACAAGGCCGGTGGCCTGTGGAACCTCATCCGCTGGACCAGCCCCCGCGCCATCAAGAACACCTTCGTTCCTGCTGCCGCTTACGGGTATCCGTTCCTGGCAAAGGATTAAACATAAAGATAAACACCAAGAAAAATCCGCCAACATTGTTTGGCGGATTTTTTGTATTTTTGCTATCTAATCCAAAACATATCCTATGAAGAAACATTTTATCAGAGCCATCGTTCTCGTCCTACTCTGCTGGACGACGATGGAAGCCAATGCCCAATGGGCAGTGGGCATCAAAGGCGGCTGGACTCGCACTTCAGCCGACCGCACCAATTTGGGGCGCATCGACGAATCTTATTCTCCGCTGAACGGCCATGACATTGGCATCCAGGCACATTATTCCTTTGCCGACTGGATAGCCCTCCGTGTCGGTGTGGATTACATGCGACGCTCGCACCGCATGGACCGCAATCTTCCTTTTGCATCGAAAGCCTTCACCGAGTACCGCAATGACTATCTGATGCTTCCCGTGATGGCCGATTTCTCCTTTGGCGGCAACACGTTGCGTGGCCATTTGCTTTGCGGTGGCTATGGCGGCTATTGGCTAAAGACGAATGTCAAAGGCAAAAGCATTTCTACCACCATCACCGACGATTATTTCCACAACTTTGATGAAAACCGCGCGTTTACATCTGAAGACCAACGTCTTACGGCAGGTTTGGTTGGCGGTGCAGGCTTGACGGTCGAAGCATCTGATCACATTGGCGTCAACATTGACGCGCTCTATTATTATGATCTTGTCAGTTATAACAAGGGTTATGCCCATTTGAGCGACCCGCGTTATCTGAGCACTTTTTCATTAAGTTTGGGCGTTTATTACAAATTCTAAAATCGAGAAACCATGAGAAGAAATATCTTTATTTTGGCAATTATCGCTTTGATTTTCAGCGGATGCCGCAAAGAAGCCGACTATCATCCCTATATTGGCGAAAACGGAGATTTGGCCTATGATAGCTATTCCACCCAATTTGAACACTTCTGGAAATGTCTCAGTACGGGGTATGTCTTTTGGGATGTTGACAAAACCGATTGGGATGCCGTTTACAACGAATACATGCCCAAATTCGCAGCCTTGGACGCAAAGCATGTGGCAGGCCAAGTGGTTAGGACTTCCGAGTTACAGGAACTGTATAAAGGCGCTATGGGCGGGCTGAAAGACCATCACATGGTCATTCGGGTGAAGAACTTGTTTCCACCAGCGGATGAGGAAAAACCCATAGCTTTCGTTTCACCAAGTGATTTTGAAATCGTGACGAGAGACTATTATGTAGAAGATCGTATATCTTCGATGAGGAGCTTGGCGGCCATGCTTCAAAGTTTGGATCAGATGTATGAAATTGAATCTCCTGAAATGATATCATTGCAGGATGAATCTGGTTCAATGATTGAATATTATTTCTGTCTGATCAAATTGCCTGACGGTCGCAAGATCCCTTATCTCTGGCAATCGTCGGTAAACATGTCGAGTATCCTGAAGTATCTCGGAGCTTCTAACGAAGGAGGTACGGCAGCAGCCATCGTCGACCATTGGTTTACTGCCATCAAAACCATGCCACGCGAGCAATTGGCAGGCATCATCCTCGACAACCGTTGCAATACTGGTGGTCTCAATGCTGACTTTAACTACGTTGTCGGATCCTTTATTAATTCACCAATCGAGGTGTATAAGACCCGCTACAAGGAAGGCCCCAACCGCCTTGAGCACTCGGTGTGGAGCCCGATGATGATCAACCCGTTGGACACCTACCATCGTGACCTCACTGCCGAGAACATCCCGTACGTGGTGCTGTGCGACATGTATTCCACCAGTATGGGTGAATTGGAGCCTATAGCCATTAAAAAGGCATTACCTACGAGCTATATCATTGGTGAACGCACTTTCGGTGCCTTGGGCTCCTTGATGGCCTCATACATCGACATCACCTACGGCGGTCCTTTTGGCAACGCCAATAGCATGTACCATTACGTCTATACTTCCACATTCGAGTCGTTGATGAATGGAGAGGTGTTGGAAGGCATCGGCTTCACTCCCGACAAGGTGGTCAACCGCAAGAATCACAACGGCGACTACAAGCCTCAGCTCGATGCGGCCATTGAGTACATTAAGAATTATCATTAATCCTGTTGCGCCGCTCAAAGAAAACAAATCCAATGAAAAAGGTGGGGGAAACTCCACCTTTTTCAATTAATATCCTTATCTTTGTCGCCTGTTAATGAATCAACTATGAAAAAAACACTACTTTTCGTCCTGGCCCTCGTGACGGGCGTCATGCTACAAGCCCAAGAATACCGCTTCAACAGCGAACCCAACGGGTTCAGCATCAGCAACAGGAACAAGAGCCAATTGACCCTAAAACATAACCTTGGCTCAGTCACCATAGAAGACGCCAACCGTGCCAAAGTGCAGGGGCAGGTCATCACCCTCTCGGGCATCTATCTTTCCAATGAGGCCGGTGCCCCCGACCTGCCAAGCGCCAGCACCTATGTTGCCATTCCCAATGGAGCCACAGCCTCGTTAAGGATGGTTTCGTCCACGACCAAGGTCATCGAAAACGTCGATCTCATCCCTGCAGCTGTGCCTCAGCTCGAAAACGACAACTCCCCAGCCCTCTATCAAAAAGACGCCAGCATTTATGGGCGCAACGCCTTTTATCCCGAGTCGCCATTTCAGATTTCGGAAGTCACCGAAATCCGAGGCGTGCAGGTAGTGCTTGTGGGCGTGATGCCATTCCAATACAACCCCATCACCAAGGAGCTTATCGTCTATAGCGACATGGAACTGCAACTTGACGTGGAAGGCGGCGACGGCAGCTATGGCGACCTTCGCTACCGCACCCCTGAATGGGACCAGATTCTGCAAGACATCATCCTCAACCGCGACGACCTGCCCGAAGTGGACTATGGAGAACGCCTGCGCAAACATTACGAAAATCGCGAGACGGGCTGCGAATACATGATTATCACGCCTGATAACGAGGAATTCATCTCGCTGGCCGACAGCATCAAGCAATTCAGGACCGAGCAAGGCATCCCTACCGAGGTCTTTACCATATCGCAATGCGGTGGCAACACGGGCACAGCCATCCGCAACTTCATCCGCACCGCCTACAACACTTGGGACATGCCCCCTGCGGCAGTCCTCATTTTGGGCGACCACAACGCCGACCCCACCCAGGGCATAGTTTCGTTCACCATGAACAACCACCCTGGCGGCGACGGTTACAACCCCTATATCTCCGACCATGCGTATGCCGTGATGGGCGGGGACCAAATGCCCCAGATCATCATAGGCCGCATCACGGGACGCGACTACGATGAAATGTACCACATGATCAAGAAAGACCTGGACTATGAGCGCAGGCCTCCCACCGACCCCTACTTCTATGACCGTCCTGTCACCGCCATGGGATTCCAGTTGGAGCGTTGGTTCCAACTCTGTTCCGAAGTGGTGAACGGCTTCTGGGAAAACGAACTCGGCAAGCATCCCGTCCGTCTGAATGCCATCTACGAAGGCACGCCTGGCAGCCTTTGGTCGACCTACGAACACACCAACGAAGTGTTAGACTATTTCGGACCTACAGGCTGTGGCTACATTCCACAAACCATGTCGCACCTCACCGAATGGGACGCGACAGGTAACATGGTGAACGAAGCCATCAACAAAGGCGCCTTCCTCATCCAACACCGCGACCATGGCGCCGAGGAGCTTTGGGGCGAGCCCAGCTACAGCATTGGTTATATCAAACGCCTAACCAATGAAAACCTCACCTATGTCATGTCGAACAACTGCCTCACAGGTCGGTTCAACTATGGCAGTGCAGGTGGCGACGAATGCTTCGCCGAGGTATTTCATCGCCATCAACATGGTGCATTGGGTCTCATTGCCGCCACGCAGGTTTCCTACTCCTTTGTGAACGACATCTATGTTTGGGGTGCCTACGACAACATGTGGCCCGACTTCATGCCCACCTACGGTACACAACATGCCACCAACTTCATTCACCCTGCCTTCGGCAACGCAGCCGGAAAATACTTCCTCAAGCAGTCCTCATGGACCGAAGGCAACTGGAAGTCCATCACCTACTACCTCTTCCACCAATTCGGCGATGCCTACATGAAACTCTACAGTGAAGTGCCGCAGGAACTCGCAGTGGAGATGCTACCCGTTTTGACCACCGGCAGCGAGCAATACACGCTGAAAGCTGACGAAGGCGCCACCATCTGCCTGACCGCTAACGAACAAATCATCGGATTCGACATGGCAACGGGCGACACGCAGCAGATTGCCATTACCCCACAAGAGGTGGGCACGACCGTGAAACTTACCATAACCAAGCAGAACTACTATCGCTATGAGCGTTACATCAAGACGATTTCTGCTGTAGAGCCCTACCTCATTCTCAACACGATCGAAATCAACGACGCAGAGGGCAACGACAACCACGCCCCCGACTACAACGAGACCTGCCACTTCAGCCTAGGCTTACATAACGCAGGATTCTCCCCTTTGGCCAATTTCAATGTCACACTCTCTTGCGCCCATCCTGCCGTTGAAATCATTCAAGGCACTTCTGCCTATAGCAGCATGAATCCCGACGAAATCCAGATGAAAAACGACGCTTTCACCGTACATTTCGGCGATGAATTGTACGATCAAGAAAAGGTGAAGTTTTTCCTGAAGATGGAGAACGCGAACTACACCTTTGTTGATAGCGTGACGCTCATCGTGAAAGCGCCCAACCTGAAATACGGTAGACTTAGCATTGCGGATTTGAACGGTAACGAGATGGACCGTCTGATGAAAGGACAATCCATTAATCTAACTTTCGACATTGAAAACCAAGGGGAAAGCAAGTCGTTGGCCATCAGCAACAGAATCAACGTCATGGCGCCTTTCCTTCGCGTTGAAGAAAACGAGGATGCCATTCCTGCTATAGAAGCCGGAGCCACGGGACAGGCTTCCTTCCTTGTCCATGTGGATGAAGATGCCGTTGACGGTATCATTAACTATAGTCTGCAAGCCGAAAGCGGATTCCACACCGACCACACTGAAAGAGCCATTCCCTTGGGCTATACCTTTGAAGACTTTGAAGACGAGACTTTAAACGAAGACCTGCAATGGAACTTAGGTTCAGGTAACAAAAAATGGTTCATCGTGGAAGATGCCACTTCCCACGGTGGCCATTGTCTGAGGTCGCCTGTCATCGGCGACAAAGTCATTGCCAACCTCAACATTGGCATCACTGTTGAAATAGACGACACATTTTCATTCTATTATAAGACATCCACCGATGATGGCGACTTACTCATTCTAACATTGAACGGTATAGAAGTAGGCAGTTGGAGCGGCATCGGCGATTGGGAACCAGCCGAGTTCAAGCTGTCCAAAGGCAGCAATCTGATTCGATTCACTTTCAAGAAAGACAATGAAGGCAACGCGGGTGAAGATGCCGTCATGATTGACGACCTTCGCTTTCCTCCTTTTGCCAAGATGGTGCTTTATGCCGGTGACGACACAGAAGCCTGCCCTAATGCCACCTTCACCCCTAATGGCTACATCTACAACCAAGCCGATTTCACCTGGGCAACCCATGGTGATGGCACTTTCGATGACATCACAGCTGAGCACCCGTCTTATACCTTTGGCGAGGCCGACAAGGCAGAAGGAAAAGTGGAACTTACCCTAACTGGAACATGCGCACACAGTGGGAGCCAACAAAGCGGGACAGTCATAGTAAGTCTTTTGCCCAGCTTTGATCCAAGTTACATGCCTCAAAGCCCAATTGGTGAGACCGAAATCGACCTGCGCTTGGTCAGCCAGAGCGAATACAGAGGCGAAGAAAACGATGAGGTCATATACAACTGGACCATCGAACCTTCTTCAGCTGGAACCATCATTTACGAAGGTCATCATGCCCTTGTGAAATGGGACAGCGAATACCGCGGCCAAGCCACCATCAGCTACCGCTATGAGAATCCTTGTGGTTCCACTGCAGTTTCAGAACCCATACTCGTCAATGTGTTCAACTCGACAGGAATCAACGAACAGGGAACCGAATCCATCGATGTATATCCCAATCCCGCGAAAGACTTGATTCATGTTAAGACTCATCTAGATGGCGAAGTCATACTGCGTGTCGTCGACCTGACAGGAAAGGTGGTATACGAAAGCCTTTCTGCAACAGACTCAGAAACCGCGACAATTGCAACTTCCACGTTCGGAGACAGTGGCATCTACACACTCCAAGTCATCCAAAACGACAATGTATCCAATATCAAAATAGTCATTATGCCTTAATGTCGATCACCTTGTTTCGGGGTCTTATTTCAACAAGTTGAGCACTGAAAACGGGAGTTGTTCCAAGAAAGTTAGCGTCAAATGACAATTATTGGAAAGTAATTTCTATTTTTGCCGAAAATAACTATAGCCAATAGCCTATGGCCTATGGCCCGCTTCACCCAAAGGTAATGTTTTCTCGCCCTGGGAGAAGCGAGTCATAGGCTTTAGGCCATAAGCCATCGGCCAAACAATTAAACGATTCAACAATCAACAATTCAACAATAATAAAATGATCAGCTACAAAGAATTAGGGCTCGTGAACACCCGTAAAATGTTCGCCAAAGCAGTGGACGGCGGCTATGCCATCC
Organism: uncultured Bacteroidales bacterium; assembly: GCA_900317155.1. Taxonomy (GTDB): domain Bacteria; phylum Bacteroidota; class Bacteroidia; order Bacteroidales; family F082; genus Limimorpha. The sequence continues at coordinate 39,164 of ONFO01000004.1, forward strand.
CCGCCTTCAACTTCAACAACATGGAACAAATGCAGGCCATCATCATGGCTGCCGTCGAGACCAAGTCGCCCGTCATCCTGCAAGTGTCGAAAGGCGCACGCAACTACGCCAACCAGACCCTACTGCGCTACATGGCCCAAGGTGCCGTGGAATACGCCAAGGAACTCGGCTGCGCCCATCCTGAAATCGTGCTTCACCTCGACCACGGCGACAGCTTCGAGCTATGCAAGTCGTGCATCGACATGGGCTTCTCCTCGGTGATGATCGACGGCTCTGCCCTGCCCTACGACGAGAACGTGGCCCTTACCCGCAAGGTTGTCGACTACGCCCATCAATACGATGTGACCGTGGAAGGCGAACTCGGCGTGTTGGCTGGTGTGGAAGACGAAGTGGCTGCCGAAGAGAGCCACTACACCAAGCCCGAAGAGGTCATCGACTTCGTGACCAAGACTGGTGTGGATTCGTTGGCTATCAGTATCGGCACCTCACATGGTGCCTACAAGTTCACTCCCGAGCAGTGCACCGTCGACCCCGCTACGGGTCGCCTCGTGCCGCCTCCGTTGGCTTTCGATGTGCTTGAGGCCATCGAAAAGAAGCTGCCCGGCTTCCCCATCGTGCTGCACGGCTCGTCGTCGGTGCCGCAAGACGAGGTGGACACCATTAATAAGTATGGTGGTGCGCTGAAGGCCGCCGTGGGCATCCCCGAGGAGCAACTGCGTAAGGCCGCCAAGAGTGCCGTCTGCAAGATCAACATCGACAGCGACAGCCGCTTGGCCATGACCGCCGCCATCCGCAAGACCTTCGCCGAAAAGCCCGCTGAGTTCGACCCGCGTAAGTACCTCGGTCCTGCCCGCGACAGCATGAAGAAGCTCTATGAACACAAGATTATCAATGTGTTAGGCTCGAACGACAAGCTGGAAAATGCTTAAAGCATGGGAAAACTGAAAGATGTTCATATCTTTAGTAACGAAAAAGGCTCCATAGCGAAGTTTTTCGTAACTACGGCTACATACGCTGCAGCCTTGTATGCCTCGCACATTCTCACATGGCTTATCGAGAAAGAACCTTTCGAATGGTTGGAAAGCCTTTGGGTGATTTTAATCATTGTTGCACTAATAACAGCTGTTTATTTCATCACAAGACTACTTGCCTACCATACCAAGATATTCCCTAAAACCAAGAACCGCGAAGGCATACACGGCGTGAGTTTCATCTTTCTAATGATTATTGCCATTGTTTTGCTTGTGTTTTTGGTCTAAAGCAAAAGCAGTTTTTCCAAGCCAAAAAGAAAAAGTATCGCAAAATTTTGCGATACTTTTTTGTTGACTGATTATCTCAATCCCGACAAATCAACCGTGTATGTAATTGGTGTCAATGTGGCTTTTTTTAGGAAGGCGGCCATGTAAATCGGCAAGTAAATGGTTTTGTTGATTCGGCTCAAATTATTGTTGCTGAACACTATCGCCTCCTTGATTTGATAATCGGGATTGGCCAAGACATTGGTCAAGGCATTGTGGCGTTGGTAGTCTTTGCCCGACTTCACCTCAATGGGAACAACCTTGCCGTCCTTCTCTATGACAAAGTCCAGTTCACCTTGCTTCTTGCAGTTGAAGTAATACAACTCAAAACCATGCGCATGTAATTCTTGCGCTACTACGTTCTCAAATACAGAACCGAAATTAATTCCCTTGTCGTCTTTGAGAATCCGCAACTGAATGCCTTCCGCGAATTGACATGTCAAAAGTCCTACGTCGTTTTGAAACAACTTGAACAAATTGCGCGAGCGCGAGAGTTTCAGCGGCACGGTCGGCTCCTCAACATTATAAACAGGCAAGGCCACACCAGCATCCTTAAGCCAGATGAAACTGTTCTCGTAACGCGAGAATTTCAAATTTTCGTTCAAGTTCTTGAGGATAAACCGTTTGTTCTTGGCATTGAGTTCCGAAGGTATCATATCGAAGATTTCCTCGATGTACAGTTTATGGTTGCGGTCATATTTGGCGATGTCGCGCTTGTAAAGCCGAATGATGGCCTGTTGCTCGGCAAGAACATCCTGAAGATTGTTGGTGTCCAAATATTTCTGCACAACCGCCGGCATACCACCAACGATGAGGTAAAGCCTGAACAGTTCCATCAGTTTCGTATGGATGAAATCGGGAACGGACTTTTTACTATCCCACGCATCCTTGACGGCCTGCATTACATCATCATTTACACCCAATGCCATAAAAAACTCCTCCAAATCGAGCGGAAACATTTCAACGACATCCATATAACCCACTGGTTCGGAACGCAAGTCGTTGAGTTCCAGGCCTAAAAGCGAGCCACTCAAGATGTATCGGTAGCTGCCTTCAGAGACCAAAAACTTGACAGCGGTGACTATGGAAGGACATTCCTGCACCTCATCGAAGAAGAACAAGGTTTTGCCTTCGACGAGCGGTCGGTCGGCAAGAGCAGAAAGCCTCAAAAGCATATCGTCGCGGTCTTTTGCTTGGACAATAACATCCACAGCATCAGGCATCTCAATAAAGTTGATTTCGATGAAACTTTCGAAATGGGTTGCCCCGAAATGGCTGATGGAGAACGATTTCCCCGTCTGCCTCGCACCTGTAACAAGCAAAGCTTTGTTATTGGTCTTGAAAAAATCATATAAATACTTATCAATCTTTCTTTTAAGCATAATTTGTCCGTTTTTCCAATGCAAAATAACTACTTTTTGTCCGTTTTTCCAACATGTTTTTGAATTATTTTGTCCGCTTTTCCAACGAAGCCTAAAAAACACGGGGCAAACTTCGTTTTCGTTTTGTCACCAAACAATATTATTCCTATTTTTGCGATACATTTTGTTGTAATTGAGCAACAACAATTAAACGATTAAACATTCAACAATCAACAATAATGAACCTCAATCCCTTAACCGCCATATCGCCCGTCGATGGGCGCTACCGTTCCAAGACCGTTGAGTTAGACGACTTTTTCAGTGAATTTGCCCTCATCCGCTATCGCGTGATGGTCGAGGTGGAGTATTACATCGCTTTGTGCGAACTTCCCTTGCCGCAACTCGAGCAGTTCAACGGCGACTACGACGACCTACGCGCCATCTATGAGGAATTCCAAACGGAAGACGCTCTCGAAATCAAGGAGATAGAAAAAGAGACCAACCACGATGTGAAAGCCGTGGAATACTTCCTGAAACGCCGCTTCGACGAACTCGGCCTGACCGAATTCAAGGAGTTCTTGCACTTCGGCCTCACCTCGCAAGACATCAACAACACCGCCGTGCCGCTCTCGATGATGGAGGCCCACAAACTGGTGGTGAAACCCGCCTTGGAAGACCTCATCGACAAGCTGAAAGGCATGGCCGAGGAATGGCGCGACATCCCAATGCTGGCCAAGACCCACGGTCAGCCCGCAAGCCCGACGCATTTGGGCAAGGAGATCTATGTGTTCGTGGAGCGCCTCAACGACCAGCTGAAGATGCTCAACAGCGTGCCCTTCACAGCCAAGTTCGGCGGCGCCACGGGCAACATGAACGCCCACAAGGTGGCCTACCCCGACATCGACTGGCCCGCCTTCGCGAAGAAGTTCGTGGAGAAGAGTCTGAAACTCAAGCGTCAGCAGACCACCACGCAAATCGAGCATTACGACTACATGGCCGCCTACTTCGATGCCCTGCGCCGCGTCAACACCATCCTGATTGATCTCGCGCGCGACATCTGGCTCTACGTCTCGATGGAATACTTCAAGCAGAAGATCAAGGCGGGCGAAGTCGGATCCTCGGCGATGCCCCACAAGGTGAACCCCATCGACTTTGAAAACGCCGAAGGCAACCTCGGCATGGCCAACGCCATCCTCACCTTCTTGAGCACCAAGCTGCCCATCAGCCGCCTACAGCGCGACCTCACCGACTCCACCGTCACCCGTAACATCGGCGTGCCGATTGCACATACGCTGATTGCACTTAAGTCGCTGATGAAAGGCTTGGACAAACTCTTGCTCAACGAGGACAAGATCCGCCAAGACCTGCAGCAGAACTACGCCGTGGTAGCCGAAGCCATCCAGACCATCCTCCGCCGCGAGCAAATCGAAGGAGCATACGAACTGCTGAAAGGGCTTACCCGCACCAACAAGCACATCGACAAGGCCGCTATCGATGAGTTCATCAAGGGCTTGCCTGTGAGCGAGAAGATCAAGGCGGAACTGGCTGCCATCACGCCTGAGAATTACACGGGATACAATTATTGAGCGGAAATTGCGTTTGGATAAGAGCAAACCGAAGCCTATGGCCAAGCAAAAAACATTCTCCCGCGTCCTCACCTATGTCAAGCCCTATTGGGGCAGCATCGTCCTGAATCTGGTCTTCAACCTGATGGCCATTTTCTTCTCGTTGTTTTCCTTCGCTTTGGTGGGACCGTTCCTTACCTTATTATTCAAGGAAGGCGCGGTGGAAGTCGTGGCCAAGCCCGAGTTCTCTTTCACCTCCGACTACCTGATGGGCTACCTCAACTGGTTCATGAGCAGCCTCATCTCCAGTGGAGGCAAATACCATGCTTTGGTCTTTATGTGCCTGCTGCTGTTGATTGCGTTTTTCTTCCGCAACCTCGGACGCTTTTTCGCTTGTTATTTCATGGCCAATGTGCGCGTGGGAGCCGTCCACGACCTGCGCCGAGATGTGTATAACAAAATCCTCATCCTGCCTCTCTCCTTCTACCACAGCCGGCAGAAAGGTGACACCATCGCCCGTATCACCACTGACGTGCAAGAGGTCGAGGTCTCGATTTTGAACTACTTGGAGATGCTCATTAAGGATCCGCTGACCATCCTGTTCTTCTTCCTCTTCATGGTGACCTTAAGCCCAAAATTGACCCTTTTCGTGCTGATTGTCTTGCCTTTGGCAGGTCTGATTATCGGTAAAGTCGGCAAAATGCTGAAAAAGGAATCGAAGGAAGGACAAACCAAGTTGGCAGGTATTATTTCCACCGTAGAGGAAACCATTTCTGGCTTGCGTATCATCAAGGCTTTCAACGCCATACGATATTCTAGCGACAAGTTTGAAGAACAAAACGCCGATTATACCAAGGTGCTTCGCGGCATCCACCGCAAGCGTGACATGAGTTCTCCGATGAGTGAGTTCCTTTCGTCGGCAGTGGTCATCCTCGTGTTGTGGTTTGGTGGCAAGCTCATCCTCGGCGGCAACGGCAGTATCGATGCAGGCAGTTTTATCAGTTACATCGTCGTTTTCTCACAAATCATCTCCCCTGCCAAGTCGTTCTCTCAAGGCTATTACAATGTACAAAAAGGTGTGGCCTCGGCCGAACGCATCTTCGAAATATTGGATGCCGAAGAGGTGATTACTGAGAAAGAAAACGCTCTGCCAATCAAAGACTTCAAGGACAGCATCGAATACAAAGATGTGCATTTCAGCTACGGCAAGGACGAAGTCTTGAAGGGCATCGACTTAAAAATCCCAAAGGGAAAGTTCGTCGCCCTCGTAGGCGAGAGCGGTGGTGGCAAGTCGACCATGGCCGACCTTTTGCCGCGTTTCTACGAAGTAGGCAGCGGGTGTGTCAGCATCGATGGTCACGACATCCGCGACTATAAGATCGGTGACCTGCGCGGCTTGATGGGTGTGGTGTCGCAGGAGACCATACTCTTCAACGACACCGTGTTCAACAACATCGCTTTCGGCATGAAGGACGTCTCGAAGGAACAGGTCATCGAAGCCGCCAAGATCGCCAACGCGCATGAGTTCATCATGGAGTTGGAACACGGCTATGACACCCGCATCGGCGACCGAGGCATGAACCTCAGCGGCGGCCAGCGACAGAGGCTCAGCATCGCCCGCGCCGTGCTGAAGAACCCGCCCATCCTCATCTTGGATGAGGCTACCTCGTCTTTAGATACCGAGAGCGAGCGACTGGTGCAGGACGCCCTATCGAAAGTGATGAGCCAACGCACCTCCATCGTCATCGCCCACCGCCTGTCTACCATCCAATATGCCGACGAAATCGTGGTGCTACAGAAAGGCCAAATCATCGAACGCGGCAAACACGACGACTTGATTGCCTTGGGTGGTGTTTATAAGAAACTGACCGACTTGCAATCCATCGGATAAGCCATGAAAAAACGATTTACCTTTTCCACGGGCGAGCACATCGAGGCCGACCTAGAGGACTTGCAACGCCTCTTGCGCGCCAACCAGCAGTATTACGAAAACTATCAAGATGTCCTCGGCTCACTCGAAGACGACGACTATGTGGCGCGTGGCAATGGTTTCTGCGACCGCAAATACAGCGACGACTTCATTGAGGGGCAACTGGAGAAATATGCACAGCGGGTGAAGGAAATTCAACAATGGATTGCAGAATGGAAATAGCTTCTTAAAATCTTGCCGTTATCGGCAAAAATTTAGCCTTTTTTACTACGTTTTATCTTATTTTCTTGCCGATAACGGCAAATCATCACATCTCCTTCGCTACTCTTGCCGCCAAGCGAGCGTTGTTCAGCACCAGCTGGATGTTGGAGGCGAGGCTGTCGCCGCCCGTAAGGTCTTTAATGCGCGCCAACAGAAAAGGTGTCGTCTCCTTGCCGTGAATGCCCAACCTCTTGGCATCTGCCACGGCCTCATCAATGGCGGTGTTGATGCGGTCGGCATCCATGGAATACTCCTCTGGGATGGGGTTGGTGACCAACATACCACCGCCGAGTCCCATCTCCTGCTTGGCGATGAAGGCCTTGGCCACCTCCTCGGGAGTGTCGAGGCGATAATCCACCTTGAAGCCACTCTTTCGGGTATAGAAAGCGGGCAGTTCTTCCGTGCCATAGCCAATTACCGGCACGCCCTTGGTCTCGAGGTATTCAAGCGTTAAACCCAGGTCGAGAATCGACTTGGCACCGGCACAAATGACCATGACGGGGGTGCGAGCCAACTCCTCCAAATCGGCGGAGATGTCCATAGTGATCTCTGCACCACGGTGCACGCCGCCCACGCCACCAGTGGCAAACACGCGAATGCCTGCCAATGCGGCAATGATCATCGTCGTGGCCACCGTCGTAGCGCCATCTTGTCCGCGTGCCACGAGCACAGGCAGGTCACGGCGCGAGGCCTTGGTGACAGCGGTGCCTTTCTTGCCCAGATATTCAATCTCCGATGGGGTCAAGCCTGCCTTCAGGCGGCCTCCGATGACGGCGATGGTGGCAGGCACTGCCCCCTCGTCGCGGATGGTCTGCTCCACCCGCAACGCCGTCTCCACATTCTGGGGGTAAGGCATTCCGTGGGATATGATGGTCGATTCGAGAGCCACGACAGGCTTTCCGTTTTTCAATGCTTCAGCCACTTCGGGCGAGAGGTCAAGGTATTTGTTCATATTATTTGGTTCTATATTAAACTTCAATTCTTTGACACGGGACTACTGGACTTTTTGACCATGTCCATTGACAATGACCATGAACGCTTTCACGGGAATGCTGAAATTTCAGCTCTTGGTTGAAGTGGTCATTGTCATTGTCACAAGTCATAGTTCCGCAGTCTCGCGTTTTATATGTAAACTTATTATTCTCATCTACTTCCCTATTGTTGATTTACTGTATCAGGACTTTCAATGTTATGTTTTGCACAGAGCAGGCCGATGTGCGCGGCTTCTGCGATAGTAGCTTCGGGACCAGCATGGATGATGCCAGCCATAAGTGCGTCGCCAGCGCCAGTGGCATTCACCACATGGCAAGGTAGAGCAGGAAAATGGTGTTTGGCGTCGCCCTCAACGACCTCCAACCCATCCGCTCCGAGGCTGACAAATCTTCTATCGACACCTTGCAAGTCGGCAAGGATGGCGTTTTCGATTTGATTGCATTTCAGCGTGAACAAATGCATTTTGACCGACATCGCCATGGCCTCTTTGATTTTGGCGGCCTTGGCGCCCGACACGGCATCCACATAAAGGGGCTTGTCGGTATGGTCGATGAGATAGGCCAAAGTTCCCACGGGGATGTTGGCATCGGCAACGAAGGCATCAACATCGCCCAACTTTTCCATTTTTAGGGCCAGCCATTCGGGAGTGATGTCCTCGGCAGCAGCCATATCCGCCACGCCACCGACCATCTCGCCATCGCAGTCGTTGATGCTCAGGAAACAAGAGCGCGCACCTGGGGCGGCATAGTCGCAGAGACTGATGTCGATGTGGGCTTTACGGCAACTCTCGGCGGTGAAACGACCAAAGTCGTCGCCTCCGAACAAAGTCAAGAAGACGACCTCGTCACCAAGCAGTGCAAGATTATGGGCGATGTTACGCCCTACCCCACCCGCAGTCAGGCGCACCGTGCCAGGGTTGGAGTCGCCAGACACAAAGACACTGAAGCTCGTGGCGATAATGTCGGCATTCGCTCCGCCGATCACACAGATTCTCATGGCTTAGTGTTTTTATTACAGCTGTTGTTGTTGGGGCAAAAATACGAAAAAGTATAGATTCCACAAATACTGGGATGACCTACAAGTCTAAAAAATCATGCGTGTTCATAGTGGTAGGAGCAAATTTTACGCACACCACTATTTGTCAATGAAAATAACGTGAGTATTTTGCACGTTATTAGATAAAACCGAACCTCATGTCACGGAACAACGAATTCTTTCATGCCTGCAAGGTCGATAATTGGTACATCTTTGAGCATACCGAATACGAATGGGATGACATCGTGAACGCCTTCATTGCGGGAGGCTTGTATGCCGACAAAAACCCCAGAATCCAATGGGTGAAACTCACCGATGAATCAGTCAAAGAATTGTTTGACTACGCGAGATATTTGGTTTACCGTGCGGATTACGATGAGTACTATGTCCTTGACGGAACGACCATTAAGGGAACCATCAACGAAGGGAAATACACCCATGCCAAATTGATTGAGGGGCCAGGGATGGTTTGAAATTTGAGTTTTTTTTAGTTTGATTTAGCCTGTGCAATAATTTGGCACAGCCTTTCTTTTTCTTTGCAGCCTGAACCGAGCACGAAGATTTTTTTCGCCCCGGGGTTGAAAAAACACGGCTTGTGTACTATAATTATTGTTGAAAGATTAAGGAAGGAGAAAGCTATGGAATCCGAGAAAAAGACGACCAAGAAAATTGACATGCTGACCGCAGTGGAAAAGATTGTGGACCTCTCGAAAGGATCGCAACTGAACACGGAGTTTTACCGCAAGGCGGCGCGACCCATCAAGTACCTTATGGACAAGATGGAACTCACCAAGGAACAGGCGGTGATGATGTCGCTGTTCATCGACAAGAGCAACGACACCATCCGCATCAGTGATTTCTCCGAACACCTCCAGTGCAGCACCACCCGTGTCATCCGTCTCATGAAGGATGTTGACGAGTTGGAATGCCGTGGCTTGGTGAACTGCAGCCGCACTCGTGGCGGCATCACTTACCATGTGCCCATGGAGGTAGTCAATGCTTTTAAGAACGACGAGAAATTCGTGCCTCAAGATTGCTCTGGTCTGACTTGTGCCGAGTTGTTTGGCCTCATCGACGATATCATGGAAATGCGCGACGACAACGAGTTGAGCACCGATGCCGCAGAAAGAAAACTCCGCGATCTGCTCGACAGCAACCAACACCTGATTTTCGTTCAAAAGCTGAAAGGTTTCAACCTTTATGAAAAGGACGAGATGCTGCTGCTTTTGTTCTCACACCTGTTTGTCAACAACAATGACGACAACATCGGCTATCACGACTTGAACTTTTTCTACGACCAGAGGTACGAGTGGAACTATATCAGGAGCCGTTTGGTCAACAACACGCACGTCTTGCTCGACATCAAGATGATTGAATACAACAACGATGACGGTTTCGTGAACCGCGAGTCGTTCCGCATGACCTGGAAAGCCAAACAGATGCTGTTTCCTGAGTTGAACCTGGCTTCGATGAAGCAGGATGTCAACAGGAAAGGCCTGATTAAACATGAGGACATCGTTGAGAAACAACTCTTTTACGACAAGGGCGTTGCGGCACAAGTGGCCGACCTAGGTCAGTTGCTGGAGGAAGAGCATTATCGTGAGATTTGCGAACGCTTGAAAGGCAAGGGGTATCGCAGCGGCTTCACCTGCTTGTTCTACGGTGCACCTGGTACGGGTAAGACCGAAACCGTGTTGCAGCTGGCGCGTCAGACGGGACGCGACATCATGCAGGTCAACATTTCGGAAATCAAGAGCATGTGGGTTGGAGAGAGTGAGAAGAACATCAAGGCGGTGTTCGACCAGTATCGCGAGAAGGTCGCACAGCAGTCCATCACCCCTATCCTGCTCTTCAACGAGGCCGACGCCATCATCGGCAAACGTCAGGAGGGAGCGGAGCGTGCCGTGGAGAAGATGGAGAACTCCATCCAGAACATCATCCTTCAGGAGATGGAGACTCTCGAAGGCATCCTCATCGCCACCACCAACCTCGCCCAAAACATGGACAAGGCTTTCGAACGCCGTTTCCTCTACAAAATCAAGTTCAACAAGCCCACGCTGGTGGCCAGGATGCAAATCTGGCACTCGATGCTGCCCGAGTTGCAAGAGTCAGACATCCGTGCCCTGGCCGAGAAGTACGACTTCAGCGGTGGACAGATTGAGAACATAGCGCGACACTATGCCATCGACAGCATCTTGCACAGCGATTCGGCGGCATCGTTGGAAAAGCTCATGGAACACTGCGATAGCGAACGTTTGGAACAGAAAGAAAGCCATAAGATTGGCTTTAAATAATTTGGGAGAACAATGTAAAGATTATTGAGACTGTGCCGTGATTTGGCGCAGTCTTTTGTTTTCTTTGCAGCGTGAAAAACAGCAACAGCGACCTCCACATTCAAGAAACTATGCTATTTTTGCATTATTAAACAAACAGCAACCATGTTGAAACTCATCATCGATTCTGCCCATTACACCGAAGTACTCGCTCGGGTCACCAAAGTCAAGCGCAGCCTCTGGATTGGCACTGCCGACATCAAAGACCTGTATGTCAAGGTAGGCTCTCAAACGAAGCCCTTCCTTGCGGTCTTGGCGCAGCTCATCAAAAAAGGTGTGGAAGTGCGGCTCATCCATGCCAAGGAGCCGGGTCCAGCGTTTCGTGAGGACTTTGACAAATACCCTGCCTTGTTTGATGACCTGGAAAGGGTGCTTTGTCCGAGGGTGCATTTCAAGATTTTGGTCTTCGATGGTCAAGTGGCTTATATTGGCAGTGCCAACCTCACTGGTGCAGGCATTGGCATGAAAGGCGATGGTACACGCAATTTCGAGGCCGGCATCCTCACCGACAATCCCGAACTGGTCGAGCAAGCCATGAACCAATTTGATGAGGTTTGGATAGGGAAGCACTGCAAGGCATGTAAACGGAAAGAGTTTTGTGGGGATCCGATAGCCTGATTGTTTCAGAGACAAGATAATGTTTATAGCCTGTGCTTCAATTCGGCACAGGCTTTTGCTTTCTTCGCAGCGTGAAAACAACAAAGAAAACACCATGAAATACAGACACAAAATGAAGCTGCAAGAAACAGTCATGGTAAAAGGGCAAAAACGCCGCGTGGGCCACACAATACGCCAACACGAAGAACTACAGACGCTATGAGAAGCAGTTTTATTCCTGCCATTCGCTATGCAAAGAAAAAGCCTGGCATGTGCTGTTTATATATATGGAACGCCGGATGCGGGGGTGGTGGGATTGAATTTAGATAATAGTAAGATGAATTGAATTAAAACCTATATTTGCAATCAAATTGTTTGTAATATGTCAGAAAATAAAATTGAATTAAAATCAGTTAGCGAACTTCTTGGAATGAAATTCTATATACCAAGTTACCAGCGTGGGTATCGCTGGACGGACTTGCAAATTGAAATCTTGCTAAATGATATTTTGGAGTTCAGCAAGGGTGTTGATGGTGATTTCTATTGTCTTCAACCATTAGTCGTAAAAGAGCGAAAAAAGGATTTGCTTGCAGAAATAAAACAGGCTAATTCTATCGAAGATGTAGAAACCTTACTTAAGGGGGAGTGGATTGTCATTGATGGACAACAGCGTTTAACAACCATTTATCTGATATTGAGAGCATTGGGAAATGACAAATATCCATATCTTGAATATGAGCGAAAATCATACATAAAAGAATGCGATGAAAGTAATGAGGTTGATAAAAGTAACATTGAGATATACCATTTGACAAGTGCTAAGCATTTCATAGATAGGTGGATTCATTTAGAAAAACGAACCGATGAAGAAAAAAAATGGATTAATCCAAAGAATATTGAAATAGACCCTAAAGAGTTTTGCAATAAGATTTTAGAATATACAAAATTCATTTTCTATAATGTTGGAGACGTTTCCGAAGAACAAGAACACGATATATTCAACAATCTTAATTCTGGTAAAATTGCTCTTACGAATGCAGAACTTATCAAAGCTCTGTTCTTGAACAAAGTAGGGAAGGAAGATATTGCGCATCGAGAAGTCGAGCAGTGTTTACTTGCCAATGAATTTGACCAAATAGAACGCACATTACGGCAGGATGATTTCTGGTATTTTCTTGCAGGTAATACAGAGAAACCTTCATCTTGTATCAATTTGCTGTTTGATTTAATGCTTGAATCGAGTGTGCAAAATGGCAAATATCGTACTGATGAACCTTTTAGAACATTCTTCTATTTCAATGATTTGATAAATGGGGACAAAGAACCATACAAACAGTCAAAGGACACTTGGGAAGATGTTCGAAAAGTATTCCATATTATGGAAGGATGGTTCAATGATTCTGTAATGTACAATCTCATCGGTTATCACAGAGCCGCCAATGGAGGAAAAACATTATGCGAAATCTACAAGAAGTTTCGCGAAGAAAATTCAAAAAAAGAATTCAAGAAATGGCTTGTCGATGAATGTAAGAACCATATTGACTATCCAGATGGTTTTATGCAATTAAGGTATGATGAAAACAAGGATAAGGTTTTCAATTTGCTGCTTTTGTTCAATATCGCAACTCTAAATGAAAGGCCACAAGAGGCTGTCAAGTTCTCTTTTGCAAATCTTCATAAGTATAAATGGGATGTTGAGCATATATCACCACAAAATCCCCAAAATGATGATGACTTGAAAAAAGCTGTTGATAAATTCAAAGATAACGAAAATTTCAAAAGACTTATTGATGCTCTTAATAAGGAAGAAAAAGACACAAAAATCATTGAAGAAGAAAGGGCGAAGTTTTTTGCGGCTGGAGATGACTTGATGGGTATTCAGAACTTAACTCTTCTTACGGAACACGATAACCGAGGCATTGGAAACAAGTTCTTTTTTGAAAAGAGACAGAAACTTCAAGAGTATTATCAGCAAGGCAGTTTCATTCCTGCTTGCAGTATGAATGTCTTTATGAAGTTCTATTCCGATAATCCTGAACAAATGGCATTTTGGGATGAAAAGGACAGAGAGTCATACAAAAACAAACTTGAACAAACTATTAAAAAATTCTTTGGCAATGAGCAATAATTCATCAAATTATCAAGAATATACCTTTTCAAAATTGTTGGAGCAATATGATAAAATACTGGTTCCAATGATTCAGCGTGATTATGCCCAAGGACGTACTGATGATAAAAAGGCAGAAGATGTACGTAATAATTTACTGAACGACATTTTCAGTGACAAGGATGTCCACTTTGACCTTGTGTTTGGTTCTAAAGAAAAAAGAATTATCGACGGCAAAGAAATGAACTGTTTCATTCCCGTTGATGGTCAGCAACGATTGACAACGCTTTTCTTGTTGTATCTTTATGGGCAAAAAGCAGGAAAAACAAATACAGAACTTGATTTGTCTAAATTCTCATACGACACGCGGCGTGCGGCATCAGACTTTTGCAAAAGCATTACAAGTGAAGATTGGTCTGTCCCAAGTGACAAAAAAGTATCCGACGTTATAAAGGATTCTTCCTGGTTTATGAATTATTGGGAGAAAGACCCAACTGTGGAAGGAATGTTGAATATGTTAGATGCCATTCACGAAAAATGCGAAAAATGCAAGAAAATAACCGACTATCCAGATTTGGACAAGATTACTTTCTTCTTCTTTGATTTGGAATCCAATGGATTGAATGAGAATCTTTATCTGAAAATGAACTCGCGTGGCAAACCTTTGACTGCTTTCGAGAATTTGAAAGCGAAGATGGAGAAGGTCTTGCCTGACGACATTGAAATAGAAGAAAAATGTTTCCCTAAATGTGATGCATCGCCTAAAGACAGTTTCAAAGAAAAGTGGAAATATTTTATGGATAGAAACTGGACTGAAACTTTTTGGGATAAAGAGCATCCAGAAAAATACGATGAAAGCATAACTAAATTCATTGTTCGCTTCTTGTCTGGCTATTGGGCAGCGTATGGCGATAAAGATAAAGAGCAAGAGCAAAAGTTTGCCGACGAGATAAAGTCTCTTAATAGCAAAGACAGTTATGCTGACTTTATACCATTTGAACCTATAAAAAAAGTCCTTGATTTAGAAAAGGCTTTTTCCGCTTTGGCATATGCTATGACAACTGTCCCCAAAATAGAACCTTATTGGACAAATGATACGATAAAAGTATCAGACCAATCTGAATACAAATTCTTGGCAGTTGTCTTTACTTATGTCTTGTTCGATGGTGATAAAGATGCTATGAGATTTGCCTGGAACATGTCTGAAAACTATGTCACAGGATATGACACATTTGCTGCATATTGTAAGCGAGCTAAAGAGATTCATGACAAATTCGAACCTAACGAAGATAACGCCTTCTATAAAATTCTATCGGGCAATGGTATTGCCAATCCATCAGATCAGTTTAAAGAAGAAATCGCCAAAGCCAAACAAATTCTTGATGAGAATGGAACACTCCGAAGATACAATGGCTCCTGTCAGAAAGCAGATGGGTCCAACTATCAAACTTGGGAAGAAATTATTATCGAAGCCGAAAAATACGCTTTCTTCAAAGGTGCAATAAGGTTCTTGTTTACAGATGAGAAAGGTGATGTGAATGATCAAAGTTGGCAAGCTTTTGATACCAAATGGCCGAATGCACGGAAATATTTTTCCAAAGAGGGGGAGGTAAATCCTGATTATCAAATAGACAGGGTATTGTTCAAGAAATTATTGAAATCCATTTCAGATTTTAACAGTCTCTACGAATTCTACTATGATGACTCTCTTGATAATTGGCGAAGTTACATTCTTCTAAATGATAAGCTTGCGAAATGTGTTGATAAACTTTTGACTGAGGCACCTGAAGAAAAAAGAGACAATTGGGATAACAGTCAAAGAAGAGTGTTTGAAGATTTAACGCAGAAGGATATTCTTTTACATATCGAAAAAGGTTTTGAACTTGATATTAGAAACGGATTCTACTTATTAACTATGAAAGGACGTGGTAATGGCCAGGACTGGAAGCGGTATTTCATAGGGGTTGAGAGAAATAGTATTCTATCAAAACTTTATGGCGGCGACATTCGTGAAGGAGCTGGAGGAAACAAAATATATTCAAGTCAAAAAATAAATTATCGTGGTTTCTTTTGGGGAGAACACATCAACTTTAAATACAACAATCATTTCTTTCAATGGTATGGAGCTCCTAATGAAAAGGAACTTGATGTCTATCTAATGGAAAACGAATGGGCAGATTATAAAAAACAACAAGATCCGCAGATTGAAGGACAACCAGATATTATAAACTATTATTGTTTCAAGGTGACCAAAGAAATGGAAACAGACACTTCTTTGTTCACTAAACAGCTTGATTGCCTCATTGCTCAAGCGTATCCTGAAAAATCAAACAAAGTATGTTACTACGATTGTCAAAACAAGGTTTGTGAATAATTGACAAAAAAAAGTAAAATTTATTATGCTGACTTCACAGCCTGTGCTTCAATTCGGCACAGGCTTTCTTTTTCTTTGCAGCGTAAAACAGTAAACGTAGTATTAACTTTAAAAATAAAAAGTCATGGAAACCAACAAAGTAAATGATTACCTGATGAAGAAAATGATTCAAAAGGAAGCTATGAAGAAAATCTCGTCCGATTATCCTCTGGATGATGAGTTGCTAATGAAATACAGCAACGATTTGGATTGGGAAGAAGTGTCGGGCAACAGCAACATCAAATGGACAGCCGCAATGATTAACTTTTGGGGCGATCGTCTGAACTGGAAAACATTCTCTGAACGAGCAAATGAGGAAATCCTGATTCCCGAACTTATCGAGAAATTCAAAGACCGTTGGGACTGGGACGAACTTTCGGATAACACTGACCTGAAACTCACATACGACCTCATAGACAAATACATTGGCCGTTGGGATTGGGATAGGCTCATTAACCGAGGTTGGTACAATAACAGTTGCGACCTTTATTCCATCGAATTTTTCAACCGCTATGCACAATACATCCCGATGGAAGATTTTGAAAACTCCAGTTTATGGAATGCCATTGTTGAAGAGGAGGAAAATGCAATAAAGAAAGAAATTCTGTTGAAAGACAACTAATAAATCGTTTTATTATGAGCAAAGTATTCAAAGTATGGCCCAAGCGGGTCAAAAGAGTGAACGGCACGGTGCTTACACCCGAAATGAACATTGTGGTAACTACGAAAATTGGCGTTTCCAATCCCTTTTACAATAACGCCCAAGAGATTAAGGAAGCATACATGCGTCTCTATCAGTTCGACTACAAGAAAGCCTGCTGCTCTCAATCGGACTTCAATTACACGGCGTTGGATTGAGGAATGTCAATTAAACCTTCAAGCCTGTGCTTCAATTCAGCACAGGCTTTTGTTTTCTTTGCTGCGAAAAACGGTTAATATGACAAATATAAACAAAACATAAACGACATTAAATCAATAAAATATGGAAAACAATAGATATGCAAACATCGGTAAAGGCTCAATTGTCAGGGAAGGCGTCTTCGTAAGATTTCCCGAGCTCGTTCCTGCTTCTTTGGACAATTATTGGAACAGCAAGAAGCATAAAAAGCTGTTGATAGTTAGGGAAAGCAACTACTTTGAGGATGATGTCGACAGCATTTTTAAGGATCCACAAGCGTGGTACTCTGGAGCGGACAAACAACATTTGATACCTGAAGAAAAGAAGAAAGATGTAAACAACTACAAAGGGTATAAGACTTTTGATAGGTTGTGTAAATCCATGAATGTAGTGTTGAACGAAACACTTTGTAAGCATGTCTATGAGGAGGCCATGTTCTATAATTATTTTCTGCGTCCGGCCACGGTGAGTAAAAACAACAGATCATTCAAAAAAGACTGCACCCAATTAGACCGTGATGTGGCAGGTAGCGCATTATGTGGAATTATCGACCTTGACCGTCCTGATGTAGTTATATTTGTCAGTAAATATGCACACTTGGAATTTAGGAAGTACATGGAATCGAATGGATTGTCATATAATATCCCGATTGATTTCGTCAATCATCCTGCCCATCCTGCCTCATGGCATCACAGAAATGGAAACGGGAAACTGAAGTTCGAAAGACTATTGAGGGAATACTGGATGGTAAAATAATCACATTTTTATCAACCCCTGTATGTTTCATAGAATTGTTTACCTTTGCTGCAAATATCATCTTGGCATTGTGCCTACAAGTGCAAAACCCGAACTGGCCGCCCATGAAAAACTATCAATGCAAGAAATGTGGCATTCTGATTAAAACAGAGCGACAGCCCAATGCGTTCAATTGTCGGGCAGGAAACTACCACGATTGGAACGACCTCGGCGAAGTCGGTTGCGAAAACTACCGATGCAAGAAATGCGGTCTTCTCGTCGAAAGCAAGAGCACTCCATCTACTTTTGGATGCACTGCTGGAGGCTACCACAATTGGCAAGATTTATGTCCGATAGGCACCGATGTCTATCAATGCAAGAAGTGTGGCATTCTGTTGTATGCCTCAAAGTCGCCCAATGCATTTGACTGCCCTTCGGGTGGGTATCATCAGTGGAATAAGATGAATTGAAGATTGTAACAAATAAATTAAATAACGAACAAATAGCATTATTACAATGACAAACAACAACTTTGTTTCCGAACTCGATAACATATTTATGGAATGGCAACAGAAAATGAAAACAATTGGCGACGCCTATTATGATGAAAATGGGAAATTGGCATTCACAAAAGATGGAGTTATTTATAAAAACGGCGAGAAAACTGAAATAACAGAACAAAAGTGGGTTAATTCTTCAAAACGCATCCTATTTCTATTAAAAGATCAGCACCAAATAAGAGACGAGGGTAAACCATTTTGGCCAGAAGACATTCGCTATTGGTTGAAAGATGGTGAAAATGACAAAGGTGATGCTTTGAAACAAAAAAAGGAAAACAGAGAACTTGGAAACAGATTCTTCAAACATCTTGCTAATATCTTTTGGGGACTATCAAAAGCCGATTTGCAAAATGATTGGGAATATGATGAAGTTGTAAAATGCGAATATGAAGTCAAAGAGTTTTTCAACGCTCAACCCTTCGCTTTGGTTGAATGCAAAAAACAACCAGGTGATGGCACTCTTGATGACAAAATTCTGATCCACCATCTCAATGAATATGGAGATTTGTTAATCAGAGAAATAGAAATATTAGAACCTAATATGATAATATGTACATCTCCTCATATTTACAATTTTATCAATAATGCATATCAAAAACAATACCCAAACGATGGATTAAAAAGAATTGATGAAAAGAAGCACAATAGTATTCGTTTTCATCCTAAAACACAAACTTTAATCTTTTGCTCTTATCATCCAAGCAGTTTTGGTAAATATGGTGGAAAATTCAATTATGATAGTGTTATGGACCACTACAGAGCTTTTTTGAAAAGCATTTACAATCTTTAATTTCAGGAATTAATAGTTTTCCCCAAGCCTGTGCTTCAATTCCGCACAGGCTCTCTTTTTCTTTGCATCTCGCAACATATTAGCTTTTATTTTGAGTATGCTTAAAGATTATTTAAAAAAGAAAGAATTAACGTACCTCTTTCTCGATTTTGATGGCGTGTTGAACACTACCAATTATGCCAAACTGCTCAGAAAAGAAGGCATCGATCATTATGACGAGTTCGGCGCCATGTTCGACCCAAAAACCATCAGCAATCTTAAATACATTGTTGATCATTCAGGCTGTAAAATCGTTCTTTCCTCCACTTGGCGAAACGAAGGCTGGATAAGAATGCAGGCGTTATGGAAAGACCGCAACCTTCCTGATGAGTTGTTTTCAATGACACCAATCCTTCTGAGCACTACATACAAAGATGCCAAAAGCGGCGAGATGCTATCCGTCCCTGAACGCAATGCTAAAGCACTCGAGATCCAGGCATGGTTGCATAAATGTGCAACACCGCCATTCCAATATGTCATCCTCGACGATGAAAACGTCTTCTTCCATAGTCAGCAGGAACACTTGGTTCAGACCGATGAAAACGATGGATTAACCATCCAAAAAGCCTATGAAGCCATAAACATTTTGAACCGTTAGGAACAATTTTTCATTTGTCGTCAAGCCTGTGCTTCAATTCGGCACAGGCTTTCTTTTTCTTTGCAGCATTAAATCGTAACGCATTATGACCATACAAGAAATTTACAACTCACAGCCGGTCAGGAAGGTGGAGTACATGATTCTCGACTGTCAGCGGCAGAGCGAAAAAGGCATGTGGGGCATGGAAACAGGAAGAGTAGCCATCCAAAACCTTTTGAGCATCAGGAAAACCATCTTAAACGAAATGTTCGTGATGGATGACAATTATTTGCAACTGCTCAAGGACTTCAATGAGGCCATGAAGCAACAGATGATAGAGATGCGCAAACGCACTATAGCGCTTTATGAGTCGGTGGCCAAAGCAGGATTGCCAGGAACCATCGAAGTGGAGGGCAAATGCTATTTTGGCTACGACTATCCTTCGTTGCATCCCATTCAAGACGAACGCGCCAAACGGATGTGGGACATGCTAAATGGAACAATCGATGACTTTATCCCCTTGTACAGTGACGGATTCGGGCAATTCCGAATTGACACCTATCATTCCCCCGTCCCAACAATAGAATCCGAACATCAAATGCTCTATTTGAGTGAAGAAACGGACAATTGGAACGAGGGTTTAGACGAAAAACTGACAAAAGACATGCATCTTATATTCGCATTCCACGACCTTTTCGAGAATATGGAATTCGCCATTTTTGACCTCCTTTGGGTGCGTGACTTCAATATCGAACTGAATGTTGAAATCTCATAACAATACAACGAATATGAACAAAAAAGCAACCTCAACGACAAAGTCAACCGTTAAAGTAATCGGCGTTGGCTGTGGCGGCAACAATATCGTCAACCATATAAGCCAAAGCCATTTGGAAGGTTTCTTCTATGTGGCCTGCGACATGGATGCCAATGTGCTTGAGAAATCAGCAGCCGCCACGACCTTGCAACTCGGCACAGACGGACTTGGAAGCGGCAACAGCCCTGAGAAAGCACGCATCGCAGCTGAAGAAAACCTAGATGCAATAAAGAAATTGTTCGATGACAAGCCTTCAATGACCTTTGTCGTCACCTGTCTTGGAGGCGGATGCGGCACGGGTGCGGCTCCCATAATCGCCCGTGAGTCAAAAAAGTTGGGCATCACGACCGTTGCCCTTGCTACATTGCCATTCGAGTTGGAAGGCGAACGCAGATTCTCGCAAGCCTCGGAAGGAATTCAAAACTTGGCAAGAAACACGGATGCCCTCTTCCTGCTCAACAACCAGTACATCAAAACACAATACTGCGACTTGCCCATATACCAAGCCTTCGCAAAGGCCGATGACCTGTTGGCAGAAGTGGCCAAAAACCTAATCCGAGCCATGACGAAGCCACAACAAGAGGCAAAGAGAACCTCAAGAATAAAGGAGTTTTTCAGAAGACTGAAATGCAAATAAAAGCGATGGCATCGAAAACATTCAACACTGCAATTATCGCCCGTCTGCTCAGTCACGAGGATGAGCACGGCATGGGGCGTGTCTTTATGTATGCTTTCCTCAATGAAGTGATACGGCAGAAGCGGCCATTCCCATTCGATTGTGAATCCGCCCAAGTAAGTTCCGACTTGCTGATTGTTGACAACCAAGGAAGAAGCATCACCGTTAAGCATAGGCACAATCGGCTTAGTTTAACCCTCAACGACCAACAAAGTGAGATTCCCGCACTCATCGAATACAAAGGTGAAGCATATCGCCTTGTCCTTCTTGATTGGCTTGCCGCCTGCATCCGATACACTTCGCTGCAACCTGAACTTCGTAAAGAGCTAACAGGGTATGCCCAATCCATTCAAAGAAGAATTTGGTTTACAAAAGTTTTGCCTGTGCATTAATTCGGCACGATCTTTTTGTTATCTTTGCCGCATAAAACCGCCCCCATGGAAAACCAAATCGTCATATACCAAACCGACAACGGTCAGACTGCCATTGATGTCAGGCTGGAAAACGAAACTATATGGCTTACACAAGCACAGATGGCGATGCTTTTTCAGAAGGATCAGTCTGTTATTGCACGTCATATCGCCAATGTTTTTAAAGAAGGTGAATTGGATAGAAATAGTAATATGCAAATTTTGCATAATACTCTTTCCAAGTACAAACCAACCACCATTTACAATCTCGATGTCATCATCTCCGTAGGTTACCGAGTAAAAAGTCAGCGAGGTGTGCAGTTCCGCCAGTGGGCCAACAAAGTGCTGAAAGACTATCTGCTGAAAGGCTACGCCGTTAACGAGAAGATTCGCCGAAACCAGATTGGAGAACTGCGGCAATTGGTGCAAATGGTGGGTCGGACGCTGCAAAACCAACCGCTGTTGAATAATGACGAAAACCAAGCCTTGTTTGACATTGTCGTGGATTACACCTACGCCCTCGACACGCTTGACGATTACGATTATCAACGTTTGGGCGTGAAAGAAACCACCCAAGAGGAGAAGTTTCAAGCGACTTACGACAACGCCATGCAAGCCATAGCGGCATTACGCGAGAAGTTCGGGGGCAGTTCGCTGTTCGGCAATGAGAAAGACGACTCCTTCAAAAGCAGCATTGGTCAAATCTATCAGACTTTTGGCGGTGAAGACCTATATCCGAGCGTGGAAGAGAAAGCGGCCATGCTGCTGTATCTCGTCACCAAAAACCATTCGTTCAGCGACGGCAACAAACGCATTGCCGCCACGCTGTTCCTGTGGTTCCTCAATAACAACGGCATCCTCTACCGCGAAGACGGCAGCAAACGTATTGCCGACAACACCTTGGTAGCACTGACCTTGATGATTGCCGAGAGCAAACCCGAGGAGAAGGATGTAATGGTGAAGGTGGTGGTGAACCTTATCAATCAGAAAAACTAAAAACCATGTCCAAAAACCAAATCAACAAATATGTCTGGCTTGTAGAAACGCTCTACCATGCCAAGAAAATCACGCTGAAGGAAATCAACCGCAGGTGGCTCGACACCGATTTGAGCGAGGGGCTGGAGATTCCGCGCCGCACGTTCCACACGTGGAAAAACGCGGTGGAAGATATGTTCGGCCTCGTCATCATGTGCGACAAGAGCGACGGCGACCGCTATTACATCGAGAACCGCGAGGTGCTTGAGGACGATGGCCTGCAACGCTGGCTGCTCAGCACCATGTCGGTCAACAACACGCTGTTGGAAAACAAAGCGCTCAGCGACCGCATCCTGTTAGAAAGCATCCCCTCGGGCCAGGACTTCCTCGCCACGATCATGGAAGCGATGAAGAAAAACCGATTGCTGGAAATCACCTATAAAGGCTTTTGGAGCGAAAGCGAGCACACCTTCCCCGTGGCGCCCTATTGCGTGAAGTTGTTCCGTCAACGGTGGTACATGGTGGGCAACAGCGTCTACGAAGACAAGATCCGCATCTATTCCCTAGATCGCGTACTGGAAGCCCAATTGTCGGAGAAGACCTTCAAATACCCCAAGAAATTCAACCCAGAGAACTATTTCAAAGGCTGTTTCGGGATCATTCGCGATGAGGAATGCCCCATCGAGACCGTGAAGCTAAAAGTGAGCGCCGACCAAGCCAACTACCTGCGTTCCCTACCCTTGCATCCTTCACAAAAGGAGCTGGTGCATACAGGCGAATACAGCATCTTCTCCATCGAGGTGCGCCCCACCTTCGACTTCCAGCAAGAACTCCTTTGGAACGGCGATGCGCTCGAAGTGTTGGAGCCGCTATGGCTGCGCAAAGAAATGACGGAGATGGTGAAACGGATGTGGAACAATTACAACAAATCATGAACTCCTTCGCCGCCATAGACTTCGAGACCGCCAACAACGAGCGCACCAGCGTGTGCAGCGTCGGCGTGGTGATCGTGAAAGAGGGCGAGTTTGTGGACTCGTTCTATTCGCTTATTCAGCCTGAGCCGAATTATTACCTTTATTGGAATACAATGGTTCACGGTATTACCAAGGAGGACACCGAGGATGCCCCCGTGTTCCCGTATGTTTGGAAGCAAATTGAGCCGCTCATCGAAGGCTTGCCTCTCGTGGCGCACAATAGCCCTTTCGACGAAGGATGCCTCAAAGCCGTGATGCGCTGCTACCAGATGGATTACCCCGACTATCAGTTCTACTGCACCTGCCGCGCTTCGCGCAAACATTTCGGAAAGCTACTTCCCAACCACCAGCTGCACACCGTGGCGGCAGCCTGCGGCTTCGATTTAATCAACCACCATAACGCCTTAGCCGATGCCGAGGCATGCGCTTGGATTGCACGGGAGATTTTGTAATTCCATTCGGAATTTATTGTAGTTTTGCAGAAAATTCCGAATAGAAATGGTCATCAAATCGGAATTTATTGTAATTTTACAGAAAAATCGGAATAAAATTGGTTTCAATTCGGAATTTATTGTAAACATCGCCACTTATACCGATACAAAAGGTATAGTTTTTATGGGATTATTTCAGTTTTTAAAGGGAGAATTATTATGAACACAAAACAAGCCTTAGACTTACTCAAAGCCGGCAATGCCCGTTTCGTCTCGGGAGCCTTGACACCAAAAGACAACTATGCAACACTGCGAGAGCAACTCAGCACCGGTCAGCATCCCTTCGCCGTGGTGCTGTGCTGCTCCGACAGCCGTGTGGCACCCGAGATTATCTTCGACCAGAAACTCGGCGACCTCTTCATCATCCGCAATGCGGGCAACATAGTAGATGAGGAAGTGCTAGGCTCCATAGAATATGCCGTTGAGCATTTGGAAACACCTTTAGTGGTCGTCATGGGACACTCAGCTTGTGGTGCCGTCACTGCAACCTGCCAAGGCGGTGACTTGCCTGGTCACATCCTTGATTTAGCCAAACGCATCAAGCCTTCCATCAACACGAGCTGCTGCATCAATGACAATGCCCGTAGTCATGCAAGAAGAATGGCTCAAATGATCGAAGACGATGAAATCGTCCATCATGTTGGTGCCAAAGTCATTGCGGCTTTCTACGATATTCAAAGCGGAAAAGTGGAATGGTTGTAACGAGGTTTTCCTTATTTTTGCTGCCCAATCCAAAGACAACAAACCATGAAAACACATACAAAACACATAACTTTAGCATTCATCGCTTCAATTTTGACCTTTATGACCTCCTGTAACCAAAAAACACCCGTTGACCTTATCGTCCACAATGCCAATATCTACACCGTTGACGACGACTTCTCCAAAGCCCAAGCCTTTGCCGTGAAAGACGGTACGTTTGTCGCCGTCGGCGACGAAGAAACCATCATGCGCCAATACGCCGCCAAGGAAACCATCGACGCCCAGGGCGATGCGGTGTATCCCGGCTTCATGGACGGGCACAGCCACTTCACTGGCTACGGCGAGAACCTTGTCCGCTGGGCCGACTTGAAAGGATGTCATTCCTACGACGAAGTCATCGAACGCCTCAAAGTACACGACAGCCTCTACCCTGCCGAATGGCTCTTGGGTCGCGGCTGGGACCAAAACCTTTGGGAAGTGGCCGAGTTCCCCGATAACGAAAAGCTTGCAGAGGCCTTCCCCAACAAGAAACTCCTACTGACCCGTGTGGATGGACATGCGGTATTGGTATCCAAAGAAGTACTTGCTATGGCCAACATTGACGCGAACACTAAGATGGACGGCGGCATGGCTATCGTCAAAGAAGGTCGTTGCACAGGTGTGTTGTTGGACAACCTCGCCGACGCTGCCAAGGCCTTGGTGCCTAAGATGGAGACCACCCAGAGCATCCAAGCCCTGCTCAAGGCACAAGAGAACTGCATGGCGGTCGGTCTGACCAGCGTCACCGATGCGGGACAAGACATCGCCACCATCGAACTTATCGACAGTCTGCAACAGACAGGACAACTCAAGATGCATGTCAACGCGATGGTCAACCCTGATGATGAGACGATGGACCATTTCATGCGTCAAGGTGTCATCGACAAGGAAAGACTCACCGTCCGCAGCGTGAAGATCTACGCCGACGGCGCCTTAGGCTCACGCGGGGCGAAACTGCTTGAACCTTACTCCGACGACCCGACCAACGACGGCTTGATCCTAGAAAGCGATGAGTTCTACCGTCACGTCTGCCAAAAGGCCTACGATGCAGGTTATCAAGTGTGTTGCCATGCCATCGGTGACGGCGGTGTACACCATATTTTAGACATCTTTTCGGAGTACCTGAAAGGCAAAAACGATTTACGTTGGCGCATTGAACACTCCCAAACAGTAGCCAATGCCGACTTCCAACGCTATGGTGAATTCTCTGTCATCCCTTCCATCCAGACCACCCACTGCACTTCCGACATGGACTGGGCCGACGAGCGTCTAGGCGAGCGCATCAAGAATGCATACGCCTACCAACAGTTGCTGCAGCAAAACGGCTGGGGCATCAACGGCACAGACTTCCCCATCGAGGACATCAGTCCCATTTATACCTTCTATGCCGCCGTGACCCGTAAGCATTTGGACGGCACGCCCGCCGAAGGTTTCCAAATGGAGAACGCCCTCACCCGCGAGCAAGCCTTGCATTCCATCACGATTTGGGTGGCCAAAGGCTGCTTCCTTGAAGCCCGCAAAGGCAGCATCGAAGTCGGTAAAGACGCTGATTTTGTGATTCTTGACAGAGACATTATGACCGTGGCTGAAAGCGAAATCCCCATGGCTAAAGTGAAGATGTGCCATATCCACTAACCCAACCTAAAACCTTATGGAAAACCCTGCCGAATTCGACCATATCCTCATCAAAGACGCGACCGAGAACAACCTAAAACACGTCACCGTAAAGATTCCGAAACGGCAAATCACCGTGGTGACGGGCGTGTCGGGGTCGGGAAAGTCATCGTTGGTGCTGGATACCATCGCAGCCAAATCGCGGCGGGAACTCAATGACACTTTCCCTTCCTTTACGCAACAGTATTTGCCCAAATACGGTCGTCCGCATGTTTGCGACATCGAGAATTTGCCCATTGCCATCGTTATTGAGCAAAGGAAGCCCACCTCCAATTCACGCTCTACAGTAGGCACTTACACAGACATTTACGCCCTATTGCGTCTGTTGTTCTCGCGCATCGGGCAACCTTTCGTAGGCTATTCCGATGCCTTCTCGTTCAACCATCCATCTGGCAGTTGTCCACGTTGCGCTGGATTGGGAGAAATCCGCGAGTTGGACATCCACAAGCTTGTCGACTTCGACAAGTCGCTCAACGACGAGGACACCATACACTACATCGCTTTCGGCAAAGGCGGCTGGCGCTGGATCCGTTATGCCCACAGTGGTCTCTTCGACTTGGACAAGAAAATCAAGGACTACACGCCCGAGGAGCTCGACCTATTCCTCAACTCGCCGCAGATTAAACTGAAAAACCCGCCTTCGAACTGGCCCAAAAGCGCCAAATACGAAGGCCTCATCCCGCGCATGTATCGCAGCATCATCAATTCGGAGGAAGGTTTGCTCCACGCCGCCGTGCTCAATCCCATGCTCACCATGGGCACTTGCCCCGACTGCGGCGGCACCCGCCTCAACGAGAAGATACGCTCGTGCAAGATCAAAGGCTTTAACATCGCCGAGGTGACCGCCATGAGCATCGCCAACTGCCGCCAGTGGATGGAGACCATCGACAATCCTCTTGCCGAAGACATCAAACATGCCACCATTGAAAGACTGGCTGCTTTGGAGGAAATCGGTCTCGGTTACCTCACCCCCGACCGCGCCATCGGCACACTCTCGGGCGGTGAGGCGCAACGCTGCAAGATTGCCAAATACATCAACTCACCTCTTTCCGATGTGATGTACATCCTGGATGAGCCTAGTGTCGGCCTGCACAACCACGACATCCTGCTCATGCAGAAGTCGGTGCAGAAGCTGAAGAACCACGGTAACACCGTCATCCTCGTGGAACACCACAAGGACATGATCAAAATCGCAGACCATATCATCGACATGGGTCCTGGCGCAGGCATGAAAGGTGGCGAAATCGTCTTCGAAGGCAGCTACGACGAATTGTTGCACAGCCAAACCCTGACTGGCATTTCGCTCAGCGCAACAAGTTCTATCAAGGAACAAGTTCGTCAACCCAAGTCTTTTTTCCACCTTGAAAACGCCACCTTGCATAACATCAATAACCTAACCGTGGATTTACCCTTGAGCGTGATGTGCGGCATCGCAGGCGTCGCTGGTTCTGGCAAGAGTTCATTGATGGAGTGCTTTGTAAAAAGCGTAGAATCGTTGAGTGTTGAATTGTTGAACTGTTCTCGCGACAACAATTCAACAATTAAACAATTAAACACCCCAACAATTAAACAATCAGACATCGTCTACATCAGCCAGAAGAATATAGGAATCAGCTTACGTTCCACCCCTGCCACCTATCTCGAAGTGGCCGATGACATCCGCAAACTCTTCGCCAAAGTGAACAAGACAAAGGCTGACTTGTTCTCCTTCAACGGCAAGGGCGGCTGTCCCGTCTGCCAAGGCAAGGGCGTCATCGTCAGCGATATGGCCTTCATGGACGCTATCGAGACCACTTGCGAGGCTTGTGGCGGCCTGCGTTATAGCAACGAAGTCTTATCTTATAAGGTCAACGGCATGAACATCGCCGAAGTGATGGACATGACCGCCAACAAAGCCTCAGAGATATTTGCAGGCACCATCATCGCCGAAAAACTGGAGCCTTTGCGAAAGGTCGGGTTGGGCTATTTACATCTGAATCAGTCGCTTTCGACTCTATCTGGCGGTGAGTTGCAGCGCATCAAATTGGCCTCTTACCTTGTTGAATTGTTGAATGTTGGATCGTTGAATTGTTGTCGTTACAAATCAACAATTAAACAGTTAAACAACTCAACACTTCAACATCCCAAAATCTTCATCATGGACGAGCCTTCCGACGGTCTCCACCTCAACGACATCAAACGCATTCTCGACCTGTTCGACAACATGGTCGAAGCGGGCAACACCATCTTCCTCATCGAGCACAACCTGGAGATGCTGAAGCAGTGCGACTACCTCGTCGAACTCGGTCCCGGCGGCGGTGCCATGGGTGGCAAAGTCATTTTTGCTGGCACACCCAAACAAATGTTGGATTGTAAAGAGTCAGTCACTGCACCTTATATGACGGCTCTTTAAGCCATAGATCCCATTCCACCGCACAACACCATGCGGGGATGACATGGCTTAAAGAGCCTGCATTATCATAGCCAGACCTTCTATGTCATTCCTGCAGAGGTAGTGTGCGAGCATGGAATCTATAGAAGGTCGGTTTAATAGACAAGAGCTTTATGTGGACGGCCTCACCAGGCATAGATCCCATGCCTTTGCCCACCTGCCACCACAGGTATGACATGCCTGTTGAGGCCAGCGAAACTAAACAAGGGAATGACATGCTTTCTGAAACCTGCGGAAGCCCAACATGACATGGCTTAAAGAGGCTGATGAGGCCTGCAATCGCAACTTTTTTTCTTTAAAACAGCAACCATAGTATTCCAAAAAAGTGTATTTTTGCATCTTTCAACATTTTGCAAACCTATTTCTACACCAATGAAAAGCATTTTCAAACGCGGATTGCTGCTTTTGGCCTTTATTTTAGGGCTGGCATTCCACCTCGCAGCGCAATCCACCCAAATGACCATCCATTTCAACGATGGCACCGAACGCTCTTATTATATGTCGGAGAGCGACCGCGTCTACTTTGAAGACAATGAGACACTTGTCGTTGAACTTGCACCTACCAAATCCGACAGATTCAACTTGGCCGACATCCGTAAAATCACTTGCGCCGAGACAGAAGGTGTTTCAGAAGCTTCAAACGCATCGGTTCAACTCTTCCCCAATCCTTCCCATGATGCCTTTTTGCTTCGCAACCTTAATGAACGACAAACGGTTAGCATCTACGCGCTCGATGGTCGAATCATGAAGTCGTTTGAAACCACTGGAGACCAATGGATTGACATCTCCGACCTCCCCATTGGGCTTTATCTTGTCAAAACCGAGCACCAAACCCTAAAAATGATCAAGCTATGAGAAAGACCTTATTTATTATGGCCTTCCTGCTTGGTTGCATAGGCCTCAGTGCACAGGAGTATCACATGAAAGTCTTCAATACAGCATTCATGCTTTATGATAAGGATGTGAGCACTATTGAAGAATTTCGTTTTAATGGCGAACACATGTTCATTAACGACGACAATGGAGGTAATACACTGAATATCAGAGATATTGACAGCATTATTTTCAGGCAAGAGTCACCACACACGGGCGACACAGTTTACATCACCTACAACGGTAATTCTGTAACGGTGGACAATCCTTTCGCTGATGACGGGGTTCAAATCCATACAGAAGGTGCTTTCGTTGATGTGGAATCTTGGAGGATGGATGTTCCATACGTAGTTTCCGGTAGCTCGGATAATGGCAGGTTAATCTATTACAGCATGACATCTTTCCATTTGACCCTCGACAACTTATCCTTATCCAACCCTTCTACTGTCGCTATTGCAATGGGCGTTTATGTTCCCGTAACACTGAGACTCAAAGGCACTTCAACACTTGCCGACGGCGCTAACGGTCCACAAGTAGGGACAATGGATATGCCTTGTGAACTTACCATAAACGGCCCGGGAACGCTACAAATAACAGGCAATGCCAAACATGCCATGAACATCGAAGGTCCTATCACCATCAACTCGGGCACTATCCGTATCCTTGACTCCGACAGCGATGGCATTCACGGTAGCAGCAACCTGACTTGGAACGGCGGTACGCTTGAAATTGTTTCAGCCGGTTCAGATGGCCTTGACATTTCGGGTAACGTCACCATCCAAGGCGGGGATCTCAACATCAACACCACGGCGGAAAGCCAAAGAGGTATCAAAGTATCGGGCATTTTTACCATGAACGACGGCTCCCTTACCCTCAACACGAGCGGTGCGGACAGCAAAGGCATCAAGGCCGACAGCCTAGTTTATATTTATGGCGGAACGCTTACCATCGCCAACTCCGGCGACATGTCGAAAGGCATCAAGGCTGACGGCGACATCAACATTTCGGGCGGCACCATCGACATCACATCCTCGGGCAGCACCATCCTGCAGTTGGTCAACAACCAAAACGAGCCTGCCTATTGCACGGCCATCAAATGCGACACTGATATCAACATCACAGGCGGTGACTTCACTATCACCCTGCCCACCACCAATCACGGTGGGAAGAGCATTAGCGCCGATGGCAATTTGAGCATCAGTGGCGGTGACTTCACCATCACTACGCAAGGTGACGGCGCCACCTACACCATCAGTGGAAACAACAAAGATGCATACACTTCATCATGCCTAAAAAGCGAAGGCAATATGGAACTGCTTGGCGGTAACTTCAACCTCACCAGCACCGGTCGTGGTGGCAAGGGCATCAACGTGGGCGGCACTCTTGTCATCGGGCAGGAAGGTGCCAACAATGACGACCTCACCCTCAATGTCACCACCAGCGGCGAGCGCATCACCATCACACAAGGTGGCGGTGGCCCATGGGGCGGTGGCGACTATGCCAACCCGAAAGGCGTCAAAGCCCAAGGCAACCTGACCATCAACAGCGGCAACGTCACCGTACACTGCACCCAGACGCAAAACGAAGGCGGCGAGTGCATCGAAAGCAAAGCCACGCTGACCATCAACGGAGGCAACATCGAGGCCTATTCCGTGAAAGACGACGCTGTGAATGCGGCCCAAAACCTCACCATCAACGGAGGCATCTACTACGCCCACAGCGACAACAACGACGGCACCGACTCGAACGGCACGATGTTCCTCAACGGTGGCCTCAACATCTCCAACGGGGCCCGTTCGCCTGAAGAAGGCTTCGACTGCGACAACAACCAATTCAAAATTACAGGTAGCACCAGCATTGGCACTGGTGGTGGCACCAGCAACCCAAGCACGAATGTCTGCACTCAGCCATCGCTGAAGATCAACACACAACATGGCTATGCCATTCAGATTCTAAAATCTGACGGCACGGTCATCTGTACCTACCAATGCCCCACCTTCACGGGCAGCGGAGGCGGTTGGCCTGGTGGTGGCAATAATATGGTCATGCTTTTCACTGACCCACAGCTGCAAACGGGACAATCGTACATCGTGAAATACAACGGTACCATCAGCGGCGGCACCAACTGGAACGGCTACTACACGGGCAATGTCACCTACACTGGCGGACAAAGTGTCAATGTGAATGTCAATTCGATGGTGACCACGGTGAATGCTGGAGGTGGAGGATGGTAAACCCCAATATTTTAGCACACGTCGAGCAGGAAATTCTCCCACGCTACGACCATTTCGATGCCGCCCATCAACGTAATCATGCCGATGAAGTCATCGAAAGGAGTTTGGCCTTGGCCAAACATTACGATGTGGACGAGAACATGGTCTACGCCATTGCCGCGTACCATGACACAGGGCTTTGCGAGGGACGTGACACCCATCATCTCGTTTCAGGGCGCATTATCCGAGAGGACAGGAAGTTACGAGAATGGTTCGATGAAGGCCAAATCGAGACCATGGCTCAGGCTGCGGAAGATCATCGCGCCTCAAACGGTCATGAGCCACGGTCCATATACGGCAAAATCGTGGCCGAAGCCGACCGACTCATCACACCCGAAAAAGTCATACGACGCACCATACAATTCACGCAAGACCACTTCCCCGATTATGACAAGGAGCAACAATACCAACGCTTTCGAGAACATCTGTTGGAAAAATATTCCGACACAGGCTATCTCCGCCTTTGGATTCCTGAATCGGACAATGCTGTACGGTTGGAAGAATTGAGAAAAATCATTAGAGATGAGAACAAAATGAGGGACGCTTTTGAGCAGGAATGGAACAAATTGAGCAAGAGGTAAGTACTAATCGGAGGTGTTCAATTCATATCGTTTTCACTTATTCACACACTACCGTACAAGCTGGTCAACATTTGAAAAGAGAAAATCCCTGCAACGCGGCATCGCGGGACTTCCCCAAAAACATCATACGACCAAACAGCCGGAAGGGATAAAAGTGATTTAAATTGTTGATTGTTTAATTGTTAAGCTGTAAGCCATAAGCTTAGTTGTCACCAAACTTATAGCTTACAGCTTTAAATCATCTCACTACAACCTTCTGGACCTTCACACTGTCGCTGTTGATGAGGCGGAGTATATAGATGCCAGGAGCGGCGTTGATGGCTTTGCTGACGCTGCCGTTGACGGTTTCGCTGCTGAGGACGCGACCATTGATGTCAATGACTTGCAGGGTGGCTTCGCCTTCGTTGCTAATGATCCAGTTACCATTGCTGAAGAACGCAAAACCAGATTCATTGGCGTCCTCACTTGCACCATTAGTAACGAACACCAGCTTGAAGCGGCTTTCGTAATCCGTCACTAGTGCTTCAAAGTTGTAACTCGGGTTAACAAGCAGGTCAACGTCATTGCCAGTCTTGTTATCGATAAGGTGGAGATAGCTGAATGTGACTCCTTCATTGTTGAAACTCAGCGTATAGCTGCCGTTTTCCGTAGCCTTGAAGTTAAGCGGCATCTCACCCATGCCTTCGGCACAGACAACGGCAAGTTCCTCGTTGTTCTGCGGAATGTAGATATTGGCCTCGCTGTCGCCAAAATAGAACTTCGTCAGTTTGCTGCCTTCATTAAAGCTAATGATGGCATTGTCAATGAAGGCCGCTGAACCTCTCGAAGCGCCACGCATATCTGTATGGGCCAAAGCGACGTTCAAGCTACCGTTTGAATATGCTCCTTCGGGCAAACCTCTGCTGAAAATGACAAACTCGTCGTCATCAGATTCAGCCTTCACCATAATACCCGTGCAAGGTGCAATTCTATTGTCAGGATTGGCATATTCCGAAACCGCAGTAATGGCCGTGCCAACATCATTCATCTTGTAATAACTCCGATTGACATACGCATTGAAGGTTAATGGATTGCCCACAAGGTTCCAACCCCTAAACGACATGTCATTGTTCACATTCTCCTCCGCAAAAACAAGGCCTTCCGAGGCACTCTCGCCGGAATGGATATCACCAGTGAGGGAAAGGGTGACATCACTCTTATTGGAATAGAGATAGCCTTTCCCATTAAACAGTTTGAATTCTCCCGAATGAGCCTTGTAGTTTTCCCATTCCTTACCAATGCCATCGACAAGTACGGGGCTTTGGTTGAACCTGTACAAATCATAGTCACCTACCGTCATCAAGTTGACATTTGCAGGATTAATACCTTGATAATCCGTAATCGGCGAAGCAATGAAATTCCATTTTCCACCATTATCACGGCCTACAACACTTTTCTCTATGGTAGCCAGCACAGTAGTGTTAGTGATAAACTGCCCGCCATCCTTAATGACCAACTGATTCACATCGGAGGTGGATGCTTGCTCGGTTATCATGGTCTTTCCACTTTGGATGGTCAGTGACTTGCCTTCATTCACTTTCAGCGAACTCAAATTCGCATCAGTATCTAAATTGCAGTCGCCGTTGATCAAGACATAGTCGCCTTCCGAAGGAACGCCCTGCGTCCAATTGTTCGCATCGCTCCACAAACCACTCTTTGCATTACCTTCAAAAACATTGGGGTCGTAGATGCGGATTCCATCAACAAACATTGTACTTATTTGATTATTGTTGTCACTAAAGCCTTGATACCTGAAACCAACAAGAATGAAATCATATTGCGCATAGTCACCCAACGACAGGGTTTTAGTGCTAACATGTCGGAAAACTTCATCATTCTCACTTACGATTTCACCGCCTTCATAAGCTTGACCAATTGGAATCCAAGTGTGTCCATTGTTGGTAGAAACCAACACCGTGGAAGTTCCAATCAACTCATCTAGCCATACTTCCACCCAAGCTCTAAAGGTGAGTTGCGTTGTAGGCGTCACCTTGACAGGACGCAAACTGAGATAGCTTGAAGTATAGCACCCCGGCGAAACACTAGCCATACCATTTGTTCCTCCCCATAATGACGGAGAACAATAATAATAAGGAGGATCATTAGTGCCCCAAGTATTCCAGCATGTATTGTTGAAATCCTCGATGTAAGGTGTATCGTAGCTAATCTCAAAAATTTCGCATCCTTCGCAAGTATGCTCATAAGAACTACACAACACCTCTCCATCATTAATTTCGTCACCCGCTTCATGAGAAGCAATTATAGTCGTCCAATCAGAGCCATAGATAGTAAAGGAGCATTCTGCGTCATATTCTCCTCCTGCAACCCAAATGAATCTATACGTTTCGTCAGGGCACAAAGGCAAATAACCAGTTAATGGACTATTATTTACGGTAACCGTAAGTTGAGCCACTTCCTTGTTATCGCTATTGCGCACAACACTGATATGTGCATTATCATCCCATCCGTCATCGCTTTCGTCTTCCAAAACATAACGGATTCGGCAAGCGTCGTCGCAAAGCGGGGTAGTGAAAGTGATTTCCTTCCAACCGCTTTCGTTATCATTTCCACAAACGGCTTTCACACGCGCCTTGTAAGTGGCGCCAGGAGTAAGATTGTCAAAATCATAGCTTGACTCGTTAACGATTTCAGGCTCAGTCCATGAATTATCAACAGACCAAGATAGTTTCCATTGCTCCTCATCACCTCCTTGGTCCCAAGTCATCGTAGCAGAGGTAGCTCTTGCCCATACATCCAAATTCTTCGGGGGGAAGCATACGCCTTCGCAGACATGCACAAATGAGCCCAACACCTGTTCATACTCCAACTCATAACATTCCGCAACAGAAAGCAACTCGTTTCCGTCAGAACCATAGATAGTAAAAGAGCCGCCTTCACAATCCCCATACCAAACAATGCTGTAATCGCCCGGGCAAAAGGCGAGTTCACCCGAGCCTTCATTCATTGTCAGCCACGCTATCTCCGTCTCATCATCCATGAAGGCAATAGTCGCCTCATCCCAACCAGTAAAACCGTTTGCAGTATAGCTGATGTTGCACTTGTTCTCAGGGTCACAGAAATCCGTTGTAAACCATTGTTCATAGGTCCAATCGCTGTAACCATCCACGATGCCGCAATTGGCACGCATCTTCACGGTGTATTCAGTCGCAGGAGTGAGATTGGTGAACGTGTATGAATTGTTGGTAACATCAATGAGATGCGCTTCATCCTCGTTCAAACAAATCTGCCAAGCCGTTTCCTGACCATAGGATGTCCAGTTAAGTGTGGCATAGGTAGATGCGATGTCTGAAACCGTGAAATCAATCTGTTCAGGACAAGCAACTTCAGTGGTGAAATATTTCGGGTTTGACCAATCGCTATAACCATCCACACCTCCACAGTTAGCACGCACCTTCACGTTATATGAGGTTGCAGGAGTGAGTCCAGAGATAGTGTAGGTATTGTTAATAACGTCAACGAGATGCGCTTCATCATTATTCACACAAATCTGCCAAGCTGTTTCTTGGCCATCGGATGTCCAGTTAATTGTAGCAGAGGTGGTTGCAACCTCCGAAACCGTTAAATTAATAAGCTGAGGGCAGGCGACACCTGTTGTGAAGCTAACAGGATCTGACCAAGCACCGTACACGACAGGGTCTCCGCAGTTACCGCGCACCCAAGCGTAATATGAAGTCTGAGGAGCCAGTCCGCCGACGGTACCAGGATTGGTAGTCACCTCATGCAGATTTTCCGCCACTAGTTCCTCAGGCAATGTATTGTCGGTAGCGACGTAAATCTGCCAAGCGTCAGACCCGCCATTATCGGTCCAACTGAAGGTGGCGGTATGTCCAGTAGCTTCCACAAATGCCATATTATCCGGTTCCTCGCAGTCAGGGGCAAGCTCCACAGTGATGTCATCAACTATCACATATTTATTGTCATTAGTGGCAGCTTCCATCTTTAGGGCGATATAGTTGCCCGTCACGTTAGTGAATTTCACTTTGAATTTGGTTTTGTCTATGGTAAGGTTGTTGCCAGTGGCGCCAATTGGCACAAAAGTGCTGGCATCCCAAGGATTGGTCATCACACCCACAATGATGTTTGAATCCGGACGGTTACTATAGCGAAGTCGAGCTGTGAACGTGATTCTCTTGACATTAAGGTCTTCCATAGGTGGCAGGATAGCATACTGGTCTTGTGGGTCAGTTAAATAATAGGAAACGAAATACAAGTAATAATCGTTATTCATGTATGTGGTAACCGCAGGACAGCCTTTGTAATTGTTATTCGTGGTAGTGTTGATGTAGCTCCAGCATTGGGGCAGGTTATTGGTGGGGAAAGTTGTCGAGTAACCGCTAGTATAACTATCGAAATCTTCACTCCACGGGAAGTCGGAAATGGCTTCACATAAGGTCGTGAAACCGATAGGGTCACTATAGAGACTAATGCTGTTGGGGTTATTATTGTCGCAGTAAGCAGCAACGCGCACCTGATAGTCGGTATTAGGTTCGAGACCTGTCAGTGTGAAGGGATTCGTCGTCACTTGGGAGGTAAAGGGAGTCCAAGTCGTTTCGGTTTCCTTCTTATACTGTATCTTCCAAGCCGTTTCTCCACCGCCCGGAGTCCAACTCAGGTCGACGGAATTGGAAGTGTTGCTGTGTTCGACCATGGCCAAGTTGCTTGGCGCGTCGCAGTTCGGAATTGTCTCTACGATTATGTCGTCAATCAAAACACCACAATAATAAGTTGTGCTACTACTAGGCGCTGACATCTTGAAGGCAATGTAGCCACCGCTACCGCTATAACCACTGAATGGAACAACGTACTTCTCATAATCTTCCGAAGTAAGATTGATGGTTTCCACTTCGGTGAATGTGGAAGCATTGGTTGGGTCTGTCATCACACCCACTATAATAATGCCGTCATAAGAGGAAATATAACGACGTGCATAAAACTGGATTCTCAAATCACTCACATTCTCCATGACAGGTAAGATGGCATACTGATCCCTTGGGGAATAAGAATAACGATAAGAATAGAATCTCAGATGGTTATTACCCGAATGAGAATAACTACTCTGATTGAAAATCAAGGGATAGCCTTTGTATCCGTTTTCTGTGGTTGTATTGATGTAGTTCCAGCATTGAGGAAGATTGTTGACGCCAGTTGATGTGGTTCCCGCATAACTATCGAGGTCATCCTCCATAGGCAATTCAACATAGTCGCAAGCCGTCGTGAAACTGATTTCGGTCGTTACGCTTTCGTTTTCGCCATAGAGGGCTTTAATGCGAAAGTCGTAGTCAGTCGTAGCATACAAACCGTTAATTGTTAACGAAGTGGAAGTTTCATCCAAGCTCGTCCAATCGGTTGGCCAAGCATCAGTTGAGGTTTTGTATTGGTATTGGTAGCCAGTAACATTGTCGCTGGGGCTTGTCCATGTGAAACTGACGCTATTGGGGGTAATGCTGCTTATTACTGGTTTCACTCTCGGATAGGCCGTGGGGATATAGGTGAATGTAGTTTTGGGGAGAAAGTTCCGTTGGATAAAAGTCCCGTTTTCTAGAGATCCCCCAAGTGAGGCACCAGTAGCTGTGACACCGTACCAATAGATTTCAGATCCATGACTACCTATTGTTGTCTGATTGAAACCCACCAAAAGGTTGCCGCCTGTGTATGAAAAAGGCATGTCAAACACAACCGCCATCTCGTTGCTGGCGATGGAGAGGTTGCCTTCATACACCTGAGTCATACCCATCCAATCCTGAAGAGTTGACAAGGTGGTTTCGTTTGTTTCTACCAAATAAACTTTGAACGAGGCATTGCCCCAGCTGGACGATGCAGTTGAAGAATGGAAAGTCATCTTGGTAATTTGGCCGTTGGCCATGTCGGCGAGGCTCGTTGCCGGAATGATAAACTGGCTACTTATCAGCTTCCAATCAACAAAATAAGCATAAACAGGAACATATTGGTTCACGGTAGTTCCCGAGTTCACTGTGAGCTGCATGGTGTTGAATTCATTAATATTGCCCGTCTCAAAATTGGAAGTGGCAACTGAACTGTTTTGCGCATTTGCGAACCAAGGCGCAAAAAGTGTCATCATCAGAAGGAGAAGAAACGTTCCACTCCACCCTTTAATTTTTTGTAAATACTTCATTTTTAACTAATTTAATATTAATACTATAGATTTTTACCTTACAAAGATACAATTATTATCCAAATGATACAAAAAAGTTAAAAAAAAACAGAAAAACAAACATGCGAATATGTATCGAAAAAAGTCCTATCTTTGCAACCCAATGGAAAAAGAGCAGCACCTTATTATATTAATGCAACAGCACGGCATCCGCCCCACAGCTAACCGCATTATCGTGGCAAAGACCTTGGCTGAAGCATGCCGTCCCCTCACGATGGGCGAGCTAGATGACCACATTGGCAGCATCGACAAGTCGAGTATCTTCCGCACCTTGACAGTTTTCAAAGAGCAACACCTCGTCCATGTTCTTGAAGACAGCGAAGGCACTCGCTATGAACTCTGTCACAGCCACGACCATGCCATCAACAACGACATGCATGTACATTTCCACTGCGAAAGCTGCGGCGCCACCCTTTGCCTCGAAGACCTCCCTATCCCAAAAATGCATCTTCCAGATGGCTACGAAATGCAAAGCGCCAGCTTCATTATCAACGGACGATGCCCAAAATGCAAAAAATAATAGTCCTGCCACCTCTTCATATTTGTTTTTTATCTATTTTTGAGGCCTAAAACACAACGACAAAATCATATCATCATGAAGAAACTACTTTTCACATTATTCTGCGTTTGTCTTGGAATCATAGCTATCGCGCAGGAAACAAAAGTGACCAAATTTGAAATGAACGTGGGCGACACCATTGTTTGGAAATCCTTTGAGAAACCAGGCAAAATCCAATATGATGTCATGGATTCAAAGTTTATTGATTATCAAGTTATTGGATTAGGTAACGAAATTCAAGTTATTGCCAAAGGCGAAGGCACGCCTGTCATTACTGCCATTTTCGGCGAGACCCAATCACAAGCTGTGATTATCATAAAAGGGCCTAAAGTCGAAACTCCAGTGGTTGTCATCCCCGAAAAACCTGAAACACAGCCTTTCACTGCCACCTTCAGTTTCAATCCTCCTGCGGACAACTTCTTCATCACAGTCACCAACCCCGTCAGCGACTGTCGCGAAACCTTCGTCAAAATTGGCAACAAGGAAGCCTACAACGACGGACGAGAAATCGACCGCTTCTGGGACATCAAAGATGGCGAGAACTGGTATTACCGACCCGAAGCCCAAGGTTGGACCGATGATGTCAAGTGGGAGTTTGAACCTCTCGGCAAGAGTTTCTTCCCGCTTGACTCCTTCGACAATGAGGTTGACAAGAGCAACCTATCCAAGTATTATGTCGGCATGGAGCGGGTGCTTGACGTGAACTGCTGGCACTTTTTCGTCGACAATGAGGATGGTGTGACTCAATATTGGGTTGACCCTGCCAACGGCTGCACCCTGAAACGCCAAGTCAACAGCGAGACTCCGCGCGAAGTCACAGTGTATGACCTCAAGTACACAAAACTGACTTTCGGCCCATACTTCAAGAAAGGACTGCATGACACAAGGAGATAAATGAGAAATTTTGGATTTTGAATTTTTAAATCTTTAATCAACAAATACACAAAACACAAATGGAGAACATCGAATTAAAGAAGACCCCTTACAATCAGATTCATCACGACTTAGGTGCCAAGATGGCTGAGTTTGCAGGTTATGACATGCCGATTCAATACACCGGCCTCGTCGAAGAACACAACAACGTCCGTAACAACGTCGGCGTGTTCGACGTGTCGCACATGGGTGAGTTCCGCGCCAAAGGACCTATGGCTAAACAGTTTATGCAATACTGC
The DNA here is from genome assembly GCA_900317155.1 of uncultured Bacteroidales bacterium. GTDB lineage: Bacteria > Bacteroidota > Bacteroidia > Bacteroidales > F082 > Limimorpha. The sequence goes on from ONFO01000004.1 coordinate 79,532, forward strand.
ACTGTCAACGACGTGGCCGCTTTGAACGACGGCAAGGTGCAATACACCTGCCTGCCCAATGGCAAGGGTGGCATCGTTGACGACATGCTTGTTTACCGCATCGCCGACGACCATTACTTCATGGTGCCCAACGCCGCCAACATTGACAAGGACTGGGCTTGGATGAGCCAAATCGCCGAAAAGTTTGGTATGACCCTTGGCGAAGACTTCAAGAACGAGAGCGAAGAATGGGCACAACTGGCCGTGCAAGGCCCCAACGCCCTGAAAGCCATGCAAAAACTCACCAAGGCCAACGTGGTTGACATGGAATACTACACCTTCCAGATCATCAACTTCGCTGGTGTCGACAACATCATCTTCTCGACTACTGGTTACACCGGCTCGGGTGGTTGCGAGATCTACATCCCCGTCGCTTATGCCAAGCAAGTTTGGGACGCTGTGTTTGAGGCTGGAAAGGAGTTCGGCATTATGCCCGCAGGCTTAGGCTGCCGCGACACCCTCCGTCTCGAGAAGGGCTTCTGCCTCTATGGTCACGAAATCGACGACACCATCAGCCCTATCGAGGCTGGTTTGGGTTGGATTACCAAGTTCGTCGACGGCAACGACTTCCTCAACCGCGAAATCTTCGCCGCTCAGAAAGCCAATGGCGTGAACCAAAAGATCGTCGGCTTCGAAATGATTGACCGTGGCATTCCACGTAACGGTTATGAAGTGTGCGATGCCGAGGGCAACTGCATCGGTATGGTGCGCTCGGGCAGCCCGTCACCCTCGACTGGCAAGAACATCGGCACCGCTTTGGTGAAGAAGGCTTTCAGCAAGAAAGACACTGAAATCTTCATTAAGATTCGCAACAAGCTCATCAAAGCTGTTGTCGTGAAGATGCCGTTCCTTCCTTAATCGTCAAGTTTTTCTATCAAATTCTCTTTTATCAAGATTTTATAGAATTTGAGAAGACTATCCCGTTCACTGTTCGTGAGCGGGATTTTTGTATTGGGAATGGTAGGTGTTCTGCCAAAATTTCCGACCTTTGCAGCGGAACAATTCTTGATAAGCACCTCGGCATGGAAGATAAACAAGAGCGAAAGAAGTTTTTAGGCAGCCTCATCATCCCACTTCTCGTCGTGGTATCGATGTGGTTGGTGAAAATCATAGAAGTGTCGTTTGGCCTCAGCCTAAGTCGTTGGGGAATTACGCCACATTCGGCAAAAGGTCTCATTGGCATCTTCACCTTGCCTTTCCTGCATGGCAGTTGGGAGCATTTGCTTTCGAACTCGGTGCCCATCCTCGTACTCGGCACAGCCTTATATTACTGCTACCCTACCCTTGCCAACCGTGTGTTGCTCATCACTTACTTAGCCAGCGGATTGATTACATGGTGCATAGGAGACCCTGAATCCACACACATTGGAGCCAGTGCGCTCGTCTATGGACTGAATCTCTTTCTCATCACAAGCGGTTTCATCAGAGGCAATAGAATGCTCATTGTCATCGCGCTCATCATGGTTTTCCTATACGGAAGCTTCATCTGGGGCATGATACCTGCCTTGGCAATACCACAAAACATCTCATGGGAAGGCCACCTCAGCGGCGCCATTATTGGAGTTTTGTTGGCCTTTTTCCTACGGAAAGAAGGCCCTCAAAAAGAGGTTTATCATTGGGAGGAAGAGGATTCTTTGACAGATTTAGCAGCCGAAGAAGAGACAGAAAATGGGGAAAAGCCTTATTGGGATGTGCCTACGCCCAGTAATGACGAACTAACCGTTCGTTACCGTTTCAGACATTAGGAGTTCTCTATAGCAAGATACTCCAGCACTTGGTCCGCAATGTTCTTTTGACCCTCGACATCAGGATGCCATAAGTTCTTATGAACGTCAACTAAATCTATGCAATCTACATCGTAATGGTTAGCAACACGATGTGTCGAGATGATGTATTCCATTCGTACTTCTTCATCGATTGCACCTGGACAAGGATCAGTTTCAAGGACAAAATACAGTTTGGAACGAGGATAAAGACGTTTCAGCTTATCGAACAGAAAAGCTAATGCTGGACGATAGGAACGAAGTTGTTCTTCAGTCCAGCCAGAATACACAAAATCGCCAAAGGGAGCTCCGTACCACACATCATTAACGCCACCAAGAATGAAAATCACATCAGGTCGACCCAAATTGTCCATACGATGAATAAAAGATGCGGGAACATAGTAATCCATTAAATTGTAGTTGCAAATCATTGCACCAGAGAAAGAATTGTTCCGATCGAGCAACCAGCCTGTTGAAGCAGCCACTTGCGACCACCACATCTGCTCTACTTCCGTCACGCCAATGTCTGCAAAATGGTATACATCGTTTGTATCAGGATATACAGAGCCTTCCAGGGATGAATAGCTGTCGCCTAAAACCGAAAAACGTATTGGCTCTTGATGCTTCGCACAAGCTGACATGAAAGCAGCCACAACAACAAACAACAACAACTTTTTCATATTCATTCAATTACAATCATTTCTGTCCTACGGTTCAATGCACGGTGTTCTTCGGTATCGTTAGGTGCAATCGGTTGTGAAGCGCCATATCCTTTAGCTGTCAATCGATTGGCATCAATACCTATAGCAATCAACGCATTGCGAACTGATTCGGCACGTTCGGTGGATAACTTCAAATTGTAATTCTCACCACCCACATTGTCAGTATGTCCTGCCAACTCAACTCTTAATTCAAGATTGCGTTGCAGGAAGTCGGCTAGAATCTGGATGCCCGTTTGTGAGTCTTCGGTCAACGCTGAACTATTGTATTCAAACTGAATATTTTGCAAAACTACAGCATCGCCTGGTGACAGCTCTACCACATCTACAGTCGAGAGGTAATTGGCAGAATCAGAACGAATCTCTTCGGGCAACTCAAAGGTGTAGATGTCGTAACCGCCATGCCCACCCTCACGTTGAGAAGAAATAAAAGCCGTCTTACCATCAGCAGCCACAAAGAAGTTGATCTCATCGCCTTGCGTGTTGATGGGGAAACCCAAATTGACAGGTTGTTGCCATTTTCCGTCCTCTCCCCTACGGCTCATGAACAAATCAAAACCGCCCATGCCAAGGTGTGTGTCAGAGGAGAAATAAAGCGTGTGTCCATCAGGATGTAGGAAAGGAGCCATTTCCGTGCCTTTCGTATTGATGGGTTCGCCCAAATTCTGAGGCTCTCCCCATGTGCCATCGGCATTGCGAATACTGCGAAAGATATCGGCGTTACCCGAGCGGCGCGAAACAAAAAAGAGTTCCTTGCCATCGCTGCTCACACAAGGCTGTGACTCCCAACTTCTTGTGTTGATGCTTTCCGACAATCGATTTGGCTTCGACCATTGTTCGCCCGTCCATTCTGAAACAAAAAGGTCACAACCGCTGTCGCGCTGCCAGCTGCAACCCGTCAGATAGAGTTTCTTGCCATCGGCTGAGATGAAAGCCGCACCTGGGTCAACGTCCTCAGGAAAATCGGCAAAAGTAAGCAGTCGAGGTTCCAGCCAAGCACCGTCTTCAAAATAGGAAACAAATAACGACTCTTTCTGATAGCCGTTATCAGACGGCATCTTGCGTGTGAAAAGCAGTTGAGAACCATCAAACGAAAGCATATTCACATATTCGTCATTGATTGTATTGACAGCGACTCCCAGATTTTCAGGTTCAAAAGCCACGGGGTGACTCATTGCCCAATCTCTAAATGTAGCTTTTTCAAGCAACTCATTGGCTGTGGCATCATTGGCGTCATTGCCTAAGCGCTTCGATAAATACCATCGCAATAAGACTATCTCGTGCTTGTAACTGCCACGAGCATCATAAAGGCGTGCCAAGGTAATGGCGGCAGGAGGAAACAACATCGAGTCGCATGCCAAAGCAGTTTCGTAACCTAATAAAGCCAAGTCATAATCTTTTGTCTCCATCCCGACTTCCCCCTCCAAAAGCCAAGCCTCGGCATAATTGGGATCGGTCACCACGGCTTTCAGCAAATGTTGATGCGCCTTGCCATAGTCTCGCATCATAAAAGCCTCTTCTGCTGCCTCGTAGGCTTTCACAGCCTTTTTGGGATGCTGGGCAAATACAGCAGAAACCAGCACCATTAGGAATACTATAACCGCAATACGTTTCATTTCTTTTTGTTTTTCAGTTCCTTATCAATCCATCTCCTAAAATCTACCTCAAACACTCTCGCGGTAATGGTTGGAGAGGTCTCTGCCGTAACGTAGCATCTACCCTCATCGAAGAAGCAGATGCCTTCGGTCTGCATTCCCGCCCATTGAGGCATCTCAAAACGGCGGTTCGAGAGCTTCACTCCAGCCTCGTCAAAGCCGAAAATGATATACATGAATGGTTTCCAGATGGATTTCACGTAACCGATGATAACTAAAACGTGGTTCTCGCTGTCGTAGTCTGCCCCTGTGATCAAGCCTTGCGAATCAAAACCGTTCACCACTTCAGCAACTTGTTTGCCTATTGTTTTGGGAAGCCGATAAAGTCGCGTGGTACCTGTTTCCCAACCTTTGCTAAGCAGATAAAGGCATTCTTCCGTAGCAAAAAAGGCCTCACAGTCAAAGTCGTGCACCTTGCGTTTCGTGAAATCGGTTTGGTCACCAAAAGTGAAACAGATGGAATCCACCTTGATGTTGGCGTTGCCTTCATCGGGGATGGCAGACAGTGGGAAACAATAGATTCTCAAGTTCTTACGATCGCCTTTGTTGTTGCCGAAATCACCAACATAAACAATCTTTCCATCCGTGCAGACATCCTCCCAGTCATTGTTTTTCACATTGGAAAGCGTGACTTTCTGCACCACTTCAAACGTCATCGTGTCTAAGGCATACAGAATCGGTTTGCCACCGCTGTCGTTGTGCGTCCAAAGGTGACCGTTGTGGAAGAAAAGCCCCGAAGTTTCCTTTACTTCTTCGGGCAGTTCCGATTTGAGCTCAGGATTGAACAAAGGCGAGAACCCATTGCTTCCTTCTCTCTGAGCCCAAGCTAACGGAGCAAGCGACAAAAACAGCAATACGGCTAAGACAGCTCTTTTCATATTGAAGAATTTGGGGACAAAAATAGACAATTGCCTTGAAATACGCAAAAAACAAAGGCGAAACCGCCGAAAAGTCAGCAGTTTCGCCTAGTTTTGATTAAAGCGTCATCATTTCGGATAGACCTCACCTTTGGCTGCCTTCAAGGTGTTTTGCAGCAATGAGACGATGGTCATGGGACCTACGCCACCTGGAACAGGGGTAATCTTGGAGGCCACTTTGTAGACCTCTTCATAGTCCACATCACCCAAAATCTTGTAACCTTTGGGACTGGTAGTATCTTCGATGCGGTGAATGCCCACGTCAATGACCACAGCACCAGGTTTCACCATATCTGCAGTAACAAAGCCTTGTTTGCCAATGGCAGCCACAAGGATATCGGCGTTCCGGCAGATCTCGGGTAGGTTCTTTGTGCGGCTGTGGCACAATGTAACCGTTGAGTCGATGCCTTTGCGCGACATGAGGATAGCCATAGGAGTACCTACAATGTTGGAACGGCCTAAGACCACCACATTCTTACCAACGGTTTCAATACCAGAGCGTTTGATAAGTTCCATAATACCATTGGGCGTTGCCGGAATAAAGCATGGATGCCCCAATTGCATATTGCCTGCATTGATGCTCGTGAAGCCATCCACATCCTTCGAAGGCTTGATGGCATTGATGACCTTATCCTCGTCAATTTGCTTAGGCAAAGGCAGTTGGATGATGTAGCCATCAATGTCGGGGTCGTTGTTCAAGAACTCGACCATCTCGAGCATTTCCTTCTCTGTGGTAGTCACGGGAAGACGATACACCGAAGAGGTCATGCCCACCGATTGGCAGGCTTTCTCTTTTGAGGCCACATAAGTCTTGCTGGCACCGTCGTCGCCTACGATGACCGCCGCCAAATGCGGGGCTTTGATGCCATGGTCAATCATATCCGCCACTTCAGCGGCGATTTCCTTTTTGATTTGTTCGGCAATGAGTTTGCCGTCTATAATCTTGTTATCCATAATGATATTATTTAGCTATAATTGTGGCTGCCACGATGTGATAGCCTACAACCTTATCTGCGTTTAATATTGTTAGCCATGCGCATCAGCTTCTTGCCACCGCCTGTGGTCATCATGCGCATCATTTTTGAGGTCTCCTCGAATTGCTTCACGAGGCGATTGACTTCCACAATGCTTGTGCCGCTGCCATCGGCGATACGTTTGCGGCGCGTACCGTTGAGCAGTTTCGGGTTCTCGCGTTCCTGAGGTGTCATCGAATAGATAATGGCCTCGATGCTCTTGAAGGCGTCATCGTCGATTTCCTCACCCTTCATGGCTTTGTCCATACCAGGAATCATGCTAGCCAAATCCTTCAGATTACCCATCTTCTTGATTTGCTGGATTTGCTTCAGGAAATCGTTATAGTTGAACTCGTTCTTGGCCAGTTTCTTCTGCAACTTGCGGGCTTCTTCCTCGTCGAACTGCTCTTGGGCACGTTCCACAAGGGAAACGATGTCGCCCATGCCGAGGATACGGTCGGCCATGCGCTTGGGGTGGAACACATCCAAAGCGTCCATTTTCTCACCAATACCGACGAACTTGATAGGTTTCTCCACCACCGTTCGGATGGTGAGGGCCGCACCGCCACGAGTGTCGCCGTCCAATTTGGTCAGCACCACGCCATCGAAGTCGAGGCGGTCATTGAAAGCCTTGGCAGTATTCACTGCATCCTGACCCGTCATGGCATCCACCACAAACAAGGTCTCATGCGGATGAACCCTTTCCTTGATGTTGGCGATTTCATTCATCATCTCCTCATCGACAGCAAGACGACCGGCGGTATCGATGATGACCACATTCTTGCCCTGACTGCGCGCATGGTTGATGGCGTTTTGTGCAATCTGCACGGGGTTCTTGTTGCCTTCTTCGCTATACACCTCAACCTCGACCTGCTGTCCCAACACCTTCAACTGCTCAATAGCGGCGGGACGGTACACGTCGCCAGCCACCAACAAGACTTGCTTGCTGCGTTTGCGTTTCAAATAACTGGCCAATTTGGCTGAGAAAGTGGTCTTACCGGAACCTTGCAGACCCGCTATGAGGATAATGCTCGGCTGGCCTTTCAGGTTGATGTCGACGGCATCGCCGCCCATGAGTTCAGCCAATTCGTCATGCACAATCTTGACCATCATCTCACCTGGCTTCACCGAAGTGAGAATCTCTTGACCAAGAGCTTTCTCCTTGATATTGTTGGTGACATCCTTGGCAATCTTATAGCTGACGTCGGCATCCAAGAGGGCGCGACGGATTTCCTTCATGGTATCGGCAATATTCACCTCAGTGATATACGCCTGTCCTTTAAGGACTTTGAACGAACGTTCTAGTTTTTCGCTTAAACCTTCAAACATAATTCTCAAAAATTTGCGTGCAAAGATAGGAATTATTGTTGAATTGTTTAAATGTTTAATTGTTGAATTGTAAGGATTGCGTATTTTTGCACCATCAAAACGATTGAATCATGATCAAGGAAAACTTGGAAAAAATCAGGGCCACATTGCCCGAATCGGTGACTTTGGTGGCCGTCAGTAAGACCAAGCCCGTCAGCGACTTGCAGGAAGCCTACGATGCAGGTCAACGCATCTTTGGCGAAAACCATGCTCTTGAAATGCGCGACAAGCACGAAGTGCTGCCGCAAGACATCCAATGGCATTTCATCGGCCATTTGCAGACAAACAAAATCAAATACATCATCCCCTTCGTCACGCTCATCCACAGCATCGATTCGGCCAACCTTTTGGAAGCCGTCAACAAGGAAGCTGCCAAGCACGGTCGCATTGTGGACTGCCTGCTGCAATTCCACATCGCGATGGAAGAGACTAAATTCGGCCTTGACCTAGAAGAAGCCCGACAACTGCTTGATTCAGAAGCATTCAAGACAATGGAAAACGTACGCATCTGCGGCGTGATGGGCATGGCCACTTTCACTGAGGACATGACCGAAGTCCGCAAGGAATTCAAGCATCTGAAAGAGATATTTGACACCCTTAAAAAAGATTATTTTGTCGACCAGCAGCAATTCAAAGAAATTTCTATGGGCATGTCGGATGATTATCCGATTGCCGTAGAGGAAGGAGCGACATTGGTTCGCGTGGGAAGCAAGATTTTCGGGGCACGGATTTATAATGTATAAAGATGACCTCAATTATACCTTTATTATTATTGATTGTCGGCTTCGTTGCACTGATTCTAGGTGCGAATTGGCTTGTCAATGGGGCCACCAGCGTGGGCATCCGTGCCAAGCTCTCGCCGCTCATCATCGGCCTAACCATTGTGGCCTTCGGCACCTCTTTGCCTGAAATGATTGTCAATGTGTTTTCGTGCGCCAAAGGCAGTCCAGGGCTGGCCATCGGCAACATCATCGGAAGCAATACGATGAATATCCTGCTTATCTTGGGTGTGAGTTCACTCATCTGGCCTATTGACGTGAGCCGAGTCTCCATCCGCCGTGACATACCCGCTGGTTTTGTCGCCACACTCGCCATCACCTTGATGGCCAACTATTTGTTCACGGGACAAGCGCGCACCATCAACTGGATTGAAGGCATCGTTTTGTTGCTCATGGGTTTCTCCTATCTGCTGCTTACCATGCTGAAAAACGACCCGCAAGAAGAAACCGAAAGCATTCAAGAGGCCATGCCTTGGGGCAAGACCATATTCGCACTTATTGCGGGTATCGTTGGTTTATACCTTGGTGGGGAGCTTGTCTCGCGCAACGCGCAGATTCTGGCCCGTAATTGGGGTATGAGCGAAAGCACAATAGGCCTCACTGTGGTGGCCACTGCTACCTCCTTGCCTGAACTCATCACCTCCATCGTGGCAGCCACGAAGAAAAACTCCGGCATCGCTATTGGTAATGTATTGGGTTCCAACATCCTGAACATCTTTATGGTATTGGGTATCAGTGCGCTCATCACGCCGCTGCCTTTCGATCCGATGATGAACAAACAGCTGATGATCCTCTTTGCCGCCAACGTGCTCATGCTGATGTTCGTCTTCACGGGCAAAGGCCGCAAGATTTCCAGATGGGAAGGAGTCTTGCTGACATTGGGGTATGTTGGGTTCATGTGGTTTTCCCTTGCGATGCAATAATATCTCACGCAGTATTTTTCTCATGCAGAATGCGCAGAATTATGGGAAACACAAAGCGACACCATATATACTTCTGGCAGGCTTCTATATTTCCTGCGTAAAATAAAAAAAGACCCGCCCCATGGACGAGTCTTACATTGTTTTCTCTGACGTTCAATCAGTCAGCCAATTGGAAAGCGGCCTTCACAGCCTCGTAGTTGCTGTAGTCGACATCGCTGCGGTGGCTGTAAACCGTGGCTTCGATGGCCACAATCTTGAAGTCACACGTTTGGGGACGCATACCACCATAGAAATCACTCTCCGTCCAGAAGAGGCGCACACCACCGTCGTTCAAAGTAGCCACTTCGATAGAAGCCTCGCAATTAATGAGTTCGCCAGCATCGTTCAAATCCTGATAATAATACGTCAGCGGCACTTGCGACCAGGCTCCGTCAACGTCCATATAGACGAGCACCGCACCATAGTTGTACACATTGTTGTTGATGGCGGGATAGTCGATGGTTACCACCCACTGGCCGTATTGGTTCAGCCATTCCCAATCAGAAGATTTGACAGTCACTGTGGAAGAAGCCACGTTGGCGTTGCCATCATGACCGGCAGGGCCTTGTGGACCTTGTGGACCTTGTGGACCCATTGGGCCAACCTTAGTACAAGTAGCAAAAAAAACAACTGACAAAAACATCATGCAGATAACACTTAACTTTTTCATTTTGGTAGATTTTTAATCGTGAAACTTAATTTACTGTCTTTATTGGTTGCAAAACTACAAAAATCTTGCCGAATTATTCCACTATGGGAAAACTATCTCAAAAAACCGTAACTTTGCAGCATGAAAGACAGAGCATATATCGTTCACCTCGCCGGTGTTATCGCTATGATTTTCTGGGGAATTTCTTTTGTTTGGTCGACACAAGTCTATCAGAACCTCAACCCCACAGCGACTATCTTCTTGCGTCTCGTTGTCGCAACTATCTTTTTCACAGCGATACTTTTCACGTTCCACCTGAACGAAAAAGTCAAGAAAGAGCACTTGGGGCTCTTCGCCTTGGCAGCCATGTTTGAACCATTCCTCTACTTCATTTTTGAAGGTTACGGTTTGAAGAACACTTCTCCGGTCATCGGCTCCGGCATCATCGCCATGATTCCTTTGGTAACCCCCATCGCAGCTCATATTTTCCTCAAAGAGCGGTTGACCCCCATGAACATTGTGGGATTTATCATCTCTTTTATAGGTGTCATCGTACTGCTACTCAACAAAGACCTTGAATTTATTGCCTCAACCAAAGGCATCCTGTTCCTCTGTAGTGCCGTTTTGGTGGCCGTGGGTTATTCCATCGCACTCATTCGACTTACAAAGCTCTATAAACCTATGACCATCACTTGGGTGCAAAACATCATCGGCATGTTGTATTTTATCCCTTTGACAATCATCATGGAACGCTTCGAGCCATCCAACTTTGCCAATGTGGGTGGATATATTGTTCCTCTGGTTTGCCTTGGCGTGTTTTGCAGCGCAGTCGCATACGCTTTGTGGGCATTCGCTTTCAGTAAGTTGGGCGCCTCCAAAGCCAATGTATATTCCAACCTGATACCCGTCTTCACAGCCATCTTCAGCTACTTCATCATCCACGAAAGCCTGACGGCGAACAAGATTATCGGTATCTTGGTGGTCGTAATCGGACTGGTATTGTCACAATTGAAAGCAAAAAAGCAATGATTACAAGCAAGACAAATCCCAAGATAAAGAACCTCGTCAAATTGCAGAAGGCTGCCGAACGCCGCGAGCAGAACCGTATCCTTATAGAGGGACGACGTGAGATTGAACGCGCACAGGCGTGTGGATTTGAGATTGAGCAACTCTATGCCTGTGAGCCATTATTGCGTGAACCCGTCAAAGTCAATGCCGCTTTCATCGAGACCGTCACGGAAGAGGTGTTTGACAAGATTGCCTACCGTGAAGGTAGTGACGGTTTGTTGGCCGTGGCCATACCCAAATTCAAGAGCCTCAGCGAGTTCAAGCCAAAGAAAGACACTTTGATCATTGTGTTAGAGACTGTTGAAAAACCTGGTAACCTTGGTGCCGTGATGCGCACTGCCGATGCGGCAGGCGTGGATGCCGTCATCGTGGCCGACCCTGCCACCGACCTTTTCAACCCCAACGCCATCCGGGCCAGCATTGGGTGCATCTTCAGCGTGCCAGTTTATGCCTGCTCCACAGAGGAATGTATCAACTGGCTGAAAAAGAATGGCATCACCATCTATTGCACCTACCTTAAGGCCTCCATCGATTACCTCGATGCCGACTTCCGGAAGGCCTCTGCCCTCGTCATGGGAACCGAAGCCACGGGCATTTCTGATGCTTGGGTCAAGGCTGCCGACCAGAATATCATTATCCCCATGAACGGCATCGCCGACTCGCTCAACGTGTCGGTCACCACCGCCATTGTCACCTTTGAGGCCGTACGCCAAAGAAGAAAACCATGAAGAAAGACTATTTCCTGCTCCATCTCTCAGTTTTCATCGCGGGCTTTACCGGGGTGTTGGGAAGACTCATCACCTTGGATTCGGCCATTTTGGTATGGTGGCGCATGGCTGCTGCCGCTTTGTTGATGTTCCTGTATTTGCGCTTTACAGAGACGCACGGCCGCGCGTCCCTACAACGATACAAATTCAGGGACATTTTACAGATGGGTGGCGTAGGTATGCTGCTTTGCCTGCATTGGGTGTTCTTCTATGCCTCAATCAAGGCCTCCAATGTTAGCATCGGTGTGGTATGTTTCTCCTTGGTAGGGTTTTTCACAGCCTTGTTCGAGCCTATCATCAACAAACATAAGTTTTCCGGCCGCGAGTTCCTTTTCAGTCTGCTCACCATACTCGGCATCTATCTGATTTTCCAGTTCGATTCGCGTTACCGTTTGGGTATCGTCTTGGGTGTGGTTTCCTCGGCGCTCTATGCCTTGTTTGCCATCGCCAATCAACGCGTTGGCAAACATTACGAAGCCAAAAACATGTTGCTTTGGGAGATGATTGGCGGCCTCATCGGCCTGACCTGCCTTATTCCTTTATATAATATGTTCATCCCTGTCGGGAGGCTCTATCCCGTCGGAATGGACTATCCTTACCTCGCCTTCATGGTCGTGATTTGCACCATAGGACTATGTTTGCTGCAAATCATTGTGCTACAAAAGATTCCAGCTTTCACCGTCAACCTTACCTATAACTTGGAGCCTGTCTATAGCATCATCCTTTCAATGTTCATTTTCAGCGAATACAAAGAGTTGAATTATTCATTCTGCATCGGCATTGCACTGATTATCATTTCAGTGGTGTTGCAGACTTGGAGCGAAATAAAAAGAAGGAAGCTGAATTAGCAAATGCATATTATTTCAGAAAGCATCTACCTTATTTTAACTCCACAAAAAAGAACCGATTGCAAACCGTATCTTGCTGCATCGCTTTGGCAACTTCCAATGAAACATGTCTTGCCCCCACTTCATTCAAATGCGACAAATCATACATTTGTAGGCTATCGTTTGGAAGAGTTATAGTATCTGGAACAATAAAAAACTTGTCAAGCAATCTCTTTTTTACGCTTTCAGAAAGTCCCCTATTAACAGATTGCTTGGCACATTGTTCAACCTGTTTCTCAAATGGAAACTGAATAAACACAATCCGACAACCCTTATCTATCAATTTAGATATACCGTATTCGTAAGTCTCAGTTTTCCAATCCGAGTTTTCTGTCTTGATATTAAAGACCTTGCAAAACCAGTCCAAAGGTTGAGAATATTCCAATTCTGGAGCGAATGGATACAATGCTTGGTCTGAAGAAAAAACGCTATTACAAGAAAAGAGGCGACTTCTATTAAGGACAAAAATTCTAACGCACTCTTGAATAGGCGTATTAGTTTGTATCATAGACCAAAGGCTACAAAATTCCATTCCCGTTCGATTAAAATCCAACCTTGGAATTCGGATGAAGGCCAATTCAGGAAATTCGATGATGCAAGTCGATCCTTTAGGGATATGCTCTATGCTCGCCAAAAAATCGTACACGCCACCACCATGCTTAGCAGCCGATAAGACTTGTTTCGAAAGACTCGATGACAATAACGATAAATTCAATCCCTGAGTGATTTGCGAATCTCCCCACACATAAATAGTATCAACGGAATACTTTTTTTCTTTTTGAAAATAACACACCACATATATCGCAGCAATAGGAACGATAAGCAAAAGCACAAACCATATTATTTTTCTAACAAATCCTTTCATTTATTTCAAAATTGAAAATACACAAAAGGCTCGGGCAAGCCTCCAACCATGATAATCATTACACTAACAGCCAAATAAACAGCCCACCTAATCCAACCATATTTGATGAACTGGATATCAAGACCAAACTCCTTGTCTCTTTGCAACCATTCAACGGCCAACATGATGCAAATAAACAAGTTTATCGGCCACATATCGGATTGAATAAAAAAGCGATAAGTTGCACGCAACGTCCCCCTTTGTGCCATTCCAGAAACATAATTGAAGAAAAAATGAAGGTTATCTGAACGAAAAGCAATCCAACCAAATGTCACAAGCATAAATGTGCCAATCATTTGACCAGTTTCTTTCAAATTCGGCAATAATCTTCCAGAAGATACCACATCAAGATTTCTCCGATTTCTACCTAACAAAAACAAAAGAACCAACAACAAAGCATGGTAAATGCCCCAAAGGATATAATTCAATCCCGCACCATGCCACATTGCACTTAATAAGAATACAACAAATATGTTTCTAACGACAATTGGCTTTTTCACTCGGCTTCCTCCAAGGGGAATATAGACATAATCACGGAACCAAGAATTGAGAGAAATGTGCCATCTCCGCCAAAACTCGGCCATATCCCTTGAAAAATAAGGGAACTTAAAGTTTTGCATCAACTTGACACCAAACAATTTGGATGTTCCAATTGCCATATCGGAATAACCTGAAAAGTCAGCATATATCTGAAAAGAGAACAAAACGGCAGCAAGCAACAAATCGCTTCCCGGAATGACCGTTCTACTTGACCAATAAAAGACAGAACTTACATGAAGCGCACAGTTATCGGCGACAACCGTTTTCTTAAACAATCCCCAAAGAAATTGCCTCATACCATCTGTTGCCTGTTGTTGGTCAAACTCGCGTTTCCGCAAAAACTGTGGCAATAGATTGGTCGCCCTTTCAATGGGTCCAGCAACAAGTTGAGGGAAAAAAGAAATGAATGCGAAGAAAGCCAAAATATCTCTTGTAGCCTCGGTCTTTTTTCTATATACATCAACTGAGTAGGAAACGGCTTGGAACGTATAAAACGAGATTCCAGCCGGCAGAATCACCTTCAGCAAGGCCTTGTTTGATTGGAAATGAAAAGCCTGGCAAAACTCTGTTATAAAAAAATTATAGTATTTGAAAAATGCCAGAATACTGATGTTTACAACAACGTTAACAACCATCCAAGTTTTGGATGCTTTGCTTGTTTTTGCATTCTCTATGAGCAATCCACTCAACCACGAGCTGAATGAAGTAAAGAAAATGAGTACCAAAAAATGCTTGTTCCACCATCCATAAAACACATAACTAGCCAAAACAACAAATGCGTTTTGCATCTGCAATTGGTACCTGGATTTTTCAATAAGCTTATCAAAAACGAGCCAATAGAGTAAAAACACTATTGGGAGAAATAAAGCGAATTGGATGGAATTAAAAGACATAGCTATATAGTAACATTCGTCCCCTCTTATCACATTACCTCACAACCTTATCTTCACGAACACCGGATAATGATCCGAAGGATTGTGCCGGATGTATGTGTCAAACGAGATCTGCTGTGGCGCATCCGAGGCCTTTAGGTTGTCATCAAGGTCATCGTCAGGTGTCCAATAACTGTTGGTGAACACGCCATAGGCATCCACCTTTGTATTTGGTGAAACAAACACATGGTCGATGCGGCTTGTAGTAAAGTAATTGGTTTTGAAAGCGTTGAATGTTCCGTTTTCAGCAAAACGGATGCGTGCAGCTTCATAAGAGTCCTTCAGCAATCCCGATTTCGTGAAAATCGTGTAAATCTCATCATTCTGATCCACGTTGAAGTCGCCTGTGACGAACACAGGTGCTCCTTGGGCAATCTCACGAACTTTGGCCACAATAAGTTTGGCCGCTTCACGTCGCGCCACCACACCTACATGATCCATGTGGAGGTTGAAGAAATAGAACACTTTTCCTTTCCCCGCTTTTCTGCGATTGAACAAGCCGTGACGTTGTTCCGTTTCCTTTATGGCAAACTTGCCCCAAGTGCAGATGCGTATGCAGACCGCATCCCATCCCAAACCAGGCTTGTCAGGCGTCTCACTGAGCCAGAAATCACCGTGGTCAAGAAGTTGGAGTTTGTCTGTTTTGTAAAAGATAGCTTCGTGTTCGCCACCATGATGACCGTCATCGCGCCCAATGCCTATATAATCATAGCCATCCAAAGCCTTCTGCATATCTTGCAATTGGACATAGAGCACTTCCTGCGTTCCGAAAATCTCAGGCGCCATGAAGTTCACTTGGTCGCAGATGACCTGACAACGTTTCTGCCATATTTCGCCTTGCACACTATCGTTCCATGCTTTGTAACGGATGTTGTAGGTGCCAACCAACATATCTTGGGCGAAAAGTTGCAAGGATGCCACAATAATAAGGGAAAAAAGGAGGAGTTTTTTCATAGGGAATAGGTTTTGTTGGGGCAAAAATAGGAAATTTTGTTTCAACGACAAAAAAACATTATTTCACCAGCTTATTATACCAACTCCCAAAAACGAACAACTCCCCACCGAAAGCGAAGCCCTCACTTTCATAATACTGTTGCAAACGCGGCTTGTCCTTATCAACTAAAAGGGTAACTTTTTGAAAACCATTGTTTAAGGCAAAATCCACACGGTCACGCATCAACATCTTACCAATACCAACGCCCCTATAGTCGGATAGAATGGCCATGCTGTCCAAATAGAATTCACCCGGACCGGTTTCCATTGCATTGCAGCTTAAGTCCATGCCAGAAGTCTGCTTCACAAGACCGAAAGTCTTTTCGCGCATTTTAGCATAACGTGCACCATCATAAGCCACCAATGCCCCTACGGGAATGCCATCAGCCTCGGCTACGCGCGTGTTGCAATAACTATACAAGGTATCATCCATGCGGCAAATCTCAATCAAATGCTCTAAAATCGCACGCTGCTCATCGGGGAGAACGGCATCAATGTCAAGCATGTCAATGCCTGCCAAAACCACACGCGCAATAAAAGGAGCATCATCCAATGTGGCATCACGAAACTGTACTATGGGATTAACAGGTTGCATCAGCGTAGTTTATTTCTCTGATAATGAGGTGTTACAACAATGACAAAAAAGATGAGCGACACCATCACCGAGGCTGAGGCTACCAAATAAGCGGCTGAAAACGAGAAATGATCAGCCAGCATGCCACCAGAGAAGATGCCGATGCCGAGCCCCAAGTCCCATGTGGTGAGATAGGTGGAGGTGGCCGTGCCACGCTGTGCATTGGTGCCTAGATTGATGAACAAGGCATTAAACGACGGGAAAGCCGCGCCAAAACCCAAACCGCAACACAAGGCTATCATCAGGAAAGCCACAGCTGTGTAGTCTGTGCCCAAAGCATTGCAATGGTGACACATGCCGAGACCGAACATGGCCAACACAACGATACCCAGACCCAAAGCGATAGTCTGTGTCACCTTGCCCTTATCGACCATTTTACCTGCAAAAAGCCGAGAGGCTATCAACCCGACGGCATATACAGTAAAAAACAAGCCGCTGCTGATAGTTAAGCCCATCTCCTTGGCATAGAGGGCGATATAATTGGAAATTTGGCCATACGCGAAGGCTAACAAAGTGAACGAAACACCCGCCAACAAGCCTTTTATCAAAATAAAACGGTCCAACGAAATCGGAGGACGCTTAACGGGCGGACGCACCCGTGTCTGAATCCTTGAGGCAAACAAAGCCGCCAACAAGCTACAGCCCATGCAACCTAAGAAGATAGCATTGAAACTGAAATGCTCGTACACGAACAAGCCCGTCATGGGCCCAACTGCCATGGCGATGTTGTTGGCCACACCATAATAGCCAATGCCCTCTCCCCTATGCTCCGACGGCACCACATCAATGACCAAAGTATTGCCGCCCACCGAAGTCAAGCCGAAAGCCAAACCATGTACGATACGTACTATTATTAATATGGTGATGGTAGCCGCAAAAAGATAGCCAACAAATACAGCCGTAAATATGGACAATGCCAACAGATACAATGGTTTGCGCTTGAAGGTGTCCATCAAATAGCCTGAAAAAGGACGCACCACCAAAGTGGCCAGCGTGTAGCATGAAATCACGGTACCGATGACAGCATTGCCCGCCTGGTATTTCTCCATGATGAAGAAGGGCAACACGGGCAGCAACAGATAGAACGAAAAGAAAAACAAGAAGTTAGCTGCACAAAGGCAGAGGTAATTCTTATTAAATAGTTTATCTTCCATGATAATTGGCTCGTTTCGTGCGGCAAAAGTACTGAAAAAAGGCGCATCCGTAACGGGATAAACACCGCTTTTCTAGTTGTTTTACTGAATGCATATCCCTATGGAATACAAGAAAAAGCAGTATTTCGGAAATTTTGTCAGCATATTTCAGCCATTTTTATGCTTAAATCGGAAATTTTGTCAGTAAAAATAAGGTATTTTACAAGTTTTTGGCCTTGGCAAAGAATTTGACTAGGTGGAGTCGTCCGAACGAAAGGAAAGGGACGAAGAAAAGAAAGATGGTTAAACTGGATTGCTTCGTTCCTCGCAATGACGCGAAGCGACAAACAATTAAACGATTAAACAAACAACAAATAAACAACAATTAAAAAATAGGAGATCAAAACTATGTTAGTAACTAGAAGAAACCAAGACTTCATGCCTACACTGTTCAACGAACTGATGAACTGGAACGACACGACTTATTCAACGCCCCGCATGAACATCATGGAGACGAAAGACAACTACAAACTCGAACTCTGCATCCCTGGTCTCACCAAGGAAGACGTCAAATTGAGCATCGATGCCGAAGGTAACCTCGTCGTCGAGATGGTCAAAGAGAACAAGAGCGAGAAGAAAGAGAACAAGGAAGAGATGCGCTACCTGCGTCACGAGTTCTCGGTCGAACACTTCCGCCAGACGGTGATGCTACCTGAAGACATCCACAAGGAGCAAATCAGCGCCAAGGTCGAAAACGGCATCCTCGACATCGTCATCCCGAAGGTGACAGTTGATGAGAAGAAGCAGGCCGTCCAGACCATCGAAGTCTGCTAAAGTCTTCGCAAAACCAACCCCACAACGGGACGGAGTCATCCGCCCCGTTTTTTTTGTTGCCACAAACACCAATCCCAACACTTTTAATTCTTACCTTTGCAGCAAATTTATTTGCGTATGAGAAAAGCGTTACTCCTCACCATTTTAGGCCTCTTCACTTGCTTGCAGGCATTCCCGCAAGACAAGAAGCCTTTTGTCACCCTTGACAACCTGCATCTGAACACCCGTGCCGACTTCACCCTCGACTACCATCCTGGGCACGACACTGTTGCGCCTAACACCGATCATGGTTTTGCAGGCAAATATTTAGTCGTCGCCTTAGACGGTACCATTGGCAGCAAGTTCTCCTACCACCTGCGCCAAAGGCTCAACACACCGAACATCGGCTTCGCCAACACCTTCTTCCAAGGTACAGACTGGGCTTACCTCAACTGGAATTTCACCGACAACTTCTTCCTCTCTGCTGGTAAGCAAGTCGTGGCCATCGGAGGTTGGGAATACGACTCCAACCCCATCGACATCTACTATGGCACCGAGTTCTGGAACACCGTGTGCTGCTACGAGGTAGGCGCCTCCTTAAACTATAAGGACAATTCTGGCAAGAACCATTTCCTCGTTCAGATGTGTAACTCGCCCTTCATCAACCAGGCCATGCAGAGCATCTACTCCTACAACCTGATGTGGTACGGCAACTTCGGCGTGTTCAAGACGGCCTATTCCGTCAACATGATTGAATACCAACCCGGTAAGTTCATCAACTACATCGCCTTGGGTAACAAGTTGCAATTCAAGGGCGTGGAGATGTATTTGGACGTCATCAACCGCGCCTCGTTTGAGCAAGACAAGTTCTTTGGCCAAGACATCACAGCCATTTACGGTATCGGTGTGGACATCGGGCCGAAATGGATTGTGTTTGCCAAGGCTGGCTACGACTTCAACCAAGCCCAACTCCCCAACACTGAAGCCTACGACCAGTATGTCGTCCCTGGCAAGAAAGTAGATTTCGAGAGCATCGGTTTCGAATACTATCCCATGGGTGACCGAAGCCTGCGTCTCCACCTTTGTGGTTCACATACCAGCTCTGATGGTATCAGCAAGTTCCAAGCTAACCTCGGCCTCACATGGAAAGTCAACCTGCTTAACCTCAAGAAAAAATAATCCGTTATGGCAAAGACAAAATACAACACCATCAAACGAACCACCACTTTCTATCACGATAGGGTGGAAAAACTCTTCAAGAAAATCGAAGAGAAGCTGGAAAGGCCGCTGCGATTCACCACCAAACGTAGTTTCGAAGCCATCTTCTTCCTCATCATCTTCTTCGCCTTTTTTGGACTGCTCGCTTACAAGATGACCCTTCCCAAAATGTTGAACACCTTCATGCAGACGGCTTATCACCTGCTGCTGGAGACCGTGTTCTACATCATGGCCATCTGCGTGCTCATGGGTGCCATCAGCAAGCTGCTCACCGAATTTGGTGTGGTCCGTCTGTTAGAGAACCTGTTGCGTCCCTTGATGAAGCCGCTCTATAACCTGCCTGGCGTGGCCGCTTTGGGTGCCATCATGACCTTCTTGAGCGACAACCCCGCCATCATAACCTTGGCGCACGACAAGAACTTTAACCGTTACTTCAAGAAATACCAACTCGTCTCGCTGACCAATTTTGGCACTGCCTTCGGCATGGGCTTGGTCGTTGTGGCTTTCATGACGGGTCTTGGTTTCGGCAAGGGTGCCTTGGTGGGTGTGGCAGGTGCCGTCATCGGTAGCATCGTCTCCACCAGACTGATGCAACGCTCCACTTTGAAATCCTACCCCGAACTGGACTCCCCTGTCGACGAGGAGTTTGGTGGCGACGAACAGCAAATCTCTTTCAAGAGCGAAGGTGGCGTGTTCATGCGTTTCCTCAACTCGTTGCTTGACGGCGGCAAGGACGGCGTGAGCATCGGATTCGCCATCATCCCAGGCGTGCTTTGCATCTCCACTATCGTGATGATGCTAACCTTTGGCGCTGCTGGTGAAAACGGCGAATACCTCGGCGTTGCCTACGAAGGCGTGCCCGTCATCAGCTGGGCTGCCAACAAAATCAACTTCATCTTCGATTGGCTCTTTGGCTTCAAGGATGGCGCGTTGATTTCCTTCCCCATGACCGCCCTTGGTGCCGTTGGTGCCGCCATCGGTTTGGTGCCTCGTTTCATCACCGAAGGCATCATCGATAACAATGCCATTGCCGTGTTCACCGCCATCGGTATGTGCTGGAGCGGTTTCCTCAGCACCCATGCCGCCATGCTCGACAGTCTCGGCTATCGCAAGCTCATCGGCAAGGCCATTGGCGCACACACCATTGGTGGTCTTTGCGCTGGCATCGCAGCACACTGGCTGTATGTTTTGTTGGCATTGATATTCTAATGGGACAAAAAAAAGTGGCGGTTGAACATTCAGCCGCCACTTTTTTTTGTATACGAAAAACTTAGCCCTTCTTTCTGCCCATGCTATAAGTGAGGTTGAAACGTAAGGTGTTCTCCAAAGGATTGCTACCCACAACACTATTCACAGGAATCAGATAAGAGACATCCAAGCCAAACACATTATATTTCAAGGCGGCACCAAGGGTGACATACTTACGATTGCCCTTCAGAGCAGTCTCGTTGAAATAACCGGCACGCACAGCAAAGACGTTGTTATACCAGTATTCAACACCTGCACCAATGTTGATCTCGCACAATTCCTCATAGAAAGTGCCGTAATGTACATAATCTTGCTTCTCTTCACTCCATCCGTATCCAGGAGCATCGTAGAAGGATTGAATCATACCTTGTACCACGGAAACGTTGTTGTTGTAACCATACAAAATCTTGTAGCTGCCATCATCATTGACCACAGGTTGTCCCGCTTCGTTTCTTTCAATAACTGGAGGAGTAGGCACCAGGAGTTTGGAGAAATCGACCATGAAGGCCAATGAATTGTACTCATCAAGTTCAAGTTTCAGACTGGTACCAGCACGCAATGTAGTCGGAATGAAGTCGCGGCGGTCTGACTGTCCGTTGTAGGTAATCTTACTACCAATGTTGTTGATGGAGGCGCCCCATGCAAAGTCGGCATCCATACTGCTGAACCATTCGACTGGCTTCTTATAATACACGGAAACATCAGCAGCTACGGAAATACCGGGACGGCCATAGTCGGTCTGGTTTTGGGTCAGGTCGGAATAGATGAAACGGCCAGCCACGGCACCCGACAGATAATCGCCAAGCATACGAGAATAGGTAGCATCAATAGCCCATTCATTGGGGCTGTATTTACCTTGAGATATGTTGTTGTTATCCCTAAACTCGATTTCACCACAACTAAAATAGCGAAGTGTTGCCGCTACCGAAGAACGGTCATTGATTTTATACGCCCCTGCCAAATATGCAAGACGCATGTCTTTAGTCAGCTTCTGCAGCCAAGGACTATAGCCAAGGCCAATCGAGAACTTGTCTTCCATAAATGCATACTTTGCAGCATTGTAATTCATGGAATAGACATCCGTCTCAGAGGCCACACCGCAATCGCCCATCGAACCGCCACGAGCATCAGGAGCGATAGAAACAAATGGTACAGCTGTCGTAATCACATTAGGAGAAACACTGTAATCCTGTCCAATGTAGTTGTTGTTCTGTCCATAAGATACTGCCGCAACCATCAATAGGGCGGCAACGAGAGTTTTCTTGATTTTCATATTCAAATTCCGTATTTTAATATTGCAAAGATAACGATTATTCAAATGGCTTATTGTACCGGTTCGAAAAAAAATTTCGCATCAACGCTGGATTATCATACGCTGACTGACGGTACGGAAGTATCCAGATTCATCGGTCAAGGTGAGACGATAAAGGTAAATACCTGAACGCAAGGGTGTTCCCGAATAGTCACAGCCATTCCAACGGATGGGTTCGATATTGCCTTCCATTGCACTGACCTTACGATGCAAGTGGCGCACTGGTCGTCCCATGATATCGAAAATCTCTATATTAACTTCAAAATCACCGTCTTCACCTGTATGACTATACGTGATATAAGTCTCTTCAGAGAATGGATTGGGATAATTGAACACTTGCGACAGATACAGGTCATCATCAACGACAAACCAAAGACTGGCCTCGGAAGAATTGTCTTGAGTGTCCCAAACCTTGAGGTCAAACTCGTAAGTGCCAGGTTCAAGATCAGAAAGAGGAACAGCAATCCGCCCACGGCGGAAGTCGTTCATGGCAGGCTCAAAACAATCGTTGAGAACGATACGATTATAGGAGGAATAATTACTATTCAAAACAATGTCGCGTCCTAAGCAATAATCATAGTGATAAATGCCTTGGGCGTCATAAAGGTCGGCATAAAGTACACCCTGACGTTCCACCGACTGACCATTTACGAAATCGGGCGAGTTCCAATAGAACGAAATCGTTGGACCTTGATCGTCAGGGAAGGCTGCCGGGTCGATGCCGCCCAAAATAAGGTCATCAAATTTACCCATAGCATCCACACCTCGAATGAAATCATAAGCATAGAAGCTGAAGCGCGGCACACCACTTTCAGGCTTGATATCCAAAGGTACTTGGAACGACACAGTAAATCTACCAGCATTCACGCTGACCTGCCCTTGATAAAGCACATCCTTATAATAATACACATTTTTGGAGGGATCGTGATCGAATACCACCTTCATTTTCGATTTTTTGTCATAGAACCTGACCCAAAGAGTTCCGTTGAATCCATTATCGAGTGTGCCCGATTGCGTTCTGACTTCCCCTTCCACCGTGACCATACTCATTGCATGGAGATTGAGGTTATCTGTTCCACCAACCAATTCGCCGTTGATTTTCTGCACAACAATGTTTTCCTGCGGCATGGGGAAGCGTAGCAATGGATCGCCTACAAACAGATACCGGATGTTTTTATTGTTGATCGGATTATTCTGGTTATCATAGTTGAGCAGGTTGCTCTTTGCCCTCATAACGATATCACCATAACGAAGCGGCCGTCCTTCTTCATCGCGCCGCATGAGCACATCCATAAGTGCCTTTGACTGACGAAGATTGTCGTGAGCATAGGTAGGACGGCAGGCGGTGAACAATGCCACGCAGCCACCTCGAGGATTCAAGAACAATAATTCGCCAGCTGAGACCAGCAAAGGATTATCATATTTGGTAAACTCACAGGTAGCGGTAAAAACGAAAGGCATCCTGTCATAATTTTGCAAAGACGTAATGTCGGCGTTGGTGAAGACATTGTCTTCCGTCAATCCCCTGACGCCACCATGACCTGTATAAATCACAGCCAACACACCTTTATCCAACGTCTGCAACAAATCGGAAGTGGCATTAGGAATCGTCACGCCACTCGAAGTGTTGACTACGGGATAGGCTCCACAATACACCTTTTTGCCTGTGAAAGGAGGACAAATGGTATCCATCATACTCTCAAACGTCTCACTGTTTCTTACATAACCTGAATCCTTATCATCAGCGAAAAACAGCACATCCGTCTTCCATTGGCCTTGTGCAGCTGCCAAATCATCATAATGATAAATCTTTCGCAACACCGTCTCGGCTTCTGCCACTGAAGAAACAGGAATCCTACCGACGCCAATGTCAACACGGCCTCCACAGTTAGGGCCTTCGTTATCATCCATCAAGGCATAATAATCGTCGGCACAGAAGCTTACCTGATTATGAGGTTCATTCATGGTTTCATAACAAGGCACGAAATCTTTTCCTGCACCCAAAATGTCGCGGAAATCAAACGAAGACCGACCAAATACGGTCAGATACTTAAGTCTTCCTCCACTACGACGATAAACCATGCGGACAAAATCGCGTATACCTGTAGGCTCAGGCCGACCCGTCGAAAACTCATTGTAAATCTCATTCACATCGACAAGCACACTTGTTAACCCATCCTTTTCAGCATGATAATCCGCCAAAGCCTGTGCCTGTTCCCAAAAGAGAGGTACGGTAAGGATCAGATTGTCAGCTTCGGCTATGGCATGCACATTCTGGTTGGGCAGCGACGTCCAACTTGCGACATGATACGTCTCGGAAGGCTTGAACAAAACAAATCGTTTTTCCGTCCTCTCATCAGTGGCGAATACCAAATTACCACCACTTAATACGCCATCCTGGACAACTGGCTGCAAGGGAGAGGTCACCTCCCAAAGCAGATAATCGGAATCCGTATTTTGTACCCAAACAGCACTCTTTTCGTCGCCAAACTGGCTTGGCATCAAGCGGAAGAGAAAATTGTCATCCGTACGTATCAACTGACGCCAACCATACACCTCCACATAATCCAAATACATGGAAGCCAGCGGATCAAAACGCAAGCTCAAATCGAAGCTTGCACTATCAGAATCCAGCATGATTTGCTTCTCGAAAGACGACAACCTTCCGTAAAAGTTCTTGCCATAATACTTCACCGACACATTATCCATGACATGATTGTCTTTCACCCAAACATCATAATACAAATAACCGCTCATGATTCGGCCCAAAACTTGAGCATTCACAGTCAGGGCCTTGGTTTTCACCAAATTGGGAAAAACAAATGGTACAGATAGTTCTGTATTTTCAGAAGAAATACGTTCGCCGAACCAATTCTGTCCAATATTATAAGGTGAAAACAGTTCTTCCTCATGCCAAAAATAATCAGGGAACTCTGTGATAATCGTCGTAGCGTCCTCCAAGGGAAGAGAGGGCTTCTCTCCCACCCTCAGTCCATCATTGCCACTGTCAACACACATATAATAATAAGTGGTGTCGGAATAATAATTGCGCTCGCGCCGATAGGTTTTGTTGTTTCCGTCAACCAAAATCCAACGCGTTGGTTCTTGACCATAGAACAATACCAAGTCACCCTCATCAAAACTATTATCTTCGGCACCTGTAACACAAATGGCCATCTCCGTCAGGTCATCGGGACGGGCTTCGGAATTCTTTTCAGGCAGAATCCCCGAAACATTGCCAAAAATTCGTATCTGATTTGGATTCAAGCTACTTATATCAATACCCATAGCTTGTAATGTGGCATAATCCAACTGATATACGCCTTCCCGGGTCACAGAGAGACGATGCCAAGTATGGTTGCTCAGCACCGACTGATAAGTATTCTCTTGAGCCAAGCCTACTTGAGCACAAAACATAAATAGCATGATGCTTGACAAAACGATAATATTCCTTCTTTTCATACCTATTCTCATTTACTTAAAACTAACTTTGATACTATAGAGGCCGTTTCACCCTGATCATTAACGGCAACGATACGATAGACATAGATGCCATTTCGCAGACGTTCGCCATTTGCGCCACAACCATTCCAGTGGATAGGCGCAATGCGGGTCGAGGTGCCAGCTACGGTCTCAGATAGCGTGTTCACCCAACGGCCCATTATATCATAGATGTAGATATTCACTCTCACATTGTTACCCACCTGATTGTGATCGAACACAAAACAAGTCTCGTCCGTCACAGGATTGGGTACATTGTAAGCGTTCTCAACGTGCATGCCGCCGCTGTTGATCACGGTGAAGTTGATGGTGGCGGTGCCCGAGTTGTTATAGATGTCCCAAACCTTCAAAGTCAGGGTGTAATCACCATCGGGCAAGTCTTGCATCTTGTAAGTAATGGTACCATGGCCAGGCTTGTCGATTTTGGCTGAAAAATAGTCATTGAGACAATACGCGTTGTTCGACGTTCCCGTTAGCGAAGCCATGATGTCATGGCCGATGCCAGCACCTGTAGTGTTGATACCGCTCTCGTCCTCGATATAGGCAAGCAAGATGGGATTCTCACCCGTCACACCACCATCCACAAACAAGGTATCGTCAATGAAAAGCCGTATCTCTGGCGGATCGTTATCCTCAAAAGCATCATCATAGAAACCGCCGATGATGAACGAGTCGCAATTCCCGTTTGCGTCCGCCTCATAATCCGTAGCATAATAATTTATCAAGCCCTGACCATAGCGATAGGCTATGTCTCGCGGCACAATGAAGTTAATCTTGAACCTACCGTTTACAGCTTCTGCTTTCCCATTGAAAATTACACTGTTACGTAAATTGAAATGATAGACATGGTTATTGGCATCTGCCGTGCCCAAGGTGGCGAGTTCAGCCGCCTTGTCGTAAATCGTCACATGCACCACACCATTGAAATTGGTGGCTACATTATCATCTAAATCCTTTACAACACCTTCAATATTAACAGGTTGCAAAGCACTGATAGTATCATGATAAAGAGGAAAGGTTTGCCAAGTGGTGTCGTTGATTTGAATAGAGTCCAAATCATATCCTGGATATCGACCATTGATGCTCAACGTCTCCACCTTCCACTTCGGATAGGCCAGACGCAATGCTGGGTCGCCGAAAAAGACATAACGTTTCTCGGCATAACTTCCTTTTGTCTTTGCCATGCGATAGACGTCACCCAAGCGGTAATGTTCGCCACCATTAATACGGAACAAATTGTTATAAATACCTTTAGCAAAGTCTTGATTGTCGCCTCCCATTGTCAATCTAGATGTAGTAAACATGGCAACCATGCCGCCGTAGGGATTCAGAAATGCATATTCGCCCAAGGCAGTGCGGACATGGTCATCATAACGGCTGAACTCACAAGTGCCCGTAATCATCAGCGGATACATCGGGGCATTACGCCAAGAGTCAACATCTTTCCTTTGCATGATTTTCTCCGTCGAGAGCTGCACCTCGCCGCCGTGGCCGACATAATGGAGCACCAAGGTCCCTTTCTCAATGCGGCTGTTGATAGCAGCATTCACCTCAGGGGCAATTTCACCACCTGGCGCGCTGATTTGCGGATATGCATCAAGATATATTTTGTCGACCACAACGCCATCGCCACCCACACCCGGCAACATGTTGACCAATGTCTCAGCATTGTTCACAAAATCGCCTTCACCATCATCCGCAAAGAAGGTGACAGTATTACGCCACGGCTGCATTGTATTGGCATCTTTCACGACATAGCGTTCTACTTTGTCAACCATTTGTGAAGCCTGTTCAAGAGTAGTCACTGGAAAACGGCCAATGCCAATATCCGCCAAAGAATGTCCAATATTGCCTTCGGTTTCATCCATACAACCGAAATAATCATCCGTGACGTAGGCATCCCTCATATAAAGCGAGAGCACGGCTTCATAGGAAGGAACAAAATCCACAATCCCGTCACGATTCTTGTAATCGTAAGAACAATCACCCAAAAGCAACAGATATTTGATTTTGCGGCCAGGACTGCTGTCAAGATAAAGCATACGGCAGAAATCACGAATGGCCGAGATATCCTTAGCGCCACAGCTGAACTCGTTATAAACCAGCTCAGGGGTAGTAATAAAAATATTCAAATCCGGGTCAATTCGATTGTGAAGGGCCTTTAGTCGCTCAGCTTCCGAAATGAAATCAGCGTAAGTAAGGATAACGAAATCCACATCGCGTACACCGTGAAGATTCTGATTGTCAACTTTGCCAAAAGCCTTTGCCGAGCAATAAGCATTGCCGTTAAATGCCACGAACTCGTTTAAAGGATCTCCCACTACTTTGAAACTGAATAGCGAGCCATTGAGTTGTCCTTTCACCTTTTTCGGAGATGTCGGGACGGTTACATCCCACACTTGCATTTGCTGCGAAGCACCCGAAAGCTGGTATTCATACACCTTATTATTAATAATTGCGTCGGGATTCCGGAAAAGCATTTGACCGCCAGTCATCTTCAGACTGCGCCATGCGTTAACGAGAATATAATCCACATAGCCTTCGGAGGTGGAACATGCTCCCAAGGCATCATGTTTCAAAGTGATGCGAATCGTTTCGTTCGACGGCTGGGCTGTGATCCATCCGCCCACCTCATAACCATAAGGGTGCTGCGTTGAACTGGTGGTTGCAGCGATAAGATAAGTAGCTTTCTTCATATTGTCGACCATCACTTCAAAGTTAGCGGGCTTGAAGTTGCGGCCCGCCAATGCCGTCTTAACCCAACATGGTTTAGTTGTAATCACATTGCTGAAAGTGAAATTATAATTCTTGGTCGAGGTAAGATCCATCCTGTCACAGTAATAAGTGCGACCCGAACGGTTCAAATTATAATCATCTTTTTCATACACCTGATAGTCAATAAACTGATTGACAGTAGCCTCAACCGAACCTGAAGGCACTCCCGCCTCACTAATACGCTTACCTGCGCCCAAACCCAAAACGACAAAAGCATAGGCATAATCATCGTAAGGATTTTGTTCATGGACATAAGCTGTCCTCTCCGTGTCACGCTTCCAACAAACCGGGCCACGACCATAAAACAGAATATAATCTCCGTTATCAAACCTGCCATCAGCCTCTCCTGAAACAAAGATGGGAATCTCCACCAAGTCATCAGGGCGAGAAACAGCATTCAGTTCAGGCAACACTCCACCACCATTATGGTAAATGCGAATTTGACGCGGGTCAACTGATGAAACATCGATGCCTAAGTCCGTCAAGTCGGAAGCAGTCAATTTGTATATTCCAGTTTCATGAAGACCTATTTTATACCATGATCCATTCGACATAGCCGAAGATGTCTTAAAGCCAAAATTATTTTTCTGAGTTTCAAAATCGGGAACCAATGTCACAGAAAGTGTGGCGGAAAGTAACTTCTCGTATTGGGCTCCCAACTGACGGAACGGCACAATACGCACCGAAAGAAAAGACTCGTTACGAGAACGTATCGGCAAAACCTCCATCTCGAAATCAGAGCCATAAGAATAATTTCTGGCAATCTGCATCTCTTCATCAGAAAGAGCGGCCGTCTTCACATTCAGGCATTTCACTTCTGCTTTTACCGCATCGTCATAAACAGGAATTGACTGGAAAAAAATCGGCATGGGACTTTCATATTCCCCTGATTCAAGGCCGATATATAGTATTGTGTCGTTAGCATAACGCTCCTCAACCACTCCTTTCCATTGCAATCGAATCGAATAGTCTGATTTCACCTGTCCGAAGATTGCCAATGGAGCCAAAAAAGAAAACAAAAGCAGAAATAATAGCGATACGATATGAGTTTTATCATGCATAATACATCAAATTAAATCACCAATTGTTTATCATTCAATTCATTATACCCAGAATAATATAAAATTTCACCTTAATTAAATAAAAAACGAAAATACAACAATTTTATTACTTGTGAAAAGTAAAAAAACGGAAAAAAGATTTTTTCTCCAAAATGGTGAGTATTTCAAAAAAAGTCCCTAAATTTGCCTGATTTTTTGAAAAATTTCGAGACGCGTACAATAAAAGCATCTCAATCGAGTTTAAAGATAACAAATTTGAATGAAAATGTATAGAAAACAAGGATTCAAAACAATTGCCATCATCGTTTTGGCTGGGCTGCTAACCGTTTCATGCTCCAAGAAGTCCTCACGCACAACAGGTTGGGCTTACAACGATGCCAACAATGGCGGCTTTGAAGTTACAGAAATCAACGACCAGGAAATCGGTCCCGGTCTGATTGCCATCGAAGGCGGTACTTTTGTCATGGGCGCCACGACCGACAATTTGACCTATTCGTGGGACAACTCACCACGTAAAGTGACCGTGCCTTCTTTCCTCATGGATCGCACTGAAGTCAGCAATGTAGACTATCGCGAGTACATTTACTGGTTGAACCGTGTCTATGGTCAAAACTACCCTCAAGTAGTACGTAACGCTGCACCCGACACCTTGGTATGGCGTGATCGTTTGTCGTACAACGAACCCATGGTTGAAATTTATTTCCGCCATCCTTCATACAATGACTATCCAGTAGTAGGTGTGACCTGGGTACAGGCTAATGACTACTGCGCATGGCGTACCGACCGTGTCAATGAGTTGATGCTCGTTGAAGCGGGCATACTTGATTGGGATCCGACTCAACAAGACGAGGAAAACTTCAACACTGATGCATATTTGGCTGGACAATACACGGGTAAAGTTAAGAACGGCAAGAAAGACCTTTCCAAAGGTGGCGATGGTGTTCGTAACGTAAGAATGGACGATGGTATTCTGTTGCCTTCCTACCGTCTGCCCACAGAAGCCGAATGGGAATACGCAGCTGTTGGCCTGGTGGGTAACACCTCCAACGAAATCGTCAGCGAACGCAAGGTTTATCCTTGGAATGGCGATGGCCTTCGCACCGACAACAAGAGATATATGGGTAGCTTCATGGCCAACTTCAAGAGAGGCCCTGGTGACTACATGGGTGTTGCCGGCAATCTGAACGACGGCGCTGCCCTGCCAGCCCCTGTCGGTTCCTATTGGCCCAATGATTACGGCTTGTACAACATGGCTGGCAATGTCTCCGAATGGTGTCAAGACGTCTACCGTCCCCTCTCCTTCGAAGATGTGGCTGACTACAGTCCTTTCCGTGGTAACGTGTTTACCCGCAAGGCCGTTGACGATGAAGGCTTCCTGCTGCAGAAAGACTCCCTCGGCCGTATCCGCAGAGAGCCCATCCCTCAGGAAGAAGCAGCCAAGCGTCAGAACTACCGCACGAGCTTCAACTCCAACTACGATGACGGTGACTATATGTCAGCTATCCGCAACCGCTGGAGCGATCCTCAAGACGACCAAAGCGTGTTCACCAAAGAGATGTATGAAGCTGCCACTAACGACACCCCTGGTACGACCCTTATCAGCGACGAATCAAGAGTGTACAAAGGCGGTTCTTGGGCCGATGGTCCCTACTACCTGAGCCCTGGCACGCGTAGATACCTCAACCAAAACCAGTCTGCCTCCACCATCGGTTTCCGTTGCGCTATGAACAAAGTAGGCAGTTCCTTTGCAAAGTAAGTAATAGATTCTTTTTCATGATAGTTTTGAAGCCGTTTGATCCGTCAGGCGGCTTCTTTCATTAAAGCCAAAGCTCATGAATCCAATTGAAACGATATACCAGCACTACCTCAAAGCCCATAAAGTCTCTACCGACAGTCGAAAGATTGAGCAAGACGCTGTCTTCTTCGCTTTGAAAGGCGAGAACTTTGATGCCAACGACTTCGCCCTACAAGTAGCCGAGCAAGGTGTGGCCAGTCTCGTCGTCGCCGACCGCAAAGACCTACCTCGGCATGAACGCATTTTGATTGTGGATGACACGCTGAAGACCTTGCAGGATTTAGCTGCCTACCACCGTTCGCAGAGCAAGGCCACGGTGCTCAGCATCACGGGCACCAACGGCAAGACAACCACTAAAGAACTCGTTTCGGCAGTGCTGGCCAAGAAACACAACATCATCCACACCATGGGCAACCTAAATAACCATATTGGCGTGCCGCTCACCCTACTGAGCATCAAGCCTGAGACCGAGATTGCCGTCGTGGAAATGGGCGCCAACCACCCTGGGGAAATCGACTTTCTCTGCAAGATTGCCGACCCCGACTACGGCCTCATCACCAACATAGGCAAGGCGCATCTGGAGGGTTTCGGTAGCTTCGAGGGTGTCATCAAGACCAAGACCGAACTCTATAGGCATATCAAATCCAACGGAAAGGCTGTATTCGTCAACCAAGGCAATCCACTGCTATGGGAGCAGTCTGAAGGACAAGAACGTATCAGCTATGGTAGGCATTGTGCTGCCTTCTGCCCCGTTGCGCCTGGTGCATGCAACCCGTATTTAAGTGTCATTTGGAGAAAGCATCTCATCCAAACCCATCTCGTTGGTAGCTACAACTTCGAGAATGTGGCCGCAGCCATCGGCGTGGGACAGTATTTTGGCGTGGATGAGAAAGATATCATCGAGGCCTTGGAAGCCTACACGCCCACCAACAGCCGCTCGCAGGTGATTGAGTCTGGAAAGAACCGTATCATCATGGATGCCTACAACGCCAATCCCACTTCCATGCGTGCCGCATTGATTAACTTCGCTAGCATCTGTGGAGAGGAACACCTATTAATATTAGGTGACATGCGAGAGTTGGGCACGGCCTCAGAAGAAGAGCATCGCAATATCCTTGGCTTGATGAAAGAGTTAGGTTTCAAGAAGGCCTTGTTGGTTGGATCAAACTTCTGCACCTACAACGAGAATCCTGATTGGAAAACCTTTGCAAAGGTAGAAGACTTGTGTCAATATCTTGAGGGTCAGCCCTTCAGCGGAAAGACGATACTCGTCAAAGGCTCGCACAGTGTGCAACTGGAAAAAGTGTTACCATTGCTTTGATAATTTAAAATTCAAAATTCAATATTTAAAATTACGCAAAGCGAACCAAATCTTAAACCTTTAAATCTTTAAATTTTGAGTTCTTACATCGCCATAGGATTAATGTCGGGCAGCTCGTTAGACGGGCTGGATATTGCCCTTGTGCGCTTCCAAGAACAGGACGACAAATATCACTTCCAAATCTTGCAAGCCGAGACCCTACCCTATCCCGAACACTGGACCGAGCAACTCTCTGAAGCCTTCCACAAACAGCCCGAAGACTTGGTACAGTTAGACAAGGACTACGGCAAATATTTAGGTGAACAAGTTTTAGCATTTGCCAAAAAGCATAATGTAAACCCCGACTTCGTCGCTTCTCACGGCCACACCATCTTCCACCGTCCCGAGGAGCATTACACATTGCAAATTGGTGATGGACAAGAACTGGCCAAAGCTTGTGGCTTCACCGTCATCAACGACTTCCGCAGCGAGGACGTTAGCAAGGGCGGGCAGGGCGCACCGCTCGTCCCCATTGGTGACAAGCTGCTTTTTGGCGACTACGCGATTTGCCTCAACATCGGTGGCATCGCCAACCTCTCCTACGATGAGGATGGCAAACGCATCGCCTACGACCTCTGCATTGCCAACCAGGCCTTGAACTATCTCGCCAACATGAATGGCTTTGATTATGACCGTGACGGTGAGTTGGCACGCAGTGGCAAGGTGGACATCACGCTTTTGAAGCAGCTGAACAAACATCCTTTCTATGGACAGCTGCCGCCCAAGTCTTTGGGAAGAGAGTTTTTTGAAACCTATCAGAAAGAACTTTTGAAAGACCTCCCCGTGCCCGACATGTTGGCCACCTTCGTTGAACATATAGCATTGCAAATTGCTCTGCCCATCAGCTTCCTGCCCAAAGGAAAGCTCCTCTGCACTGGCGGCGGCGCAAGGAACAAGTTCCTCATTGAACGCTTGCAAGCCCGCACCAAGCATGAGGTGGTCATGCCCGAAAAGCAAATCATCGACTATAAGGAAGCTTTGGTTTTTGCTTTCCTCGGACTGCTGCGTTTGGAAGGAAAGACCAATGTCTTGGCTTCGGTGACAGGAGCCGAGAGCGATAGTAGTAGTGGGCGGATTTGGAAAAATAATTGATTGTTACTATTTTTGCCGTTGATAACCTGAGTAGCCCCGTGTTCAAGAAAATCCTAAATACCTTTGGAACAAAGATGTTGGCCGCCGCGCTCAACTTCGCCATTGCCATTATCATCTCCCAGACTTTGGGCGATACAGGCAAAGGTACGCAAGCACTTCTCCTGACAACTATTTCCTTTATCCTTATCTTCTCAGATATCATCTGCGGTGCAAGCATCATTTACCTCGCCCCGCGCCATTCGTTCAAGAAGATTCTAGTAGCCTCCACAGTATGGGCTGCGCTTATTGCGGTAATCATGGGCTTCGGCATCTGGCTGTTCTACCCGAAGTTGGCGCCCGACTTGGTCGCCCATGTGGCCATCTTGTCGTTCATCTCCTCGCTCAGCAACATCAACTTCCGCTTCCTGGTCGGCAAGGAGGAAATCAAGAAAGCCAACTACAACACATTGCTCCAACCCGTGCTTTTGGCCTTGACCTTGGTCATCTATTATATCTTGTTGAAACGAACCGACATTTACGGCTACGTCATCGGGCTGTATGCCGCCTACGGAGGCACGTTCCTCCTAGGCATTTGGATGCTGCGCAAGGAATATGCTAACCTACGTCAAGACAGGGATAAAGACTATAAACCTGTCCTGAAAGACCTCTTCAAATACGGATTCCTCAACCAGACGGGTCACTTCGTGCAGTTCTTCAACCTGCGCTTGAGTTATTATCTGCTCGACAGATACATCAACGTGGGGCGCGTAGGCGTGTTCTCCAATGCCCTTTCGCTCGCAGAAGCCATCTGGATCATTAGCAACAGTATTGCCCTCGTGCAATATGCACGTATCGCCAACGCTGACGACCGCACCTATGCGCAGAAGCTCACCCTCGACTTGAGCAAGATTTGTTTGCTTGTCTCTGCCTTGGCCGTCGTGGTGTTGTGCTTATTACCGTCCCAGGTTTACACTTTTATTTTCGGTCCAGAGTTCAGCGAAATGGCTAAACTAATCCGCATCCTCGCACCAGGCATACTACTCTACTGCATTTTCCTCATCCTCGGACACTATTACTCAGGCACTGGACGTTATCAGATGAACACCTTCGCTGCACTTTGCGGACTAGTCGTCACCTTCGTTTGTGGCTTTACACTGATACCCAAGTATGACGTCACAGGTGCAGCCATCACCTCGGCGGTATCATATACGGTCAATGCGGTGTTCCTGTTTGTGCTTTTCGTCAAGGAGTCACATTTCAAAGGCCGCGACTTCATCCTGACCAAGAGCGAGATGCAGAACTACATCGCCGAACTGAAACAACAATTCTTGAAACAATCTACTGAAAATGAATAAACTCCATAAATTCACCAAAGCCCTTGGACGCATCATCCGTCATCCTTATTTGCTCAACCTCGTTTTGCAAGACGAAGGCAGCAACAAGGAAGACGTCATCCGGAAATACGGTCTCGCTGACGGCCTACCCGTTATCGAAATCAACGAATTATTCCCTGACTTCCACGAAATCGCGAAGCCTTACGCCTATCTCTCGGGTGCCACCATGCCCATCGACATTGCCTTGCTGCGTGCCTTGGCAAAACGATATGCAGTGAAAGACTACTTCGAAATCGGCACCTGGCGCGGCGAGAGCGTAGCCAATCTGGCCGATGTCGCTGAAAAATGTGTCACCTTCAACCTGCCGAAAGAAGACATTGTCAAGCTGACCAACAATCAATTATACGCCGACCTGCATAGCTTCTTCAGCAAGGATTTAAGCAATGTTGAACAGCTTTACGGTGACTCCCAGACTTTTGACTTCGGCTCTCATTTTGGCAAGTACGACATGGTCTTCGTCGATGGCGACCACCATTACGAAAGCGTGAAAAAAGACACCGAGACCGCCTTCAAACTACTGAAAAGTGAACGTAGCATCATCGTTTGGCACGACTACGGCCTCGACCCCGAGACCATCCGTTGGGATGTGATGGGCGCCATCTTGGACGGTGCTCCTGCAGAGAAGCGTAAACATATCTATCATATCTCAAATACTCTGTGTGCTGTTTATCTGCCTGAAAATTTGCCCACTCACAAGCTTGTGCCGTATGAGACACCGCATAAGTACTTTGAGATAGACATCAAAACGCATAGAATTTAATAACCAATACAGCTGCCACAGTGTGACAGACCTACAACTGAACAACCGATGAACATCCTGCACCTACTGAGTTGGTTCCCCACCCCCGACGACCCCACCTTGGGCAACTTCTGCGTCCGCATGATTGACGCGTTGCCTGAGGAATGCCATTCCGTCATTCTCTCTGTCTGCGACGGCAAGGACATGACAAAATCGTTCGAGGTCAAGGAGATTCCTGGGGCGCACCACACCCATGTGCAGATATATATCCGTCCACCAAAGATTAACGCCATTCGCAAACTGAAGATGCTGCGGATGTACCAATACGGATTGAAATACATCAAAAAACGCTTTTTCAATCCCGACTTAATACATCTGCACGTCACCTACCCTCTTGGACAAGTGGCCTTGCTATGGAAGAAGCTTTTTGGCTATAGATACGTTCTCACCGAACACTGGACCATTTACCAGCCGCAGAACAAGGACGTTTTGGTCGGTATGCTGAAGCACAAAATCGTCAAAATCGCCAACAATGCCGAGCTCATCATGCCCGTTAGTCTTGATTTGCAGCATTGCATGGAAGGGCATGGCGTGAATAACCGTTTTCAGGTGATTTATAATTTGGTGAATACGGATATGTTTAAGCTTGGACAGCCGTGCATAGATTCACTCCATCACACAGGCTTCAGCAGGAATGACATGCACTGCGGGAAAAAGCGAATGCTCCATATTTCAACTTTGCGCGATGAGGCCAAGAACTTCAGTGGCATCCTGCGCACTATTGAAAGATTAAGACATCAGCGCGACGATTTCGAATTGCACGTCATCCATGACTACGATGCTCCAGAATTCAAAACTTTTGTAAAAGAGCATCATCTTGAAGATTGTGTCATCTTCCACGGCAAAAAGACCTCTGCTGAGGTGGCACAAGCCTACCAAAAAGCAGACTTCTTCGTGTTGTTCTCCAACTTCGAAAACCTACCCTGCGTCATTGTGGAAGCCTTTGCCAGCGGTGTACCTGTATTGAGCACTTCCGTCGGAGGCATTGCCGAAATCCTTTCACCTGAGAGAGGCATCCTCATCACCCAAGGGAACGAAGACGCTTTGTTGCAAGGCATGATCCAAATGCTCGGCCATTCTTCAGAATACGACCGCCAAGCAATTCGCGACTATGCCATAAAAACATTTGCTGCCCAAAACATTGGACAACAAATCTTTGAGGAATACAAAAAGGTAATGGGAGAAGCTTAGTCTTCGTTCCCGACGGCATTCTTCATGATGCCTATCTTGGAACTTTCCACAAAATCCAAAATGAAATCTCGGTCTTCCGAAACAGGAAGGTTCTCGCGTATGTATTGCACCGCCTGAGTGACGTTCATTCCGACGCTGTAAATAACACGATATACATCTTGGATGGCATTGATACGCTCTCGGGAAAATCCGCGGCGCATCAAACCGATGGAATTGACTCCTGCATAACACACCGGGTGGCCAGTACTCGTCTTCACAAAAGGTGGGATATCCTTATTCACCATAGCGCCGCCGCAAATCATCACATGGGCACCGATACGGCTGAATTGACTTACAGCAGCCAATCCACCAAAAATAGCCCAATCATCCACCGTGATATGACCTGCGAGTGTGGCGGCATTGGCCATAATGACATGGTCGCCAAGGTAGCAGTCATGCGCTACATGAGTGAAAGCCATCAAAAGACAGTCCCTACCCACCACGGTCTTCCCTGAAGCGGCTGTGCCTTTGTTGACTGTCGCCGACTCGCGCACCATGGTGCCATCACCGATATAGCAATAGGTGGTCTCACCTTTGTATTTCAAGTCTTGGGGAATAGCTGAGATGACTGCACCAGGAAAGATTTTGCAGTTCTTCCCAATACGGGCTCCGTCCATGATGGTAGCATTAGGTCCGATCCAAGTACCGCTACCGATCTCCACATCTTCACCAATCCATGCAAAAGCCTCAATTTTCACGTCTTCCGCGATACGGGCATTTGGGTGAATATAGGCTAAAGGTTGGTTCATGTTTAATATAATAAGGTGTGTTTGATTTTTCTTGCAAAAGCTGTGTTGGAGAAATGGCCAGGTTTCACGGCAGTCACCTTACCCTTAATTGGACGACCAACTAAGCTTAAGTCACCAATGACATCCAATAGCTTGTGGCGAGCCGGTTCATTGTCAAAATAAAGCTCAACATTATTCAAGATACCACATTCCTTGACCACGACCTTAGGTTTCTTGAAGAAAGCAGCAATATGGTCTAGCTCTTCTGCAGAGACGTTTCGATTAACGAACACGATAGCATTGGTCAGGTCGCCACCTTTGATGAGGTTACGGCTAATAAGCGTCTCCAACTCATGAAGAAACACAAATGTACGACAAGGTGCAATCTCGTTTTCAAAATCCTTGAGATTGTGCAATGATGCGTGTTGTTCATCAAGCACTCGGGTATTGTATTTCACCTTTACGTCAATTTGGAAAGAATCGGCAGGCTCAATTTTCAATTCGATGCCTAAGACTTCATTCTTATAGGAAATCGGTTCCTCAATAACGAGATAATTGCGAGGGGCATTTTGCTCAACGATGCCCGCCTTATGGATAGCCTCAACAAAATACTTGCCACTGCCATCCATGATAGGAGTCTCTTCCACATCGATGTCAATCAACACGTTATCGATACCCATACCACGCAAAGAAGCCAATACATGTTCAACTGTATATATTTTTACTCCGCCTTTACCAAGCGTGGTACCACGGGCGGTATCAATGACATTATCGACATCAGCTTCGATGATAGGTTGGTTCTCTAAATCAATTCTACGAAAACGAATTCCAGAATTTATGGGAGCCGGATTGAAGGTGAGGGTGCCGCACTGACGTGTGTGGAGGCCTGCTCCTTTGACACTGACTCTATTTTTGAGCGTACATTGTTTCTCCATAAAAAAATCAAATACGTGGATATCTTTTCCACAAAAAACGTGCAAAGATAGGAATTATTCTATCATCTCCAAAAAAAAACCTCCAACAGCATTCACTTTCCCTCTTTTTGGCTTCTCAAATCAGCCAATTCCTTTTCAAGTCTTTCCAATTTCCGAGCCATCTCGTCAATATGGCGGAAGCGGGCATTTGAAACTAAATACTGGCGTAAGGGCTGTATAGGCGTGCCCATAAACTCCTTATTTTCCTCCCTAATGCTACCCATGATACCGCTTTGTCCGCCAAACTTCGAACCGTCGGCGATGTTTATATGACCAACAAAGCCGGACTGTCCGCCCACCACACAATTCTTTCCAAGATGTGTCGATCCGCTCACGCCCACTTGGGCTGCCAAAGCAGAGTTTTCGCCAACCTCAACATTATGAGCGAGATGAACCAGATTATCGAGTTTCACACCTTTATGAACGCGCGTTGAACCCATCGTGGAGCGGTCGATGGTTGTATTGGCTCCAATTTCCACGTTGTCCTCGACGACCACGTTGCCCACTTGAGGGATCTTCTCGTAATGGCCATCTGGCTGAGGCGCAAAGCCAAAACCATCGGCGCCGAGTACTGCACCAGCGTGAAGGATACAATTCTTTCCAATAACTGTATTCCTATATAATTTCACGCCTGGATAAAGCACTGTATTATCGCCAATGATGCAGCCATCACCAATATACACTTGGGGATAAAGCTTCACATTGTTCCCGATTTTGGCGTTCTCGCCCACAAAGACAAATTCACCAAGATACAGATTCTCACCGCATTGAGCAGACTTTGAAATAAAAGCCAAAGACGAAACGCCTTGCTTGTTTTGCGTCATTTGGTCGTAGAACGCAAGCAATTTGGCAAAGCAGGCGTAAGCATCAGGCACACGAATCAGGGTGGCTTGAATGGGAGCCGTCGCCTCGAAATCATCGTTCACGATGACAATACTCGACTGTGTTTCATAGATATAGTGCGT
This sequence comes from uncultured Bacteroidales bacterium, assembly GCA_900317155.1. Classification (GTDB taxonomy): domain Bacteria; phylum Bacteroidota; class Bacteroidia; order Bacteroidales; family F082; genus Limimorpha. The sequence goes on from ONFO01000004.1 coordinate 119,498, forward strand.
GTATTTCGGGTTCGCCAAAAAACTAATCATGCCTGGCGCACCTTCTTCGATTTTGGCCACGTTCCAGACTTCGACATTGGGATTGCCTTCCACCTTGCCTTCAAGGATTCCGGCGATTTGGGTAGCGGAAAATTTCATTGCTCTAGTTTTTGTAACTGAACGAAAATAACTGCTGTTTATTACAGCAAACGTTCAAAATCACGCTTCAAGACGGCGACGGCCTGCTCCACCATGGGATTAGGCAAAGCCACAAGGCTCTGAGCCAAGATGGACACATCCTCTTCGTCCTTCAGTTGCTCGAAAGTCGTATTGATTTGATTGACAAGTTCTTCTTTGGCATTAACGACTGCAATCCAAGTGGAATTGGAAACATACAACTGCTGGGCAAGGTTATGTTCAAACTCTTCGCGCACATTTTGCAGGAGTATGAGATGAAAGGTCCCTTTTTCCATGCCAGGGGTATAGACGCGCTTCACCAGTTGAGGCAACTGTACACGCTCAAGATAGAGCAAAAAACGTTCATATGCCTGCACCTTGAGTGGCATGATGATTTTGAGGGCTTGCACCTTCAATTCCATTTTGCCGCTATTGCGCAGTTCAGTGTCTTTCATCTTCGACAAGCGAAGCAAAACAATCACAGCCGCGACCATCAGCAGGAGACCTGCGGACATTAAGGCTATGATAATAATCCAATTGTTCATTGTTCGTTATAATTTGCGGCAAAGATAAGGATAATTTTGGAATTTCAACAATTTACCATATCTGCATTTATCAAGCCTTACACGGCGGATAGTATTGTTGTTTTATAAAAGACCGTGTAAGTTCGATTTCAAAAATGACATTCGCTCGCTTAACGTGATAGGAACCGTGCTCAAAATGTCACGACTATCACGGTAGTTGCTGCCACAAATGTCACTGACATAATTAGCACCGCTTTAATAGTATAAATGGACAACCTCATCTATGGTATTGGCCAAAAAAAAGAAAATGCCTCTGCACAAGGTCGTGTACAGAGGCATTTTTACTTGAGAACCCGGCATTAGAAATTCCTAACGGCGCGAACAAATCTTCTGTCATCTTTGTTGCCGTTAAAACTATAGTCTTTATAGTGCAGCTTACCAAAAGAATCTATAAACCATGCATTGCAGATGTAGTTTTCGGTTGACGACCAATACTCCCATTCACCATTATTTGAAAAAGGTGTGCCTCCGACTGCTGAAAGACTTTCATCCACCTTGTCCAATTTAGAATAGAGACGTTTCAGCTGACCTATAGCAGGCAAATACCAACCATTTTCGAAGTCAAGAGAATCAAAAGCTGGAAACGGAAGGTCGTACCCACCCTCAATTATGGTTTTAGTGTTGGAATAACCATCTAAATCATTCAGAGCTTGTTGTCTGCTCGAGCAGTTGCGTAGTGGCGTGTCTTTGCTGTTGGGACCCCATGAATACTCGCCCAAATCCTTCAGCCCAACTGCCCAGCCATGCTGTTTTGTGGCATCCACATAAAACACCACACCAATGGCGTTATGTTCCGAAACTACTAGATTGGCGGGACTGACGACGGCACCATCTTCGCAAAGAATGTCGCCCACATGCACCTGAGCCTTCACAAATGGCGCTGCAACAATAATTAGGAGCGCCGTCATTAAATGTTTTACCATTTTATTGCGCATAATTTCAACTATTTTCCTTTGGCACAAGCAAATATCGCGCCAAATTCATTTCTATTTGGCGACAAAAATAGAAAAAAACATTACACAAAGCCAACAAACTAGAAAAAAAAACTAAAACCATCGCTAATCGACCTTCCAATTACACGTTTCTTTTCGCCTCAACTGTCATTATCTACGAGAAAAGAATAAAATTCAGCATTTCTGCCGACCTTATCGAAAAAAGGCCTACCTTTGCCTTTTCAATTCAACAATTATAATCAACATTTAATCATAAATCATGAGCGAAATCATCCTTTCCAACAGAGTTCTGAACATGGCTGAGTCAGCTACCTTGGCCATGACCAACAAGAGCCGTGAACTGAAAGCCCAAGGCATCGACGTCATCAGCCTGAGCATCGGCGAACCCGACTTCAACACGCCCGAATCGGCCAAGCAAGCCGGTCGACACGCACTATCCGCCCGTACCAGGCACGCCCGCATTGCGCAAGGCTATCGCCAACAAGCTGAAACGCGACAACGGCCTCGACTACAAAGAGACTGACGTGCTGGTCTCGAACGGTGCCAAGCAGGCCATCAATAACGTGCTTTTAGCCATCGTCAACGACGGCGACGAGGTCATCATCCCCGCCCCGTTCTGGGTCTCCTACCCCGAAATGGTGAAATTGGCTGGCGGCGTGCCCGTCATCGTCAAGAGCGACATGGCCCACGACTTCAAGATCACTGCCGAGCAACTCGAAAAGGCCATCACTCCCAAGACCAAAGCCCTGCTCATCAACACGCCCTGCAACCCCAGCGGCAGCGTCTTCACCAAGGCTGAGCTGGCTGCCATCGCAGAAGTGCTGAAGAAATATCCGAACATCATCATCATCTCCGATGAGATCTATGAGTTCATCCAATACGAGCACAAACACGAGAGCATGGGACAGTTTGAGTTCCTAAAGGACCGCCTCGTCCTCGTCAACGGCGTGGCTAAGGGTTATGCCATGACGGGTTGGCGCATCGGTTACATCGCTGCACCCCAAGCCATCGTGAAGGCCACCAACAAGATTCAAGGCCAAATCACCTCCGGCATCTGCACCATCGCACAAGCCGCTGCCGCCAAGGCCATGGAGCTCAGCCCCGAGAACTCCAAAGAGATTCAAGACATGCTGGCTGCCTTCCGTCACCGCCGCGACACCTTTGTGAAGCTGTTGAACGAGATTCCTGGTGTGAAGTGCAACACGCCTGCCGGTGCCTTCTATGTCTTCCCCGAGATGAAGTCATTCTATGGCAAGACCGATGGCGAGACTGTCATCAAGGGCAGTGACGACCTCTGCATGTGGCTGCTCTACAACGCCCATGTGGCTTGTGTGGCTGGTAATGCCTTCGGCAACGACGACTGCATCCGTCTGTCGTACGCCACCAGCGAGGACAAACTCATCGAAGCCGTGAGGCGCATTAAGGCTGCCTTGGCCAAGCTGCATTAAATAAAAGAATGCTGAATTATGAATGCTGAATGCTGAATGAGCTATGCCTTGTATTCATCATTCAGCATTCTACATTCAGCATTAAAAACACACCCTTATGATCATTCTCTCCACCGAACCTATCCTCCCTATCTTCAACCAAGCCATCGCCGATTACCACAAATTTGACGATGTGAACCATCCATGCGAAAACCCTTACGAAAAGCTTACCATCGAATGGTACCTTTATAATAAGGTGTGGATTGACACGGTGCAGTGGCATTTAGAAGACCTCATCCGTGACCCGAACATCGACCCTGTAGAGGCCTTGGCTTTGAAGCGCCGCATCGACAAGTCGAACCAAGACAGGACAGACATCGTGGAGATGATTGATGGCTATTATTTGCTTCTGTTCCAGCGTGTGGAGCCACAGCCTGATGCCACTCTCAACACGGAAAGCCCCGCTTGGGCAATCGACCGCCTTTCAATTTTGCAACTGAAGATATACCACATGAAGGCCGAGGTGGAACGCACCGATGTCAGTGAAGAGCACAAGGCCAAGTGCGAGGAAAAACTTCGCGTTTTGCAGGAGCAAAACACAGACCTTTGCACTGCTATCGACCAGCTGATGGAATGCTATAAAACCGGCGAGAAGGTGATGAAGGTCTACAAGCAGATGAAAATGTACAACGACCCTGCGCTGAATCCTGTGCTTTACGGGCAGAAATGAAAAAGATCTTAGTTATTCGGTTTTCTGCCTTGGGCGACATCGTCATGACGGTGCCTGTCGTCCACGACTTGGCCATGCAATATCCTGATTTGGACATCACCATGCTCAGCCGAGAGATGGCGAGACCTTTGTTTGAGCGGATGCCGAAAAATGTGCATTCCATTTCCGCCGACTTGAAAGGTCGTCACAAAGGCCTGCTTGGGCTCTGTCGCCTTTGGCGCGATGCCCATCTGAGCGACTTCGACTACATCGCCGATTTCCATGGCGTGCTACGCACTTGGTGGTTGCGTACTGAGGGTTGTCTGCACCGAAAAAAAGTCGCCAAAATTGATAAGGGGCGCAAAGGCAAAATGGCCTTGACGCGACAGAAAAATAAGGTTTTTGTGCAACAGGCCACCTCATTTGAACGCTATGCCAAAGTGTTGGAACAGTTAGGTTTCCCGATAAAGCAACAATTCGTCAAACTTGACTATTCCAGTTTTTGCGAGACGCAAAAACCAAACAATGAGACTTGGGTTGGCATCGCTCCTTTTGCAAAACACAAGGCCAAAGTCTATCCCATGGAGAAAATGGAACTGGTCATCAAGGCCTTGAGCGAAAGGAAAAACACAACCGTATTCCTTTTTGGAGGCGGGACAGCCGAAAACAAACAGATTGAAAGCCTTTGCGGCAAATACAATAACGTGAGACCCGCCAAAAGCCAGCAAGGTTTGAATGGTGAGCTCGCCCTGATGAGCCAGCTCGATGTGATGCTCACCATGGACTCGGCCAACATGCACTTGGCTTCCTTAGTCGGGACTCCCGTAGTATCCATTTGGGGCGGCACACATCCTTACGCGGGTTTCAAAGGCTGGAACCAAAAAGAGAGTGATTGTGTGCAGCTGGATTTGCCTTGCCGCCCATGCTCGGTGTACGGCAACAAGCCCTGTTTTCGCGGTGATTACGCCTGCATGAACGGTATTATGCCCGAGTTCATCATTGAAAAAATAAGTCCTTACCTGAAATGAGCGCCACTCCCATCGCCGCGATGTTCGACCGCATCTCGCCCAAGTACGATGCGCTCAACCACCTGCTTTCCCTTAATATAGATAAGGTGTGGCGACAGAAGACCGCCAAAACTGTCACAAAAAGCCAGCCGAAAACCATTTTGGACCTTGCCACGGGAACAGCTGACTTGGCCATTGCCTTGGCGAAACGCAATCCACAAGCCCATATCATCGGCATGGACATCTCAGAAAAGATGTTGGAAATTGGCAAAGCCAAAACCACGAAGCAACACATCGAAAACCAAGTTGAATTGCGCCTTGGCGACGCTGCCACATTGCCTTTTGAAAGCAACAGCTTCGATGCCGTCACAGTGGCTTTCGGCGTCCGTAACTTTGAGAACTTGGAACAAGGTCTTTCGGAAATCCATCGCGTCTTGAAGCCCAATGGCCGGGCAGTCATATTGGAGTTTTCGATGCCTGAAAGGTTTCCTATCAAACAACTTTACGCTTTGTATTTCAAGCATCTGCTTCCCGCCATAGGAAAAGCCGTTTCAAAAGACGGAAATGCCTATTCTTATCTTCCTATGTCGGTGGAACAATTTCCGAAACCCAAGGATTTTCTTCGGATGCTAGCTGAAAAGGGGCTGGAAAACGGTATGGCAAAACCGTTATCTTTTGGCATTGCCACCCTCTACACGGCCGAAAAGCAATAAAACGTATTCCTTTTTTTCCTATTTTTGCAGCCGTTACCATGCAATAAAAGCAGGGGGATCTCGTTTAACACATGTCTAAAACTATTGCATCTTGAAAAAAGCATTGAAAATACTGGCTGTTGCGTTGTTGCTCGCCGCAACGGTAATCCCCGTCCAAGCCCAACGCAGAGTCGTCCACTACTTGCCTAAATACGAGCAAGAGCCCTATCATTTCGGTTTTCTTCTGGCTTTCAACGAAATGATGTATACGGTAAAGACAGTAGAGAATTACCAGAACAAGATTCAGCCTGCCAATTCTTGGCCGGTAGTCAATTGGCCTACGCAACTATTCACACAATCAGAGACAAAATGCATTTACGTATACAACATTGAGACCCAACAAACACCGGGCTTCACAGTAGGCATCATTGGCAGCAAGCGTCTAGGTCGCTATTTCGACCTGCGTTTCATCCCCTCTTTGAGCTTTAGTGAACGACGTTTGGACTATACGCTTATGTTGGAAGGAAACAACGGTGCTACATACATGCATAAATTTACCAAGTCGATTGGCACCACTTTCGTGGAGTTCCCCCTCAACATCAAATACCGTTCGAAACGCTATAACAACATTGGAGCTTATGTCTTCGGAGGTGTTAATCCGAAACTGGATTTAGCCTCACAAAAAGACAATAAAGAAAACATCAACGGCCAGGAATTCATCAACAACTTGGTTACCAAGCGTTTCGACTTCGCTGCTGAGCTCGGTGTAGGTTTCGACATCTACAACCAATGGTTCAAGATGGGCATAGAAGTCAAGATGAGCTATGGTTTACTTGACATTGTAAAGGATGAAGCGTTCATTTACACGGCCCCCATTGAAAAACTCCGTAACAAGTTGTTCCAAGTTTCATTTTTATTTGAATAATTATCATTATATACCAAATTAAAAATCAACGAATTACAAAAAAGTTGAGTTTTTTTTCAACTAAAACATTGTAGATATCGATTTTTTCTCTACTTTTGCAGCGTCAAAAATGACACGAAGTGGTCTCTTCGTCTAGTCTGGTCAGGACGTCAGGTTTTCATCCTGGTAACTCGGGTTCAAATCCCGGAGAGACTACCAACCAAGCTTTATTGTCAACTATAGTGCTATGAACAAGCTACAAGTCGTCGTCAGCAACCAATACGACCCTTTTCTCAATCGCGCTGTCGAACAGTATCTCACTGACAACCAAGAGGAAGACATTACCACTATGTATCTCTGGAAAAACCAGCAGACCGTCGTCATTGGTTACAACCAAAACCCTTATTCGGAGTGTAATGTCAAGTTGCTCCTCGATGAAGGCGGTCACCTCATGCGGCGCGGCACGGGAGGTGGTGCTGTGTATCACGACTTGGGCAACATCAACTTCTCGTTTATAGTGGACAAATCATTGTACGACGTCCGAAAACAACTCTCCGTTATCCAGGATGCGCTCCTCTCCTACGGCTTGCAAACCGAAATCTCTGGGCGCAACGACCTCACCTACGACGGGCGCAAGTTCAGCGGCAACGCATTCGCGAAAGGTCAGAAAAACAACCTGCACCACGGCACCATCCTCATCAAGACCGATGGAGAGTTGATGCAACGCTACCTCATCGTCGACAAAGCCAAACTCTTGAAAAACGGCGTGAAAAGTGTGGCCTCAAGGGTCATCAACCTCAGCGAAGCCGTGCCAGAATTGACTTCAGAGAACATCAAACAGCCTCTGATTGCCTCCTTTGAAAAAGTTTATGGTGGCAAGGCGGAAATGCTTGACTTCGACACCTTTATTAAGAATAGCGAGGTGCAAGCCATCAGAGAGCACATTTCTTCAAACGATTTCCTTTTCGGCCGTTGGAAGCAATTCAAGACCACAAAAAAAGCCCGTTTCCCTTGGGGTGGCGTGGAAATCGCGCTGCAAATCGATGAAGCTAATGCTATCATCAAAGACATTCAAATCGCCTCGGATTGTCTTGAGCCTGAGACTATCAAACAGGCAGAACAATTGCTGCAAGGCGCTAGCACCAAGTCATCACCCAAATATGATTCGAGTAACGAAATAATCGGTGACATCATCAACTTGATATACGACTGACCAAAAAAAGCGTACTTTTGCAGTCCAATTTTCAATTACAAATTGTCAATTATCAATTAAATGAAATACTATCTTCTCCCCTTAGGCTGCCAGATGAACTTGAGCGACACGGAGCGCGTCCGCACGGTACTCAACGGCATGGGCTTCGTCCAGACCGAAAATGAAGACGAAGCCACCATCCTAGGCATCATCGCCTGCTCGGTGCGGCAAAAAGGCATCGACAAGGTGTATGGCCGCATCGAGAAATGGAACGCCATGAAGAACCGCCAAAACGTCATCACTTTCGTGTCGGGCTGCATCCTGCCCGCCGACCGTCTGCGCTTCCTCAAGCTCTTCGACCTGGTCTTCGCCATGAACGAGTTGCCCAACTTCCCGGATATGATCCGCCAATACGGCATCGTCACCCCAGCCTCGTTGCACTTTGGAGAAGAGATTGAATTCCAGCCCGTTGTCAAGCCATTGGTGCCATTGTTCCACAAGGACGACAAAATCAATCCGTCGGCCAACATGGACAAGTTTTGGGCCATCACACCGACACAGACTTCTAGTTTTGAGGCCTTCATCCCAATCCAGAACGGCTGCAACAAGTTCTGCACCTATTGTGCCGTACCTTACACCCGTGGTCGCGAAGTGTCGCGTCCCTCGGAAGAGATTTTGGCAGAGCTGAAGGATTTGGTTGAGAAAGGTTACAAGAGCATCACGCTGTTGGGACAAAATGTCAACTCCTATGGTCTTGACAAGAAAGGCGAAGAGATTGACTTTGCCGAACTATTACGCCGCGTGGGTGAATATGGCAAGGCCAGCGGCAAGGAGTTCTGGGTATATTACACTGCACCTCATCCCCGCGACATGAAAGACGACGTCATCGAGGTGATGGCGCAATACGACTGCCTCGGCAAGCAGATCCACATCCCCATCCAGTCAGGCGACGAGAACATGCTGCAACGCATGAACCGCCACCATGATTTGGCCACCTATAGACATATCATCCAGACCATCCGAGAGAAACTGCCCACCGCCACCATCTTCACCGACATCATTGTGGGCTTCACCCACGAGACCGAAGAGGAGTTTGAGAACACACGCAAAGCCATGGAAGAGTTCAAATACAACATGGCATTCATTGCACAGTACAGTGTACGTCCAGGCGCTGTGGCCTCGGAATGGGACGATGACGTGCCGAAGGAAGTGAAGCGTGAGCGTTACCACCGCCTCACTGAGGAACTGATGAAACACAGCCTTGTTTACAACCAAGGTCTCATCGGAAAGACTGTCAAGATGCTAGTAGAGAGCCAGGACCGCAAGAACGGCTACCTCACCGGCCATACTGAAGGTAAGATTGTAATACGCTTCGCCTCAAAAGACACTAGTCTTATTGGGCAGATTGTGAATGTCAAGGTGACTTCGGCTTCGCCGTTATCAATTGAAGGAGAGTTGATGGGATGAGAAGGATTGCCTTCAAAACCTTAGGTTGCCGAGTGAACCTCTATGAAACCGATGCTTTGGCGTCGCGGTTCAAGGCGGAAGGTTATGAGATTGCTGACGACGATAGCACAGCTGACATTTTCGTTGTGAACACCTGTACCGTCACCAATACGAGCGACCAAAAGTGCCGTCAGGCCATCCGACAGATTAGACGCAAGCACCCCGAGGCCTTGATTGCCGTCACAGGCTGCATGGTCAACCATAGGAAAGAGGAGTTACTGCAATCGGGCATCGCTGATTATGTCATCGACAACGAGCGCAAAGCCGCCTTGTTCGACATCATCAACGAGCATTTCCGCACGGGTCACAGCGACCCCGAAGGCTTCGACCGCGACCTGTTCAGCTACCGACCCGCTTTTGATACCTTCCACACCCGCAGCCTCATTAAAATCCACGACGGCTGCAACAACTTCTGCTCCTATTGCATCATCCCGATGGTGCGTGGAAGGGCGACGAGTCGTCCCGCTGAGGACATCTATGACAACGTTCGCAAAGTCGTAAGCCATGGTTTCAAGGAAGTTGTATTGACGGGTGTCAACATGGGACGATACCAATTTGAGGGCACTAATTTTGAGCAACTTGTAGAAAACATTCTGGAAATCGAAGGCGATTTCCGTGTCCGCGTTTCCTCCATCGAGCCCGACCGGTTCAGCGACCGTTTTTTGCAGCTCTTCCAGCACGAGAAACTTGCACCTCACATGCACATCTGCCTGCAAAGCGGTTCCGACGACACCTTGAAACGGATGCACCGCTTTTATACCGTCGCCCAGTTTCGCGACATGTGCCAACGCATCAAGGCCTTCCGTCCCGACTTCAACCTCACCACCGACATCATCGTGGGTTTTCCAGGCGAAACCGAAACCACTTTCAAGGAAAGTTGTGACTTTGCGAAGGAAATCGGCTTCAGCCACATCCACACCTTCAAGTATTCGGTGCGCACAGGAACAAAGGCCGCCGTAATGCCCGACCAAATTCCAGAAAAGGTGAAAACCGAACGTAGCGAAATTATGCGGCAGATTTCCTTGGAAAACAAGACCAAGTATTATGAATCGATGCAAGGTCGAAATCAAAGGATGCTAATCGAACGCATCGACAGCAAAGGAGTGGCACGAGGCTATGGCGAAAACTACATCCCCATCACCCTCAACGCTAAAGATTTGGAGAAAAACACCTTTATTACTATTAGGTTAGACGAAATCATACGCCGAGACAATGAAGAAAAGATGGCATTTATCGGAAAATCAACAAATTAAACATTTTTGATTAAAAAATTCTTCTTTTTGGGTCTCAATTCGGAGAAAAGTTGTAATTTTGCAGCCCGATTTAAGAAGAATTAAAGCAAAAAAGGAATAAAAGATATGGCAAATCACAAAGATGCATTAAAGAGAATTCGTCAGACTGAAAAGAGACGTTTGCACAACCGTTACTACGCCAAGAACATGCGTAACGAAGTGAAGAAATTCAGGGCTTTAACCAGCAAGTCGGAAGCTGAAGGTCAACTTTCGAAGTTGTTCTCCATCATCGACAAGGTGGCCAAGCGTGGTATCATCCACAAGAACAAAGCCGCCAACCTGAAGTCGAAGCTGTCGAAGTTCACAGCAAAATTGGCATAATTGGAAGTTTTATTCATACATGTTGGTGCCTCTTCTACACAGTGGAAGAGGCTTTTTTGGTTGAGGTAATCCCAAAATGATTATCTTTACCGCCCGAAACAAAACATTTCAGCCATGACCGAGAAAAAAACCATCAAGGATTGGGCTGCCGACGACCGCCCGCGCGAGAAAATGATGTCGAAAGGCAAGATTGCACTCAGCAATGCTGAATTATTGGCCATACTTTTACGCGTAGGTAAAGAAGGCATGTCGGCAGTGGATGTGGCTCGCGCACTCCTCGACAGCGTCGGCAACAACCTCATCACGCTATCTAACCTCACTATTGACGACTTGACCCAACACGACGGCATCGGCGAAGCCAAGGCCATCACCATCTTAGCGGCACTTGAGCTTGGTAAACGCCGTCGCGCAGCAGAGGCCAGTCTACCTTCTGAGGTAAAAGACTCGAAAGACTCCTTTGAGCGGTTTCTTCCTTACATTGACGACATGAGGCAAGAGCATTTCTTGGTCATGTATCTCAACCAAAGCAATCATGTGCTGAAAGTGGAATGCATCAGCAATGGGGGTACCACTACCGTCATTGCCGACCCCAAAATCATCTTCAAAAACGCCTTAATCCTCAATGCCACATGCATCGTTTTGGGCCACAACCACCCTTCAGGCAATCCACGCCCAAGCGAAGACGATCGACAACTGACGAAAAAACTGATTGCCGCCGGCAAACTCTTAGACATCAATGTCATCGACCATATCATCATTGGCAACGAACGTTATCACAGTTTCCGAGACCACGGAGAAATGACCCTCTGAAACGCAAACCTCACATGAAACTCGTAACCATCATCGGGGCAAGGCCCCAAATCATCAAGGCTGCCGCATTGAGCCGCGCCATCAGGAACCACTATGCGAATCAGATACAGGAAGTCATCGTCCACACAGGACAGCATTATGACGACAACATGTCGAAGGTGTTTTTTGACGAACTGCAAATCCCGAGTCCCGACTACAACCTGCACGTCGGATCGGCCTCGCACGGCGTGCAGACCGCCCGCATGACTGAAGGCATCGAGGCCATATTAATAAAGGAACAGCCTGATTTCATTGTGCTCTATGGCGACACCAACTCCACTTTGGCTGGTGCCGTGGCCGCTGCCAAGATTCATGTGCCTATCGTTCATATAGAAGCAGGTTTACGTTCATTCAACAAGAGCATGCCGGAGGAAATTAACCGCATCGTTTGCGACCACTGCTCCACCTTACTTTTCTCCCCCACACTTGCTGGCGTAGAAAACCTAAAACGCGAAGGTTTCCCTTTGGACAACGATAGGCCATACACCATCGACAATCCGAAGGTCTACCACTGCGGCGACATCATGTACGACAACAGTCTGTATTTCGCCAATATCGCTGAGGAAAAAACTGACATCATCAAACGTTTGGCGTTAAACGACAAGCCTTATATCTTGACCACCATCCATCGCGACAGCAACACCGACCATCCCGAAAGGCTCAACGCCATCTTCAAAAGCATCATAAAACTATCCGAAGAATGTCAAGTCGTGCTACCGCTACATCCAAGGACAGCAAAGCTTTCGAAAGCCAACCTCGATGAAGAATTACAAAAACAAATATTCAGTTGTCAAAACATCAAGCTCATTCCGCCTGTATCGTTTTTGGAGATGATTGCCTTGGAACGCCATGCACAACTCATCATGACCGACTCGGGCGGCGTGCAGAAGGAGGCCTACTTCTTCAAGAAGCCCTGCATCATCCTGCGGTCCGAGACCGAATGGGTAGAGATTGTGGAAACAGGCAACGCCATCCTCGCCGATGCCAATGAGAACCACATCATGGAGGCTTGGCAACATTTTAAAGGCAATCCGCCTATTGATTTTCCCAATATTTTTGGCGATGGCCATGCTGCCGAATTTGTGCTCGACAAAATTATTTCTTTCAAAGTGTTGTAGTTTAAGAAAAAAGTAGTACTTTTGCACCCACGATTTCAGAATCGTAGTATTAAACATTAATTACTTAATAATCAATCAATTCAGTTATGAATCAGTACGAAACCGTTTTCATTTTAACTCCCGTTTTGTCTGACGAACAGATGAAGGAAGCGGTAAAGAAGTATGAAGATCATCTGACCAATAATGGTGCAGAGATTGTTCATGAAGAGAACTGGGGCATGCGCAAGCTTGCCTATCCTATCCAAAAGAAGTCCACGGGCTTTTACCAACTCATTGAGTACAAGGCCGAGGGTAATGTAATCGCCGATGTCGAAACCGAACTGAAGCGTGACGAGCGCATCTTGCGCTTCCTCACCGTGAAGCTCGACAAGCACGCTATTGCCTACAACGAGAAGAAACGCAAGAAAGCCGAAGCTGCCGCTGAAGCCCAAGCTTAATGTTGAACAATTAAAAATCGAAGAAAATGGCACAAGTGAACAATAACAACGACATCAAATATCTGACTCCCATTGCGGTCGATACCAAGAGAAAGAAATACTGCCGCTTCAAGAAGAACCGCATCAAGTACATCGACTACAAAGATGCCGACTTCTTGCTGAAGTTCGTCAACGAGCAGGGTAAGATCCTGCCTCGCCGTATCACCGGCACTTCAACGAAATACCAGCGCAAGGTTGCCCAAGCCGTCAAGCGTGCTCGCCACCTCGCCCTGATGCCATTCGTAGCAGATTGTTTGAAATAATTTGAAGGAGGACAACACATGGATATCATTCTGAAACAAGACGTCATCAACTTAGGATATAAGAACGACATCGTCAACGTGAAGCCCGGCTACGGCCGCAATTTCCTCATCCCGCAGGGTCTCGCCATCCTCGCCACCGAGCGTAACCGCAAGATCTTGGCCGAAGAGATGCGCCAACAGGCTCACAAGGAACAAAAAATCAAGGACGAAGCTACCGAGAAAGCCAAGGCTTTGGAAGGCCTGAAGCTACAAATCCCCGCCAAGGCTGCTGCCACGGGTAAGATTTTCGGCTCGGTCAACACCATCATGATTGCTAACGCCATCAAGGAAGCCACCGGCATCGAAGTGGACCGCAAGCACATCGTCCTCAACGAAGACGCCATCAAGGAAGTGGGCGACTACACCGCCAAGATTAAACTCCATAAAGAAGTTGCAGTTGACATTAACTTCAACGTCTTTGCCGAATAATAGGATAAACTTTTTCATAATTTTTGGGGCTGTCTCTTCATTGAGACAGCCTATTTTTTGTACTTTTGCGCGAAATGATCACCAAAAACACCATAAAGCAGATTGCCTCGCTCAGGCAGCAGAAGTTCCGCAAAGAATTGGGACTCTTCGTTGTGGAAGGGCGCAAAATGACGGAAGAACTGCTCCACTCCGACTTTGACACTGTGGAGCTTTATGCTACTGAGGCATTCCTTAAGGATTATCCATCTTTCACCTCTGCCGAACCCGTCAGCGAGGTGCAGATGCAACAAATGAGCGGACTCGACACGCCTCCAGGCATCCTTGCTGTGGTGAAAATACCAAAACAAGGCGACATCAATACGCAATCTCGCTACGTGCTGGCCTTGGATGGCATAGCCAACCCAGGCAACATGGGCACACTCATCCGTACAGCGGAATGGTTTGGCATCCGTGATGTAGTGTGTAGCTCCGATTGCGTGGAGCTATGGAATCCCAAGGTGGTGCAAGCCACGATGGGCTCGCTGTTTAGGGTGAAAGTTTGGTCGACCGACCTTGTTGCCTATCTTCGCAAGGCCAAAAACGAAGGCAAAGCCGTGTATGGTGCCCTACTCGAAGGAGAGAATCTATTTCAGCTAAACGAAAAGCCCGAAGGCATCATTGTCATTGGGAGTGAATCGCATGGCATCCGAACTGATGTGCTGCCATGTATCACGCATCCGATTACGATTCCGCATGTTGGCGGGAGCGCGACCGAGTCGCTGAATGCCGCCGTGGCGGGTGCTATCATCATGGCGGAGATGACACGTTAAACACTTACAAGCTAATCAGCTCGCACTTAATATTTCGCTCATCGTCCATGTCGCCGTGTTGAATCTCCACGCGGATGTACTTTTCGGGCAGCAATGGTTCAATCATTTCGGGCCACTCGATGAGGCAGAGGTTACCGCTGTCGAAATAGTTCTCAAAACCGATGTCGTAGGCTTCTTCCAATTTCTTAATGCGATAAAAATCAAAATGATAGACCGATTCACCTTCTTCCGTAACGTATTCATTGACGATGGCGAAAGTCGGGCTGTTCACCTCATCAGTCACCCCCATTTTGTGACATAAATTCTTGATTAGTGTGGTCTTTCCTGCGCCCATCGAGCCGTAGAATGCAATAATGTCAGCTTCGCCGCGCATGGAGAGCAAATATTCAGACACTTCCGAAAGTTGCTCCACGCTGTTAATATGAAACTCTTTTTCACGCATTTTTTCCTCACACTTTAAGCCATTGGTATTCCTTCGTATTTATTATTTCTACATTCGTAACCTTGTTTTTTTCCAATATGGTTTTTACTTTTTCCGTCACAAAAGTGAAATTCACATACTCAGATACAAACATGTCACTCCCATCCCAACTGTCTTCAGGGAAAAACAGACCTTGATTGGCCTTAACCGTCTGACCATGAATAAGTTTTGTGCTATCAACAATCTGAGTCTTCGACCTATCCAATGGGCCGCACCTACCCGTAACGGTCAATATATAATACTTCAAATCCTCGTGTTTATGAATAACTGTAGGAATTCCTTTCCACCCTGTTATGTTATTATCCATAAACAGCTTATAAACTTTTTCTGAAATCAAGTTTAATCCAGGAGACACTAGAACAAAATCAAAGAACTTCTTTCCCAAACTAGCAGAAAATGTAATCTCTTTGTCTGGCAATTGGTTCCTAAGAAATTGGGATACATTAAACTCAGCAAGAGTGATATTATCTGGAAAAGCTATCACTTCTCCTCGTATTCCTTTTTCCCAAAGGACATAAAACTCATTCATTTTCAATTAGTTTAATAATTTGTAATCATAATCAACGCTTCGCCGTGAGATGTGTCACCGGAATCAGCATTTCGTTCATCGAGATGCCACCGTGCTGGAAGGTGTTGCGGTAATAGCTCACGTAATAGTTGTAGTTGTTCGGGTAAGCGAAGAAGTCGCTCTCACCTGCAAAGACGAAGGTCGTGCTGAGGTTGGCTTTCGGCAGGAAAATCTTCTCGGGGTCTTTCACCTCGAAGACTTCTTTCGGGTTATATTTCAAGTTCTTGCCGTACTTGTAACGAAGGTTGGTGTTCACCTCGCGGTCGCCGAGGATGCGGACAGGTTTCTCGACGTAGGTGGAGCCGTGGTCGGTGGTGATAATCATGTCGCAGCCCTTCTCGGCGATGAAGCGCATCATGTCGAAGAGGCTGGAATGCTCGAACCACGAGTACATCAGCGAGCGGTAGGCTTCCTCGTCGTCGGCCAGTTCGCGGATGATTTCCATCTCGGTGCGGGCGTGCGATAGCATGTCAACGAAGTTATATACTATAACATTCAGCTTATTGGGCATCAGGTTAGCCATCTGCTCATAGAGTTTCTTGCCTGCCTGCAAGTTCAACACCTTATTATAGGAGTACTTGATGTTCTTGCCGAAACGCTTCAGTTGCTCGCCGAGAAGTTCGCCTTCAAACTGGTTCTTGGTGCCTTCATCTTCCTCGTCGACCCACCATTTCGGGTAGCGACGGCGGATTTCCAAGGGCATTAGTCCTGCAAAGAGCGAATTGCGGGCATATTGCGTCGTGGTGGGCAAGATACTGTAGTAGATGTCGTCAGCCTCCACGCGGAAATAAGTCTCAATCAGCGGTTGGATGGCCTTCCATTGGTCGTAGCGCAGGTTATCGATGACAATGAGGAACAACGGTTTGTCGTTTCCATCGAGGCGCGGAATCACCTTGTCGCGCACCACGGTATGTGACATGACGGGTTTCTCAGACTTACCTTGAATCCAGTCCACATAATTGCGTTCGATGTAACGCGTAAACTGTGTGTTGGCCTCTTGTTTTTGGTCAGCGAGGATACCTTTGATGCCCTCGTCGGTCGATTTTTGCAATTCCAATTCCCAACGCACCAAGTTCTTATATAGTTCAACCCACTCATCGAAGTTCAGGTTGTTGTTGAGGTCCATGCTGATTTTGCGGAACTCTTGTTGGTAACTCATCGTCGACTTCTCGTCGCGGAGTTTCTTGTTCTCAAGGTTGCGTTTCAGCGAAAGCAGGATCTGGTTCGGATTGACAGGTTTAATCAGATAATCCGCAATATTAGAACCAATTGCATCTTCCATAATGCGTTCCTCCTCGCTCTTGGTAATCATCACCACGGGCAAGTTAGGATACTCTCGTTTGATGACTTCGAGAGCTTCGATGCCCGAAATTCCCGGCATCTGTTCATCAAGAAATACAATATCGAAATGGCGTTGGCGCACGAAGTCGATGGCGTCAGAGCCGTTGTTGGCCGTAACTACTTCATAGCCTTTCTGTTCCAGAAACATGATATGGGGCTTCAGGAGATCAATCTCGTCGTCGGCCCAAAGGATTGTGGTTTTGTCCATAGATTAAATGTTTATGGATATGAAACGCGAAAATACGTTTTTTGTTATAAAAGAATGAACTTTTTTGGGCCGCTTTCAGAAAGCATAGATTCCAGCCATCCCACAATCCCGCGCAGGAATGACATACTTTCTGAAAGCTGATTATAAAGTTCTGAACGCACGACCTTCAATGTCATTCCAACGAAGAAAGTGGGCTGGCGGGAATCTATTGGAGGTCGGGCGTTTGGCTTACTTTCCTAATGCTGCTGAAACGAAAAAAGCATTACCTTTGCGGCAAAATTAGCGGCACATGGCAAGCGCATCCAACAAAAAGAAAATCTTCAACGACCCCATCTATGGCTTCGTCAGCATCCCCGACGAACTGCATTTCGACATCATAGAACACCCTTATTTCCAACGGCTTAGGCGCATCAAACAGGTCAGTATGACCAACTTGGTGTATCCTGGAGCCAACCACACCCGTTTCGCCCACAGCCTTGGCGCCATGCATCTGATGCGACGCGCCATACAACTGTTGCGTGGCAAGGGTTATGAGATTACGGATGAGGAACTGGAAGCCGCTTCCATTGCCATCCTGCTCCACGACAGTGGTCACGGACCGTTTTCTCACACTTTGGAGAACAGCATTGTTCACGGCATCTCGCACGAGGAACTCTCGTTGAAGGTGATGCAGAAGTTCAATGCCATCCATGAAAATCGTTTGGACATGGCCATCGAGATCTTTACTGGAAAGTATTTCAAAGGTTTTCTTACAAAACTCATTTCCAGCCAGTTGGATGTCGACCGCATCGACTATCTGAAGCGTGACAGTTTCTTCACCGGTGTGGCCGAGGGCAGTGTGAACGCAGAGCGTTTGTTGGAGATGATGGAAGTGGTCGACAACGACTTGGCCATTGAAGCCAAGGGCATCTATTCCGTGGAGAGTTTCATCGTGGCGCGCCGCATCATGTATTGGCAAGTGTATATGCACAAGGCCGTGTTGAGTGCCGAGTATATGCTGCGCAACATCCTGAAACGCGCCAAGATGCTCAGCCAGGATCGCGACTTGTTCGCCACCCCTGCCCTGTCGTTCTTCCTGAAAAGCCAAAATCCTTTCGAAAGCGACGACCCCGATTTCGTGCTGGACAAGTTCTGCCAACTAGATGACTACGATGTAATGACGGCAGTAAAAGCCTGGTGCGACAATGAAGACCGCGTCCTTTCCGAACTTTGCAGGCGACTGACGGACAGACATTTGTTCAAAATCGAAATGCGTGAAGGCGAGTTCGAACCAGACTATATCGAAGACATTCGGAACAAGATTGCCAGACTGTATGGTTGGTCGTTGGAGGAGGCAGATTTCATGCTGTTGCAGGGCGTTTCTTCCAATCATGCCTACCATCCCAAAAAGCCAGCCATTAACATTTTGTACAAGGATGGCACACTAAAAGACATCAGCGAGGCCTCCGACCAACTGAATATCTCGGTGCTCTCGCAGCCCGTGGTGAAGCATTTCATTTGCTATCCGAAGGAATTGGTGCAATGACAGAAGGT
Source organism: uncultured Bacteroidales bacterium (assembly GCA_900317155.1). Lineage (GTDB taxonomy): Bacteria > Bacteroidota > Bacteroidia > Bacteroidales > F082 > Limimorpha. Next base: position 138,355 of record ONFO01000004.1, read on the forward strand.
CACACTTATCACCCATCATTCAACTATACGACAATCTTAACACTAAAGGAGTCATTGCGGGCGAAGACTTGCAACCTCTTGATCTAAAACACTTTAAAGCCTTTGATTCATCGCTTTCGCCCGCTTCTTCGAGTCCTCCATCACCTCCAAAGCTTGCTGCTGCAAGAACCTTTCTTCCTCCGTTTCAGGTTCAATGATGATGCCATGCGGCTTGGAATGGTGATTTTCATCCAAGTAGGAGAAGGTAGCGAAGCCATCGGCGGCAATTTTTTCGGGTTCGCGGCTGCGGTACATTTTCGTGTATACAGTCAATGTGCTGCGACCCACCGAAATCACTTTGCTCTCGAAAGTAACGATGTCGCCCGCAAAAATCGGGAACTTGAAATCAATGCCGTGGAGCACGAGCAGGACAGTATCCTTCGTATCAACATACTGCGCCACAGCAAAATAAGAGCTCTCTAAAAAATACTCGGAACAACGACCTGCAAAGAAGGTTTGGTGGTGGTTGAGGTCGGCGAGTTTGATTAATCTTTGGGAATAGGTGGATTTCATTATTGTTGAATTGTTTATTTGTTTAATCGTTGAATTGTTTGGCTGTCAGCCGTCAGCTTACAGTTTGGTTAAATCGGAGCTGATAGCTGACTGCTGATGGCTGATAGCTATATCTTTATTTTCAGTCCGTCATAGGCAAGCATCATACCATCGGGGAGTTCGCGGTTGACTTCGGCAGCAAGGCCCATGCTGTGGCTGCAATGCGTGAACCAAGTCTTCTTTGCTCCCACCCTACGGGAAATCCCAATCGCCTCATCCAATGTGAGATGCGAATAATGCTTTTTCTTTTGCAGCGCTTCAATAACAAGATATTCAACGCCTTGCAATTTCCCAATCGCCTCCTCGGAAATCTCGCTCAGGTCGGTGACATAAGCAAAATTGCTAATGCGGAAGGCATAACAAGTCAAGGTGAAATGCTTCAGTCTTATTGGGATGATGTGCAAATCGCCAAAGTCAAAAGGCGTTTCATCAAGGCGGTGAATGTCATAAGTCGGAGCACCTGGATAGGGATGTTCCTCAAAAGCATAGGAATACTCGCGCTTGATTTCGGGAAGAGCCGTATCGGCCACAAATAGCGTCATGGGCTTTTTCTGCATGAAAATATAGGGGCGTAAATCATCCAATCCGCCTATATGGTCCTTATGTTCGTGCGAGATAATCACTGCGTCAAGTTTAGTGATGTTTTCACGCAACATTTGCTGGCGGAAGTCGGGGCCGGCATCCACAGCCACCGTCACTTGATCCGTCTGAATCAGAATAGAGGTACGGAGCCGTTTGTCGCGCGGATCTTTGGACTGGCACACGGGACAATTGCAGCCAATGACAGGTACACCTTGCGAAGTACCGCTTCCTAAAATAGTAACAATCATATCTTTAGTTTTCTACAGCATCAAAAAATGCCGCTTCAAAATAATACTGCAAAATTAGCGTTTTTTGAGCAAAAATCCTGCTATCTCATAGAATTTCCCTACATTTGCAGCATGAAAATCACTTCTTATCTTAGAAACAGAGCTTTTAAACGTGCCTTCGAGCAGTTTCTAGCCGAAAAGACCGCAGCGAAAATGCCCGACCTTCAAAGGACTAACTCGGTCTTAATCATCCTTGACGAGCACGACAAAAGCATACATAAAAACATCGAAAGCAGTGTGAAAGCCTTGTTTGGCGTTGGCCGTTGCGGTTTTATCATCCTCTGCAACCAGATGTCGGACACCATCCTTCAAAGCGACCTCTACTGCGAAATCACCCCAAAAGATTTTGGCTTCATGAGTGTGCTGAAACCCGACAAGCATGAATTCATCAAAAAGCTGCCTTACAGCACGATGATCATCAACATGGCTGGCAAGAATGCCGAAATCAGCGACTACCTTTGCACGCTGCCAAAATCGGATTTCAGAATCAGCTTCCAGCAAAGCCTTAATGTCGGCATCTATGACTTGGTTATTGAAAACCCAAGAGGCACCGACCCCGTTTCAAACATCCATGTACTTCACAATTATTTGAAGGCTTTGGCAGGACAGCAATCATAAACTTGAAAAAAAATAATGAAACACAATCCATTTAAAGGTACGGGCATTGCCCTTATCACTCCTTTCAAGAAGGACCACTCCATTGATATCGAATCTTTAATCAAAATCGTCAACCATGTCATCGACAATGGAGCCGACTTCTTGGTCGTATTAGGTACCACTTCCGAAGCGCCCACCCTCACTTCTGAAGAGAAGAATCTGGTAATCAAAACGATATTAAAGGCAAACAATGGTCGTTTACCTATCTTGCTTGGCATGGGCGGCAACAATACGCAAGCTGTCATTGAAGCCATCAAAGCCCAAAACTTCGATGGCATCCAAGGCATTTTGAGTGTCGTGCCCTATTATAACAAACCCAACCAGCGCGGCATGAAAGCCCATTTCGAGGCTATCGCCGATGCTAGTCCTGTGCCGGTCGTGGTCTACAACGTGCCAGGACGCGTGGGTGTCAACTTGCAAGCTGCCACCTGCGTGGAATTGGCCCAACATCCCAACATCATCGCTGTGAAGGAGGCCTCTGGCAACTTGCAGCAAATCATGGAGATTTTGCGAGACAAACCCACTGACTTTGACGTGCTATCTGGTGACGATGGTATCACCCAGCCCTTGATGGCCCTTGGCGCACAGGGTGTGATTTCGGTGGCGGCCAACGCCTACACCAAGCCTTTCAGCCGCATGATGAAAGCCATGAGGGAAGGCCAAGCAGAAGAAGCATTGCGTCTGCATTACGCCATGCTCCGCATGAACCAACTCATCTTTGCCGATGGCAATCCTGCGGGCATCAAATGTTTGATGAACATAATGGGCTTGTGTGAAAATGTATTGCGTTTACCCTTAGTGTCCGTGAACGAAAAGGTGGAGACGGACATTATTGAAGAATGGAAACAATTAAAAGACAAATAAATAACAACAAAATGAAGGTTTTACGCTATTTTATCATCCTGCTTGCCACTGTGGTTTGTGGCAATCTATTCGCGCAGAAAAGCCAGCAGGAATTAAACCAACTCATGCAAGAACGCAACGAGTACTATTTTACTTTTAGCTTGAACGGCAACGACGACTTGAAAGCCATTGCCCAAACCATTTCCGTCGACCGCGTTGACGGCAATGTGGTGACCGCTTACGCCAACAACAAGGATTTTGCCTGTTTTATGAAACTCGGATACGAAGTTACGCTTCAAACTCCGCCTTCCATGCTGGAGAAAGTCGCTATGTGGGACGGCAGCAACCGCGCCGAATACGATTGGGACAGCTACCCGACCTATCAGGCATACGAAGACATGATGTTTGAATTCCAGACCAACCATCCCGACAAATGCGAAATCATCACCCTCGGCACGTTGCCCAGCGGTCGTAAAATCATGATTGCGCACCTCAACAACGGCACAGGAGAAGGCAAGCCCAAGTTCCTCTACACTTCGACCATCCACGGCGACGAGACCACGGGATGGATTCTGATGCTCCGCCTTATCGACTACCTGCTTGAGAATCCCGATGAACCTGAAGTACAGACCGTGATGAATAACATCGACCTCTACATCGGACCCAATACCAATCCTGACGGTACCTACCACGGAGGCAATAATACAGTAAATGGAGCCACAAGAGAAAACGCCAACGGTGTAGACATGAACCGCAACTATGCCGACCCACATGGAAGTCCTCACCCCGATGGTTATGAATACCAAACCGAAACCCAATGGTTTATGGACTTTGCCGCTGAAATCCCCTTTGTGATGGGTGCCAACTACCACGGCGGCGCTGAAGTAATGAACTACCCTTGGGACAACACCTATACCTTTCATGCCGACGATGCCTGGTATCAGATGATTTGCCATGAATATGCTGACCTCACCCATCAGGTCAATCCTAATTACATGAATGACTACAACAACGGTATCACCAATGGAGCACAATGGTACATGATTGGCGGAGGCCGTCAGGACTATATGAACGGCTATGCCCAATGCCGCGAGTTGACCATCGAATGCTCGAACTCGAAATTGCCTTCTGGTAGCCAACTTCCCAATTTCTGGAATTACAACAAGGAATCTATCTTTGCTTTCATGAATCAATGCTTATACGGCATTCATGGCACCGTGACCGACAAGGCCAACAACCAACCCCTCAACGCCACCATCACCATCACCAACCACGATGACGCGTTCTCTGTCGTTGAAAGCCATTTGCCTGCAGGCGACTACCACCGTCCCATCAAAGGCGGCACCTATGACGTGACCTACGCCTGCAATGGTTATTACCCTCAGACCTTCACCATCACGGTGGATGACTACGAAACAGTTATTCAAGATGTCCAACTTGAAGCGGGCGAAGGTCTTATCCCCGATTTCACCGCCAACATGACCAATGTAGCCCCTGGCGGCAGTGTCAACTTCACAGACAACACTTGGGGTGCTAACCTCGTCAGCTGGGAATGGACTTTTGAAGGTGGTGAGCCCGCCACTTCCAATGTACAACATCCTACTGGCATCACCTACGACCAAATCGGCACTTATGATGTTTCGCTGACCGTCACCAACGGAGAGGGTCAGACTGGAACCATCATCAAGCACAACTTCATCACCGTGAGCGAATCGTACAACATGCAGAACGGCACCGTAACCACCTGCAACGCTATGTTTTATGATGACGGCGGCCCGAACAGCAACTATCACGACCGCAAAGATTACACCATGACCTTCATGCCCGCTACTCCTGGTGGATTCATCGAAGCTGTCTTCACGGAGTTCAGCACGGAAGACGGATGGGACCACATGTACATCTACGATGGCACCGACGCCTCAGCCACCCTGATTGGTGACTTCACAGGAAGCAACTCTCCCGGTACGATCACCGCCACCAATGCCGAAGGTGCCCTGACTTTCCATTTCATTTCCGACTATAACACGAACTCTTCTGGCTGGATAGTTTCGATACATTGCGCAGGAATACCATCCGAACCGATTGAATTGGAGGTCTTCGCCGACCCGCAAACCATCCATGAAGAAGAGAGCACACTGTTGAGCGTTTATGCTACTGGAGGAGACGGCAACTACACCTACCACTGGGAGCCCTCTGACATGGTAACCGACCCGGAGGCACAATTCACCAATTCCGTGCCCTTGTCAAGCAACCAAGTCTTTACTGTGACTGTCACCGATGGCGAAGGCAACACTGAAAGTGCCGAAATCCAAGTCGTTGTCATCCCAGGAGTCAATGTCGATGAAAACCAGACGGATCAGATTCAAGTCTATCCCAACCCAAGCAAGGGCAACTTCACTATCGAAGTCGCCGAGCCCATCCGTTTTGAGCTTTACAACAGCCTCGGACAGCTTATCATCGCAGGTCAAAAAGACGGAGGTTCAATCCAGATCCAAACCCAACAAGAAAAAGGTGTTTATTTCCTCCGCATTATCGGCGAAAACGGTAGCAGAACCGAAAAAATCGTAATCGAATAAAGCTATAAATGAGATATTTGCGGCATTTCATGTTCATCCTAGTCGTGACAGTATGCGGAAACCTCATGGCCCAAAGCAGCCAAAACGACTTAGAGCAACTCATGCGTAGCCGTGGGGAGTATTATTTTACCCTCACGGTCAGTCAACCCGCTGAAATCCAAGCCATCAGCGAACTTTGCTCCATTGATGGCACCGATGGAAAAACTGTAGTTTGCTTCGCCAATCCTAACCAGTACGACATCCTTGTTGAGCTCGGTTATCATCCTCAGTTGCAAACGCCGCCTTCGCTGCTCGAAACGCCCATCATGTGGGACGGCAGCCATCGCGAGGCCTACGATTGGGACGCTTATCCTACCTATGAGGCCTACGAAAGCATGATGCAGCAATTTGCCGCCGAGCATCCCGACCGTTGCACCTATTTTGAACTTGGCACCTTGGCCAGTGGCCGCAAACTCATGTTCTGCCGCATCAACAACGGGCAACCCGACGGCAAGCCGAAGTTCCTATATACCTCGACCATGCACGGCAACGAAACGACCGGCTTCATGCTGATGCTCCGCCTCATCGACGAACTTTGCTCAAGCAATGACGACCGCATTTTGAACTTAGTCAACAATTTGGACATCTTCATCTGCCCCAACACCAACCCCGACGGCACCTATTACGGTGGCAACCAAAGTGTCCAAGGCGCCCGCCGCAACAATGCCAATGACCTCGACCTTAACCGTCACTATCCCGACTTCGACAAAGGAGCGCACCCCGACAATGAATGGTGCTATCAAGATGAAACCCTATGGTTGATGAACCTTGCGCAAGACTACAAGTTCACCATGGCTGCCAACTTTCATACTGGCTCCGAAGTGGTGAACTATCCTTGGGACACCCATCCCTCGCTCCACGCCGACGACGATTGGTGGAAATTGGTCTGCCACGAATATGCCGACCAATGCCACGAATGGGACACCAACTACATGAACATGCAGCACCAAGACGCCGATCATGGTATCATCAACGGTTACCAATGGTACACCATTTCGGGCAGCCGTCAGGACTACATGAACTACTATGCCCAATGCCGCGAAGTGACGATTGAGACCTCCAACGTTTACATCCCCAATGCCTCGACGATGCCCATGTACTGGAACTACAACCACAACAGCATGTTGAGCTACATGGAGCAGTGCCTCAACGGCATACATGGCACCATCACCGATGCCGAGACGGGCGAGCCCATCGAAGCCACCATCAGCATCGAGGGGCACGACCATCATGGTTCGGAAGTGAGTTCACATCTGCCCGTGGGCGACTATCACCGACCCATCAAAGGCGGCACCTACGCAGTCACTTATTCAGCCTATGGCTATGAACCTCAAACGATCACCCTCACCGTAAACGACAACGAGGCCATCACACAAGATGTGCAACTTACACCTATCCCCAACACCCCTGTGCTGGCCAACTTTGAAGCCGAAAGAGAACTGCTTACAGTGGGAGCGTCGATGAAGTTCAGGGACCATAGCCAAGGGTTGCGCATTGTCAGCTGGGCATGGCAGTTTGAAGGCGGCACACCAGCCACCTCTACTGAGCGTAATCCTGTTGTGACCTACGAAGAAACTGGGGCATTCGATGTCACGCTCACTGTTACCGACGCCAGCGGGCAAACCCATACCATCACGAAAAACGAGTGTATGGATGTCTACCACGCCATTCCCATGCACAATGCAGACATCACCCTTCCCGACTCTCGAGGGTTATTGCTACCCTCCGGTGGCGACTGCGGGCATTATGGAGGCAATGAGAACTACACACTAACCGTACGCCCTGATAGCAGCGGCAAGTATGTCAGCGTCACTTTCCTTAAGTTCAAGACCCAACCTAACGCTGACGTGCTTTCCATCTATGACGGCGCCTCCATAAACTGCCCACTCATCGGCAGGTTCTCGGGTTCGGAGCTTCCCGACAGCATCACAGCGACCAATCCCTTAGGTGCCTTGACCTTCACATTCAGTTCCGACACCTACATCAACTTCTTCGGTTGGTTGGCCACGTTAACATGCATCGGAGGAGAATCTGTAGATGAAAACTTTGCCGAGCGTGCCTTGGTCTATCCTAACCCATGCAAGAACAGCTTCACAATTGAGGCCGATGAATACTCCAACTATAAGCTATACAACAGCATCGGACAACTCATCCAATCGGGAAGCTGCCAAGACAAGACCGAGATTGACACCCATAGTCTGCTTCAAGGCGTCTATTTCCTAATACTCAATGGCGAAAGCGGGAACCGAGTCGAAAAACTGGTCATAGAAAAATAATAGGGGAAAACACTCGTTAATAACACAAAAATGAGTAATTTTGCAGCCCGATGAAAAATAGACTTTTGATATTGTCACTTTTGGCTTTTATGGCCTTCACCTCATGCAACGACTTCAACCGTTTGGTGAAAAGCACCGACAACGAGATGAAGTACGAAGTTGCGGTAGACTATTACGAGCGAGGCGACTACAACCATGCCCTGCAGCTGTTTGACCTGCTGCAAGCCTCGTTCCGCAACACCCCGAAAGGTGAATCCATCACTTACAAGACCGCCTTGTGCTATTATCATCAGGACGACTATGAAATCGCGGGCTACTACTTCAACCGTTTCGTTCAGACCTACCCCTTTTCCAGAGACGCCGAAAAAGCCGCTTTCATGCAAGCCTATTGCAGCTATTTGCTTTCGCCTGAACCTGGATTGGACCAAACCAACACGTTCAATGCCATCAAACAACTGAACAGTTTCGCCGAACGCTATCCCAACAGCGACAGCCTTAATCGCGTCAACCAGCTGCTGACCAACCTCAACGACAAATTGGAGGAAAAAGACTACAATATCTGCCGATTGTTTTACCGCATGGAGAACTACAGTGCGGCTATCACCTCGTTTGAGAACATGCTGAAGAAGTATCCCACCACCACACACCGTGAGGAAATTATTTTCGACATGGCCAAGACCTATTTTGACTATGCCGAGAACAGCGTGGCCGAAAAACAGCGTGAACGTTACGAGTCGTGCATCGAACAATGCAATGCACTCACTTATCTCTATCCAGAGAGCAAACACATCAACGATGTCCAAAACATCGCCACCAAAGCAAGAAAGAAATTAGAAAACATCAAATAACCATGGATTTCAAGAAAATCAAAACGGAAACGACGGTTGTCACCCGTCAGAAAGACCAGTTCTACAAAGGCACCGGCAACATCTACGAGACCGTGGCCATCCTGTCCATCAGAGCTAACCAGATTGCTTCTGAGATGAAGGCTGAACTCAACGAAAAAATCGAGTCGTTTGCCTCGGCCACCAACGACAGTCTGGAAGAAGTGTTCGAGAACAAGGAACAAATCGAAATCGCCAAGTTCTACGAACGCCTACCCAAGCCCACGTTGATTGCCATCCACGAATTCCTTCACGATCAGATCTACTTCCGCAATCCCGCCAAAGAGAATCAGGAAGCATTCTGATCCAAGACCACGAAAAAAGGGAGAAGCCATGAAAAGACACTTTGCTACACTAATCACATTTATCTGCTGCCTCCTGAGCTTCCACACCTTGCAAGCCCAGGAGCTGCAATGCGATGTGCGTGTCAGTTCTGCCAAGATTCCTGGCAGCGACAAGACCATCTACCAGAACCTGCAGACCTCTCTCTTTGAGTTCATCAACAACACGAAATTCACGGAAATCAACTTCAGGCAGGCGGAAAAAATAGAATGCTCCATACTCGTGGACATGCTCACAAGAGAGAACAACAACTTCACGGCTGAAATCAATGTGGCATTACGCCGTCCTGTCTACAAGACGAACTACAGCACCCCGTTGTTCAACTACATCGACCGCAAGTTCTTTTTCGAGTATACCGACGGACAGACCCTCGACTTCAACCCCAGCACCTACATTTCCAACATTACGAGTACCATTGGGTTTTACGTGTATGTCATGCTGGGTCTCGACTTCGACAGTTTCTCCCCCAACGGAGGCGACCCCTTCTTTGCCATCGCTGAGACGATTGCCAACGCCGCACCACAAGATGTAGGGGCTGATAACGGATGGAGTTCATCAGGTCGCCAAAACCGTCACGCCATCATCAGTGACATCAACAATGCAACCTACCAGCCTTTGCGCCAGTTCCTTTATGACTATCACCGCACCGGCTTGGATGTGATGGCTGAGCACCCAGATCAAGGCCGCGAAGCCATACTCGGCGCCATCTCCAACCTCAGGGCAGTGTATGACCGCAACCCCATGTGCTACTTCCTGCAGCTCATCATCGAGAGCAAACGCGATGAAATCATCCAAGTCTTCTCGCAAGGCGAAATGAAAATCAGAACCGAAGCCGCCAACATCCTGAAAGCCATCGACCCCTCACAATCGTCGAGATACGATGAGATGCTGCAAAACAAAGGCTTCTAACAAGTCCTTCTTCAATGCTCAAGCAACTGCACATCAGTAATTACGCCCTGATTGACGAACTGAGTGTCGGTTTTGAGACAGGTTTCAATGTCATTACCGGCGAAACCGGCGCGGGCAAGTCCATCTTGCTCGGCGCCTTGGGTTTTGCCTTGGGCGACCGCGCCGACACAGGCGTGCTCTACGACAAGGACAAGAAATGCGTGGTGGAAGCCCAATTTAAGCTGGATGACGAAAACCTGAAGCCTTTGTTTGAGGAAAACGACCTCGACTTTGAAGCCGAGTGCATCTTTCGCCGTGAACTCAACCCGCAGAAAAAAAGCCGCGCGTTCATCAACGACACCCCCGTGGCCTTACAGACCATGAAAGAGATTGGGAGCCAGCTGGTTGACATCCATTCACAGCACGACTCCCTCCTACTCACCGATGCCGATTTCCAGCTGAAGCTGTTGGACGAAATCGCGCAAAATAGCGAGCTGCTGGCCGAATACCAAACCGAATACACCCACTACAATGCCCTCAAGCGCAAGCTGAACGAGTTGAAGGCAATGGCGACCAAAAACACCGCCGAGAACGACTACCTGAAATTCCAGTTGGACGAACTCGACAAAGCCGACCTGAAGGAAGGTGAATACGCCGACATCGAACAGACCCTCAGCATGATGGAGAACGCAGAGGAAATCAAGACCTTGCTCGTCACCGCCAACGGGCTGATGGACGACTCGGAGAATGCCATCTTGGGACAAGTCAATGCGCTGACCTCGACGCTGCAAAGGATGAAGCACCTGTTGCCCGACAGCGAGGAGTTGGCCGAACGCGTCGAGAACCTGAAGGTGGAGCTGAAAGACATCGCCTACGACCTGCGCCGCAAGGAAGACGAGACCCAATTCGACGAAGGGCAGCTGCAAAGTCTCCAGGAACGCTACGACCTGCTCAGCCGCCTGATGATGAAACACCGCGTTGGTGGCTTTGAAGAGCTCATTGCCTTGCGCGACAGCCTGAAAGAAAAGGTGAATGCCTTCGAAAACATCGACGAGGCCATCGCCCAAGCCGAAAAAGAGCTGAAAACCTGCGAAAAACAACTATCGAGGCTTGCCAAGGCGCTGCATGACAAACGTTGCCAAGCTGCAGTAGCATTTGGCGAGAAAGTCATGGTATTGGTACGGCAGTTGGCCATGCCCTTTGCCCAGTTCCAAGTCAGCGTGGAAAGCCAAGCCAACTTTGGCAGCAAGGGCAGTGACGAAATCCGTTTCCTCTTCTCCGCCAACAAAGGCATTGCCCCCGACGACATCCGTCGAGTGGCCTCGGGCGGCGAGCTTTCCCGCCTGATGCTCTCCATCAAGAGTGCCGTTTCGGATTACAACTACATCCCCACCCTCATCTTCGACGAAATCGACACGGGCGTTTCGGGCGAAGTGGCTGCCAAAATCGGAGGCATCATGCGACAGATGGGCAACGCGTTGCAACTCATCTCCATCACCCACCTTCCCCAGGTGGCCAGCCAGGCCGAGCACCATTACTTCATCTACAAAGACAACGAAGGCGAACGCACGCAGTCGCACATTCGCCTGTTGAATTCCGATGAACGCATCCAGGAAATCGCCAAGATGCTCAGCAACGACCGCATAACGCCAGAGGCCTTGCGGGCTGCGGAAGTGCTGTTAGGAAAATAATCAATTCCGCTTCAAAAGCTTCACCGTAGTTACGGAATTATTTTCATCCACAATACGGATGAAATACAAGCCCTGTGGCCAAGTTGCCACTTCGACTGTATTGTTCGCTCCTTGATACACCATTTGTCCCAAGACATCAAATGCCTTGACTTCCTTGATTTTGCCTTCGATAGTGAATCGATCCGAGGCAGGATTAGGATAAAGCATCGAATGGGAGGTGCTTTCCGAAACCGATGTCACTTCGACCGTTACCGATGAAGGATCCGATTCACAATACTCGTTTGGACGCTCGTAAGTCACAAGCACGATATATTCCGTAGCACCGATCTCATTAGAGGCATCAAAATACGACCTCTGTGATGGATCTTCAATTTCAGCAATCACGGAAGGAGCATCATTCTCCTTTCTCAGTATTAAATAACTCTGGAACTCATCGGTTCGGCCTTCCCAATCCCAAGTCAACAGAGCACCAAATTCATCACTGCCATTCCACTGGTAAGTACCATTCAAATTAGAAACAGGCGGACAACCCATCGTACAATTAATCTCGTATTCGGTAATAACACCTACCTCGGGATAGCCATTTGAGGCCGCAATCAAGTTGTCGTCCCAGTCGTAAATCTCGTATGACACTTCAGAAAGGCTGCCATGCGAATAGCAAGTGTTGTCGTAGGTCCAAAAGAAAGTAGCGGTCTGGTATTTCGGCACGGGCACAACCAGCGAGGCAGAACCTCCATCCCACAAACCAACTCGCTGCGAGACCTTGCCATCCTCGTCAAGCACAGCGATGAATGACATGTCCCAGCCGTTACCACCCGTATCGGCCAACTCAAAGCGCAAGTCACAATTGGTGCCCACCAACACGGTGTCGCGAGCCACCTTGCTCATTCCAGCAGCGTTCACTGAATACACCGTATAATAATAGGTGCCATACTCAAGGTCATAATCATCAAAATAAACCGCCTCGTCTGTCACATCGGTCATCATCTCAACCACTTCACCATCGCGCATGATGACAATTGTATCAATCTTCGAAAGAGCAGTCCCATTACGAGTTTCATAGACGGGATTGAAGGTCAGTTCCACCTCTCCATGATCGAAAACGGCACGAGCCTCTATGTTTTCAACAGCCATGGGCGCATCATAATACTCATCAACAGGATGAATATTAAAGACGGCATTGTGATACCATGGAAAGGAATAAAATGTCAAATAAAAACCATCAATGGTGTAATAGCCGTTATCAAAACCGGCCCAACCCCAGTTGAGGTGGAACATATAGAAATCGTCATAGCCATCAAGCACATAGGCGTGACCTCCCGCATCCCCTTGTGAAGCATAATAGAGGGGCATTCCTGCATCTAAGTTATCGACCAGATCTTCTTCCCATTGGAATGAGTCATACTGATAACGGTGTTGCAAGTCAGGGCTATACCTAAAATACTCTTGCATGCTCGGACCCACATTCTCCGAGTAGGCACCACTGGCATTGGCACCATAGCCCATGTCGACACTCACGCCAGCATGGTATTCCAACAAAGCCGTGGCATCCACTTCCGACTGCGGGCTGGCAAAGTCGAGGAAGTCGGGCATCAGCTCAAAGCGGTAGGTTGCCTCACCGAAATTGGCTTCCTGCCAGCCATAGTTGCCGTAATTGCTGTTGGCATTATAGCCATGACTGCCCTGACCGTGACGCGGCCATTCCCAATAACGCATGATTTGGCTCATCGTATTGGCCACACAGCCCGATTTGCAATGTCCACTGTAGACTGAATTGGGGTCTTCGGGAGCCATGTTGTTGTAAAGGTCGGTCTGGTTCCAGATGGAAGACAAAAGCGGCTCTACACTGCGATTGGCTCTCCGACTGCTCAACTTACCGGTTTCGGCAAGGCTGTTCCAGTCGGCAACGGCCTGTTCGGTACGTTCGTCATTGTTGGCGAACATCTGGCTGAAGCCTGCCTTGTAGTTATCGAAGAAAGTCATCAGACCGTCGGGGAGTTGGGCGGTAAAATTGCTTTCGGTGGAATAGCCCAAGATGGGTTTGGCGCGGTCGTCGGCACTGACGATGACGAAGCCCTTCGGCTGGACCCCGAAGACATAGAAGGCCGCCTGGCCATTGTCGGCGCAGGCCGTGTAAACCAAATCAGCTTGTGCCGACCTGATTGCAGTGTTGGTGTTCATAAACTTGATGCCCAGTGACTTGGCTGTAGCGACATCAACTGGTTTGGCTTGAAGTCCGCTGAAAAACAGCGTGACCATCAGAAAGAATACAAATGTACGTTTCATGAGACTAGATTTTTTGTTATTAGGTTAATTATCAGTATTTTGTACCAAAACAAAAGTGTTATTGTCGTTTTCCTTTGGCACATATCCTTGGTTATAAACGAAGTGATAGACGGCACCGGCCTTGGTCGTGTAAGTACTCGTAAAGTACTTGAAGTCAAAGCCTTTTTCGTTCAGTTGTTGGCGGGTGGCGAAGCCCTTCCCACTCGGATTCAGCTCCATCAAGATATTATGGTTGCGAGCCAAGATGCCATTGATTTTTCGAATCACGTTGACTTGCTTGTGGGTCTTCTCGTAGTTATAGCTGTTGCGGCACGAGTCGCAGCAAAATTTCTTGTCGAGGCGACCGATGAGAGGCTCACCGCAGTAGAGGCATTTTCTTTTTTCTTCTTCCATTTTGTCAGTTGTTCAGTTATTAGTTATTCAGATTATTTAGTAAAAACATACCGCAAGATATTCGCACCCATCTTAAGGGCTTTCTCGCGCGTCTCTTGCGAGTCGTGGTGCACGCGTTGGTCTTCCCAGCCATCGCCGAGGTCGCATTCGTAGGTAAAGATACAAACAATTCTACCTTCGTAAATCAAAGCGAAGAGTTGAGGCGGCTTGTTGTCATGTTCATGGATCTTCGGCAAGCCATTCGGGAAGGCATATGGCTTTTGGAATATCTCATGCGTGTAAGGTAGCTCCACGAAGTCCAATTCGGGGAACACCTTTTTCATCTGAGGCTCGATGTATTGGCGGATGCCGTAGTTGTCGTCGATGTGCAGGAAACCACCTGCCAGCATGTAGTTGCGCAGGTTTTGCGCCTCGGCGGCATCGAAGACCACGTTGCCGTGACCTGTCATGTAGACGTAAGGATAGTTGAACAAGTCAGGCGATGACGGATCTACCGTCGGCACATTCGGGTTGATGTCGGTACCTATCTCTTGGTTGCAGAAACGCACCAAGTTGGGCAGCGAGGTCGGGTTGCCGTACCAGTCCCCTCCCCCACGGTATTTCAGCAAGGCGATGTTGAGTTGCTGGGCCGAGGCAACGAACGAGAAGGACAGCAATATGGCAATCAATAGTTTCTTCATTTCAGCGGATTTCTTTTATCAAGAATTTCAGAATTAGAGAAGTTCCTTTTTGAATTAGAGGCAAAATTGCTGGCAATTTTACCCTTCATTTGGTTGATGAGTTGGATGGTATGGCAAGCTACGATGGCTGCCGTTTCGGTACGCAGACGTGCCTCGCCCAAACTGCACGGAACGAAGCCGTTCTCCTTGGCCAAGGCCACTTCCTCAGGGCTGAAATCACCTTCGGGGCCTATGAGCACTAAGACGTTTTCACCTTTATTATATTGGTCGCAGAGACAGTCTTTCACATCGTCGTCAATCCAGGCGATGAACTTCTGGCCATCGAAAGGTTGCTTCACCAGTTTGTCGAACGACACCAAGTCCTCCACCTTCGGCAGCCTTGACTTGATGCTCTGCTTCATGGCCGCCACCATCACCTTCTGGAAACGCTCCACATTGGCAGCACGACGTTCGGAATGATACGAGGTGAACAACCTCACCTTGTCGATACCGATTTCCGTGGCCTTCTCCAGGAACCACTCCGTGCGCTCGTTGAGTTTGGTCGGCGCGATGGCGATTTCGAGCTTGAAGCCCCAATGGTCATACCCTTTGTGCTGGTTCGTCAGGTTGACAGTAGCCCGCTTGGGCATGGCCTCCACCAACACGGCATCGAAGAGATAACCTTCACCATTGGTGACGCAGAATCGCTCGCCCTCGGTCATGCGCAGCACCTTGACGCAGTGCTTCGACTCGTCCTCGGGCAAGGTCGTCAGGCCTTCAGTGGCATTGGGTATGTAGAAAACATTCAAGGATTCAAAGATTTAAAATTTAAGATTTAAAGATTAAAAGATTCGGGGGCTTGCGCAATTTTGAATTTTGAATATTAAATTTTGAATTACATCCTATTCGGCATACCAATACCCAGCAATTCAGAGGCATTGCGCAGCAAGGCGGCCACCATGTCGCACACCTGCAGGCGGAACATACGGCGGTCGGCATCGGGTTCCTTCAGAATGCTGCACTCTTGGTAGAACTGGTTGAATTCCTTGGCGAGGTCGAAGATGAAGTTGGCAATCATCGCGGGGCTGCGGTTCTCGGCGGCTTGGTTCAAAACCATCGGCCAACCATACATCATCACGATGATTTCCTTCTCCTTGGGCTGCAAGTCGCTGACCTTCACCTCGCTTTCGAGCTTGATGCCTTGTTCCTCAGCCTTGCGCAGCACTGAGCAGATACGCGCATGGGTGTATTGCACAAACGGTCCCGTATTGCCGTTGAAGTCGATGGACTCGGCAGGGTTGAAGAGCATGGTCTTCTTCGGGTCGACCTTGAGGATGAAATACTTCAAGGCACCCAAGCCGATGGTGTGATAGAGTTTGTCAGCTTCTTCTGGAGAGAGGTCCTTGGCCTTGCCGAGTTCGTCGGAGACAGCCTTGGCCGTGGCCACCATCTCGTCCATAAGGTCGTCGGCATCGACCACGGTGCCCTCACGCGACTTCATCTTACCGTTAGGCAGCTCGACCATGCCATAGGAAAGGTGTTCAATGTCATTGCCCCACTCGCGACCGAGGCGCACCAACACGCGCTTCAGCACGTCGAAGTGGTAGATTTGCTCGTTACCCACCACATAAATCAGTTTCTCGGGGTCGTATTCGTTGACACGCAGTTGGGCGGTACCAAGGTCTTGGGTCATATAGACCGAGGTGCCGTCGCGACGGAGCAGGAGTTTTTCGTCCAAACCCTCATCGCGGAGGTCGCACCACACGGAGTTATCGTCACGACGATAGAGGACGCCTTTTTCAAGTCCTTCCTGCACCAAAGCCTTACCCAAAAGATAAGTTTGTGATTCATAGTAGATTTTCTCGAAGGACACACCCATGCGCTTGTAGGTCACATCGAAGCCATCGTACACCCATTGGTTCATCGTCTCCCATAGGTGACGCACCTCGGGGTCGTTGGCTTCCCATTTCACCAGCATCTCGCGGGCTTCCTGCATCAGCGTGGACTCGGCTTCGGCCTTGGCCTTGGCTTCTTCCTTGGCTTTTTCGTCCAAGGTGTCATAATTGGCAGGAAGCAAGGATTTTACCTCTTCCTTAAACTTCTTGTCGAACAACACATAGAAGTCGCCGATGAGGTGGTCGCCCTTCTTACCCGTCGACTCTGGCGTGCAGCCGTTGCCCCATTTCAGCCAGGCCAACATGCTCTTGCAGATGTGGATGCCACGGTCATTGACCAGGTTGACGCGCACCACCTTCTTGCCGTTGGCTTTCATGATTTCCGATACGCTCCAACCGAGGAGGTTGTTACGGATATGACCCAAATGCAGTGGCTTGTTCGTGTTGGGCGAGGAATACTCGATGACCACGTTCTTGCCTGAAACAGGTTTGCGGCCAAACTCACGGTTCTCGTGGTTTGCCTTGAAGAAATCCATCCAAAACTTATCGGAAATCAAGAGGTTAAGGAATCCCTTCACCACGTTGAACTTGGCGATCATGTCTGACTCCTTGATCATCTCGGCGCCCATCTCGTTGGCCAGCTGCTCAGGATTGCGCCCTGCCAGCTTCCCGAAGGGGAACACCACGATGGTCATGTCGCCCTCAAACTCGGGGCGCGTCTTTTGGAAATTCACCTGCTGAACAGGCGGTTCCTGTCCGTATAAAGCTTTGAATGACTTTATGAATAAATCTCTTAGTACTTGTTCTAACATAACCTAATATTTTACATTGGTGCAAAAGTAGTAAATAAGCCCCAAATGTGTAACAAAAATCAAGGAAAAATTGCGACTTAAAACGCATTCTTGCTCCATAAGCAAATATTTTGTAATTTTGCCACCTCAATAGAAACATCATGGAAAATCCGAAATTCGTTATCGCCATCAACCGCGAGTTCGGCTCGGGTGGCAGAGAGATTGCCTACAAACTCGGCGAGCTGCTTAATGTCAATGTATACGACAAGGCCATTCTTGACACCTTAACCAACAAGTTCAACCTGACCGTTGAGGAAATGCAGCGCATCAAAGCTGCCAAACCTAACTGGTGGAATGAGTTCTGCCGGTTCTATCAACAGTTCGGTGCAGCTGGGCGGGGTGGATACACACCGGAAGAAGACCGTGAGGTGACCTCGCAGCAGATCTACCTTGCCGAGGCGCAAATTCTTCGTGACCTGGCCTCGCAGGAATCATGCGTCATCATCGGGCGCTCCGGATTCCATATCTTCAGAAACCATCCTTATGCCATGAGAATCTTCTTCATCGCCGACAGGAAAGCCCGTGTGAAACGCGTCATGGAAAAGTTTGCCTTGGACGAAGACGCTGCCAGCATGCGCATCGATAAAATCGACGAGGCTCGCGACACCTACACGCAGACTGTCGCAGGCGTGTCGCGTTACGATGCCCGCAACTACGACTTCGTATTCAACGTCACCCAGTTCCCCACCGACCTCGTGGCGCAGTTTCTCGCCGACAACATCAGGAAGAAGTATCCGTTCATAGTGAAATGAGCTAAAATCGACCGAAATCGAAGATATACCGATAATTCCATTGTCTTTGACTATTTGAAAGCCCCGTTATGAAAGAAAATGTAATTCATTTTTTATTTCTTTTTTCATCATAAACTCACCATCAAACCGAAAACTTTCCTATCTTTGCAGTCCGATGAGATACTTAAACAAGCCATCGGAAAAGATTATCACCACGGAATCAACGGGTTCCACAAAATTGAATTTCCTACTTTTTCATATTGACGGTCACATTGTCGACCGTCTTTTTTTTGCCAATATCAACAAACTAAATCGATAAGCCTATGTCAATTTCATTGAAAAACCGCAGCCTGATTTCCATCAGCGACTACACGCCTGAAGAAATCTGCCATGTCCTCGACATCGCCGAGGACTTCGAGAAAAACCCGCACCAGAACCTGCTGAACGGGCGCATCATCGCCTCGCTCTTCTTTGAGCCTTCCACCCGTACGCGCCTGAGCTTCGAGACCGCCATCCAGCTCTTGGGCGGCAACGTCATCGGCTTCAGCAGCACTGCCGGAACGAGCATCCAGAAGGGCGAATCCCTCGCCGACACCATCACCATGGTGGCCAGCTACGCCGACCTCATCGTCATGCGCAACCCCATCGAAGGCTCGGCACGTTTTGCCTCCGAAGTGTCGAAGGTGCCGGTCATCAACGCGGGCGACGGCGCCAACCAGCACCCCACTCAGTGCATGCTCGACCTCTACAGCATCCGCAAGACGCAAGGCACACTCGAAAACCTTGAAATCACCCTCGTCGGCGACCTGAAATACGGCCGCACCGTCCACAGCCTTGTGGAGGCCATGTGCCACTTCAACGCGAAGTTCAACCTCGTCTCGCCCGTCGAGTTGAAGCTACCGAGTGTGGTGAAGCAGCACATCAAGGACCGCAACCTCGAATACCACCAGTACACCGAACTGGAGGACGCCATCCCACACTCCGACATCATCTACATGACCCGCATCCAGCGCGAGCGCTTCCCCGACCCCGAAGAATACGAGAAGGTGAAGAACTCCTACGTGCTGCGCAACGCCATGCTGGAGAACTCGAAGCCCAACTGCCGTGTGCTGCACCCGCTGCCGCGCGTCAACGAGATCCACGTCGACGTCGACGCCAACCCGAAGGCCTACTATTTCCAGCAGGCACAAAACGGCGTCTACGCCCGTCAAGCCCTCATCGCATCAATACTCGGGTTGAAATAATTCAAAATTCAAAATTTAAAATTCAAAATTATGGCAAGTTACAAGAGGTTTGAAGATTTACCTATTTGGCAGGAAGCTCGTGATTACTCCAAAAAGGTGTTTCGGGCTTCCAAAGAAGGTGAGTTTTCAAAAGAGTTCCGGTTGTGTTCACAAATCCGTGCCTCATCAGGCTCGATTATGGACAATATAGCTGAAGGCTTTGAGAGAAATGGCAATGGCGAGTTTAAACAATTTCTTTATGTTGCCAAAGGCTCCTGTGGAGAATCTCGAAGCCAACTCTACCGTGCTTTTGACTATGGTTTCTTGCCAGAAGAACAATTTGAAGCATTAAAAACACAATCAGAAGAAATCTCTAAATCAATAAGCAGCTTCATCGATTATTTGCAAAACTCAGAAATCAAAGGAGCAAAATTCAAACCTGCCGAAAAAGATAAATAATTGAATTTTAAATCTTTAAATATTAAATCTTTAAATTTAGAATTATGGAAAAGAAAAAAGAACTGACTGTGAGCGCCATTGAGAATGGCACCGTCATCGACCATATCCCCGCCGACAAAGTGTTCCAAGTCGTCAAGATCTTAGGCTTGGAGAAAGTCAGCAACCCCGTGTATTTCGGCACCAACGTGGAGAGCAAGAAATACGGCACCAAGGGCTTCATCAAGGTCTCCAACAAATACTTCGAGCCCGAAGACGTGAACAAGATTGCCCTCGTCGCCCCCACCGCCTCCATCATCGAAATCAAGGACTTCGAGGTCATCAGGAAGCAAACCGTGACCATCCCTGATCGCATCGAGCACATCGTGAAGTGCTTCAACCCGAACTGCGTCACCAACAAGGAGCACGACGTGCCGACCAAGTTCACCGTCATCAAGGACGCACAGGGCAACATCAAGCTGCACTGCCACTACTGCGAGAAGAACACCACACAGGACAAACTTGAATTCATCTAATCATGAAGAAATTAGGTGTCATTATCGCCATCATTGTGGGCATCATCCTCATTTGGGGCATCGGTGCCTACAATGGTTTCGTGAAGAAACAGGAAGCCATGACCACGGCTTGGGGGCAGGTGGAGAACGTCTACCAACGCCGTGCCGACCTCGTGCCTAATCTCGTCACCGTGGTGAAGAACTACACGGAATACGAGCAAGGCACCTTGATAGCTGTGACGGAAGCCCGGGCCCAGAAAGCAGCTGCCACCACGGTCAACATCGAGAACTACACCGAGAGCGACCTGCAGGACTTCCAAGCCGCACAAGACGAATTGGGCGAATCGCTGAACCGCCTCATCGTCTCCGTAGAGAACTACCCCGACCTGAAAGCCAACGAGGAATACCTCACCTTGCAGGCGCAGCTGACCGGTTGCGAGAACCGCATCCTGACGGAACGCAATCGTTTCAACGAAGCCGCCAAGGCTTACAACCAAAGCATTCGCAAGTTTCCAGGCAACCTGATTGCCAACATGTTCGGCTTCGAAAAGCGGCCTTATTTCGAGGCTGACGAAGGGGCCGGCAGGGTGCCGGAGACGTTTTGAATGGGTCTTACATTAAAACAGAATCGGGCGGAATCCTAATGGGTTTCGCCCGAATTTTTCATAGCGTTATTGATATCAATTGCCCCTTCGCTGATATACTTTACCGTCATTCTCTCTCCCTAAACCTCCGCTCCAGCTCCGCCATGCTCTCCATCAGCTCCGCAAAAGTAGGCTTCTCACCATAAATCATCGAAGATGAGTTGCAGCATCACTGTCACCCAGTAATCCTTCTCAACGGCCTGTTCAGGCAAGCCCATCATGTTCTTGCACTGCGTCAGCACCGCTTGCTTCTGTGCATCAGAGAGTTGTATGTAATTGTTCATAGATTTCTGTTATTAGGTTCCTGATCCACAAAGGCATCTGCTTCATGTCATGTGTCGAAAACGGCTCTGGGTGCTGTTCCAGCACCTTCTTCAGTTGAATCCTGTGCTCCTCCGTCACATTCTTTTCGCCCATATCCCTCAATGCCGTGGTAATCAGCATGGCTAGTTTGTCGTTAAACGACAGCTTCTTCGGCGACACATGGCGAAAAAGGATACCCCGTCCGTTCTTGATGTTCACCTTACGGTTGCTCCCGTCTGTCAGATACACCACATTCATCGGCACTTGCGTCGACAACCCCAACATGTTCTGTGCCAATGCACCCGCTGGAAATATCCTCACCTTGTCGCGCTTGGCGATGACCTTTGCGATGTCCTCGTATGAAGGATATAGCACGCCCAATCCCAAATCCTTGTCGATTTGAGGATAACAATAGATGCCGTGACACACATGCAGCAGCACCCCTTTCCGTGCCATACGGCTCAATGCTTTCTGCACGGCGTCAGGGTCTCCATAATGAGCATACTCTTCCGTCGAAAACACCGAACCCCTTCCGCGTTTCTTTATCGCCGTAAGTATCTTATCATCAATAGATTCTAACATATTTTTCAATACATTTTGTCGGTTTTATATCAAATAATTCCGACAACAAAAGTACATATTTCTTCCAAATATTCTTCCTTCCTTTATTCATTTTTTCTCATTCACATCGTTAGCACGATGGAATGGCCCTATATCCACCGCCTTTTGTGTCTCTCTGCCCCTAAATTCCCATCCAATCCAACCATTCACTTCTTAATCCTATACTTCCTGTTTTTATACTCCCCCTCCACCTCAAGGACGCCTTCGTCCACGAGTTGTTTGAGGTAGTCACGGGTTCTTGAGGGCTTGAGTCCGATGGCTTTCGAAATGGATTTTGCATCTGAAATCCCATTATCGGCGATAAAATCGATGATTTGTCGCCGATTTTCTTCATTTCGATTTTGGTTTTTGGGTTTTATGGTAGGTTTATCAGGCTCGTCTTCATTCATCGAAGCTATCCCAAAAAGCTTTTCCGTAGTGAAGGACATCGTGCGGATTTCGTCCTATATGCCTTTTTGCGTGTGATTTGGGTATGAGTCTTAACCATTACACCCAACCCCGAATAGCCTTGCCTATATTGTTGGATACAATCGACCATCTTAAAAGCGCACCAGATTGGGTTCCAGCATAAATGGTATCACCCCCATATAGTTCACGCCGTCTTCATCAGTCCAGGGACGGGCATTGCCGTCTAATATGACAAACTTACGGAACGAATCGCGGGTATTGCGCAACGAAAAAGATTCCTGTTCCCTTTTTTCAGCGGTATCAACGTGGAGTGCAGATTGGACATAAATCTTCTCCGAACCTTTATTTAACACAAAATCTATCTCATATTGCACTTGCTTCCGCTTGCCCTCAATCATCCGTTCAACCTCAACAACACCCACGTCCACACGATAGCCTCGACGAATCAATTCGTTGTAAATCATATTCTCCATCAGGTGCGAGCGTTCCAGCTGGCGAAAATTGAGGCGAGCATTGCGCAACCCCAAATCCATAGCATAGTATTTCTTGATATTCTCAAAATACCGCTTGCCTTTTACATCGTACCGCTCTGCCGCAGCAAAGAGAAAGGCATCCTCCAAATAATCCAAGTATGTTTTAATAGTTGGATCTGTTGTCTTCAACAACATCATTGTACCGATGGTATTCACTAATTTATGTGGATTGGTCAGAGAACCCACCGACGAATAAAGCACATTCGTCAGAGCATCAATAACCACATCATCTTTCAAGTGGTAACGCTCAACTATATCTTTAACGAACACATTTTTATGCAAATCGGCCAGGTACTTTTGCTTTTCGTTTTCGTCTGTCTCCAACACAGCAAGAGGCATTCCTCCAAAGGTCATGTATTGTTCCAATGCATCAGATTTCTCCAATCCAGCAAAAGCATAGTACTCCGCAAATGATAATGGATAAACCTTGATTTCGCTTCCTCGGTCACGAAAATTGGTTACAATGTCTTTGGAAAGCATTTTGGAATTGCTACCAGTTACATACACATCCATATTGGGTTGTGTGCGCAAATCATTCAAGACATCATAAAATGTCGTACAAAGCAGGTCTTGATCTTCTTCATACACCAACGAAGCATCTATATTTGGATTCCTGACTTTGGCGCACAATTGTATCTCATCAATAAAGACATAATACTTGCGTTGCTTGTCTTTGCACTTTTCCATGACATACTCATACAACGTATTCGGATTACGATAGGCGATATTGCTCTTCAGCTCCAAATCTATCTCCGCAAAACAATCTTCCTCCACTCCGTTCTGAAGCAGATGTTGTTTGTATAGATGAGATAACAAGTAAGACTTACCAGAACGACGAATCCCTGTGATAATCTTCACTTTGCCATTCCAACTTTTGGCCACCAATTGTGCGACATAATCATTTCTTGCAATATCCATAATTCGGCATTCATTTTAATTTTAGTCGGGTTTACGACTGTTTTTAAAGTAAAACGATGCAAAGATAAACACATTTTTTACATAAATGCAAGTGTTTTTTATACTCTTTTGGGCTTTTTATCCATTCGTTCACCCGTTTGGCAAATACCGACAGCAAGCCGACCGTTTGCATGGTAGGCAAAAACATAAAGCTTTCCATAGTTGATTGTTCTATTTGGGCTTGTCGAATGGTTTTTACTTCTTAATCCTATACTTCCTGTTTTTATACTCCCCCTCCACCTCAAAGATGCCTTCGCCCACAAGTTGTTTGAGGTAGTCGCGGGTCCATGAGGGCTTGAGTCCGATGGCTTTCGAAACGGTTTTTGCGTCTGAAATCCCGTTATCGGCGATAAAATCGATGATTTGTCGCCGATTTTCTTTGTTTCGATTTTGGTTTTTGGATTTTATTGGCGTTTTATCAGAATGGTCTTGAAGCTTTTAATTGTGGTGCAAAGAAAAAAAGATAAAAAACGTATAGGGTCTCATTTATATCAAAAGTTGGGATCCTCAATAAAAACCGAAGACCCCCCTGGTGCGCTGAACTAATGGGAAGCGAGGGAGGTCATATCAAGTGCAAAAATACGCATAAAACCAAACAAACAACCATAAATGACAAAAATTCGTCATTTTTCGTTGTTGAATTTCAGTTTTTGAACTTGTTACTTTTTTATACCATGCTTTCTTATCCAGCCAAGAACATCCTATGCTTCCCCATACTCCTCCCGCGTAAACGGCGGCGCAAGGTGTCGTATGTGTTTGAACCTGATGTAGAGATTGGTGACGTTCCAACGGGCGGTCGTTTCTGCTTTCCTATCCGCACGGTCATGCAGTTCGACTATGGTTTTTACGCGGCGATGACTGGAGCTTGCAGCAACAGTTTGATGATTTGGAAGTCAAATGCCATTTGGACAGAGAAGAGTACCCTAATCTGGTCTACGCCATGTATTGCAGCAAGCGCACACCGACTGAATACAAGCCATACTTGGAGAAGGTGCTTTATGAGGCGTATGGTTCTAATTAGAGGACACAAACGCAAGAGGTCTTCGCGGCTCGAATAAAGATTATCCAGCCCCTACATGAGGGCATAAAAAAAGGAGACCCTGCGGAAATCTCCTTAAACTTGTGCACGTTTGTATTATGTGTCTTTGATATTTATATTTACCAGTTGTTTTAGGTAAGGTGTAACGCTTCTTTGTATTAATATTTCTTGATTGAAATTCTCGTATCGTTTCTCTATAATTAAGATTTTCTCTTCAGCTCTGCACAGAGACCAACTCCTTGGTTGCACATCTCTATTGGCCTATTCTCCAAACTAGACAATCTTGTATTTTTCAAGAAAACTGTAGCTTGTAACATACAGGTGCCTATGAGCACGTGTACATGCCACATATAGCTTATTCTTAGACATAGGGGGCAAATCAGCAAGCTTCCCCTTCTCAAAAAAGCCTTGGCTCTTTTGATTCAGCACCACACATACGTCAACGAAATTGTCTATACCTTTAGAAGCGCCCCAATTCATTGATGCACACCTATATCGCGAACTATTCTCAAAAAACAACTTCGGAATTCTGTCATTGCTCACCACTTCATCCACATCTTCCTGATTCTCCAATACATAAACGTGACCTTGAACCTCTCCGGTTGATTCTATCGCAATTCCCAAAGTTTTCACAAAAGAGCAAATCTCTTCATTACACCTATGTGTACGTGCCAAAGTATCAGTATCTACAGAAACACCAGCTACTTTCCATTTATTCAAAAACTTCATGTAGTCATTATAGAGGTTGATGTTCACGTTTCCATCTTTGCTTGTGTCATAAGTATGCTGGAAGAAATCCCCAACAAAAAGCGTATCACACCTATCTGGGATAATGGATAGCAACAAATTAAAGTCGTGTCCTGCAATGTCCTGGACCTCATCAATAAAGAAGTGGTCATAATACTTATCCAGTCTCTCCTTGATATCATCAACACAATGCTCCCTACAAAAATGAGCCATACGGTTTGAATATAGCCGTCCTGCCTCTGTCTTGTAAAAAGCATCCTGACCTCTTTGAAATCGCGATTGTTCCGGCGGCATTTTAAAACAGATGCCTCGCGCTTTCTTATCTAATCCACAGAATGGCTTGTAGCAAAAAGAGTAAAGAAACGGGAAATACTTGAGAATCTTTATATTTTCGGGGAAGAATCCGAACCTTTTTAGGACAGAATGCCGCAGATGCTCATGGTTGTTTCTTGTATAGGTAACAATCAAGAACCTCTGTTCCAAATTTAACTTGTTTATCAGGTGTGTGGTTTTTCCCGAACCAGCAACTGCCAGCATCAAACATTTACCCATTCCAACGCTTCTCTAATATATTGCGGAGTTTCAATCGTTTCTCTTTTCTCTGAAAGCAGCTTATATGCGGCCTCAGCCTTATTTGCCAACATGTATTGTTGTACCGTCAATGTCCTACGTCCTCCTGCAAACATGGCATCACAATCAGCTTGGTTATCGGCATATACAGCCACCTCAAATGTGAATCTTTGATTATTTGTATCAGCATAAACCCTGATGTTGTCAAACTCATTATTCATATAGCCTTGATAAGCGGACATGATATTCTCCGCATAATTGCCATCATTATCTGTTATCACTGCCACACGGTTATTAAGCACCTTTGCTATTTCAAGATAACGCTTGAAACACTTTCCATCCACAGCAATCACATCTATACCAAGTTCATTCAGAGGATGGCCAAATACTCTTTGGCAGAACGCATCCATAAGAATAAATTCTGCATCACCTTCCACAAGTATGACTTTCTTCGCCAAAACAAATTGAAGCATGTTGTTGTCAGGAGCCTTCATAAAGAACTTAGCCGTGTTATCATCAATGAAATCCATGGAAATCGTTTTCTCAGGTGTTGCGCTATTCATCAGTATGCAATTTCTCAAATCCAACCGGGTGCTGATAAGGTCACTATGCGTTGAAATAAAAAGTTGCGCCTCATTGTTTGCCTCTATATCATCTATCATCTTCCGCATGTTCAAATGGCTTAGATGATTTTCCGGCTCTTCAATCATGATGACAGGAATGTCTGGCGAACGTTTCAATGCAAGTTGTGTTTTCAACATACACTGAATACCTGTACCTTTTTCAGAGATTGGAACACCATCCAACTCAATGGTCAAATCGTTTTCCAAGCAATTCTTTCCTGTATTTTTCACCGCAAAGGAATATCCGTCTGGTAGCTTGTTGTTGAATGGAGTCAACACCGTGTTTTTGAAACCCGCCTTTGAATTGCCATAACTATGTTTTGTCGCCAGTTGTTCAACCTGATTTAAAGCCACTCCATAAATGGTGGAAATGAATTCATTCAGAGCATGCTCATTCCCGATAGTGCTGTTATCAAGAAAAACGGTTTTTACCCTTTTAGTATACCCATTAAATGATTCTCCACTAAAGGTCATGAACGATATTGTATAGAACTCAAACGGGAAATAAGCATTTTCTGCTTGTAAAACTGCTAAAGTCTGACGACTCAATAAAGGATCGGGCTCAAACAGCATCCTTAAACCATAAGCCTGGCGGCCTTCGCTATTCTCATTTCCGTCCAGCCCTTCTTCCACAATACCACCAAGATACAACTCCACAAAAAGCTCAGGAAGATTCGCCAATTGCCTCTCTCCTTCCATAAACTCCCTTATCACTTGTACATTGAACAACGTTTCAAGGCCAATGTCCTCTACTCTGTGACGGCTACCCCTTGCGGTTAAATCTATTGCCTCTAGAATAGAAGACTTTCCTGACTCATTATCTCCCACAAGAACGTTCCGTCCTTCCTTGAAGGGTATTTCAAGGTCTTTGAAGCGCCTGTAATTGTGGAGTTTTATCTTTTGAATATACATAGTTCGCGTATTTTCTTATTTAATAATCAATCTTATACCAGCCAGTTCAATTCGTTAAACTGCTCAAGCATCTTATTCCCGCACGCAGGGTCTATCTGCCTGATGAACATGATTCTCCCTCTTAGCCAAGCTTTATACAAGCCCTTGTCCGTATCCATCTGGTGGTAGTGTTCATAAACTCCGAACTTCTTGCAGAAATACAACTCTCGCCAAACTTCTTTCCTGTATTTCTTGGGGACATGAACGCCATTGGTCACAGTCAGTCCAGTCACTTCCTTCTTATATCCAGAATAACGAATCTTTGTTTTCTTTCGGTTCACAATGAACCCGTTCCTGAAAATAATGGCATACAACTCTTTTACAGGAGGCATCTCCACATCATAGTTGGCTGAGAAAGTCAAATCATCAGCATACCTTGTGTAGGTAATTCCACGTTTCCCACAATATGCCATCATCTCCTCGTCCATCTTGGTTGCTATCAGATTCGATAGCATTGGACTCGTGGGTGCACCTTGCGGAAGTCTTGACTTCATTGTGCAGAGGGCAGTAAGCGTTTTCGATACTTCCTCCACATAACCCAATGAATCAAAATAAGCTTTTACCATATCTAACTTGACCGTATGGAAAAAGTCCTTCAAATCCAGGTTTATCAGCCACTCGTGTCCCGAATGAGGTGCAGCATTCGACAGTATTCCACGAACCTTATCCTTTTCCGTCAAGGCAGGCACAAACCCATTCACACAATCCTTTATAGACTTGTCCCTGCAAAGTATGTTACCATATATCCAACGTTGCACATCTTTCAACATCGCATCAGGAGCCTCAATCATTCTTGTACCGCCCGATTTCTTCCTTATATGGTAGGTTCGATAGTGTCCCTCAACATTGGCCACAATTCCTTGCAGTTTCTCAGAGTAGAATCCAAGGTAGTATGCCAAATGCACAAAATCAAAGATTACGGGAAGATTCTTCTCATGCAGTTTTCCCGCATATTCGATGCATTGGGAGATAAACTCTTCAGAGCGTCCTTCCTCCAATGCCCTTTCTTTGAAAAGAGACTCCCAGGTTTCGGTCATAGTCATCTACGTTCTTGTCACGTCAGTGACAATGCTGGACAATCCTTGTTCAGCATTATCAGTATAATGGTGTTTTAATTTCAGTATGCCCACGAGACATACCGGCAAAGAATGTTTCATCTTCACATAAAGCTAGAATTCTATGACTTCCCCCTGAAAGTCTCTGGTACGTACATATAGTTTCGGTCATCAACCATTTTGACTCCCTTTTCATCTTTCTCCTGTATTTTGAAAACCTTAGCAGCCTCTGCAAGAGCCTTTTGAGCATCATGTGTTACATGGTGGTCATTGTCCCACATGCCCAATTTTTCACCCTCATCAAACAGTACCGTCATGTCCTCATGTGTCAGACCCATATCATTTGCAATGACAACCTCAGGAATATTCTTTTCTAGGCATCTTAACAAATATGTCAGTTTTACATTCTTGTCCTGTATCACGCCCTTCCATTCTGGGGCATCCAAATCCACTCCGAAGTATTGAGACAGTTTGAACACCCACCTGTTGTTATCCATCCTTTGTATGAAGGCCATGCTCTGCTTCTTCATCTGATTCCTTGGTATCAGCGGTTGCCAATTTTTCTTTATCCCGTCCTCTTCATACTCATCCACCCAGATAATTGGCAATGTGTTATTGGGTACTGCATGTGCAAACAGAACAAGAGCCTGTGAGTTGGAATAGCCCAACTCTCTTTGTGGACAAATCTTTGAGCCATAATTATAGCAAAACTCTCGCACCTGTTTCATCTTCAGGTAGCCTCCGAATGGCGACCTGTTCTTGCTGAAAGCATGAATGCGTTCTTCACCATATAGTTTCACATAAGGGAAGCTTTCTTCCAATCTCTTTTTCCCCTTATCCATCAAGATACAACTCAACAAGACAATCTTATATGGCACAGCCGTTTTAACCAAGTTACCTATAGTCCATTCATTCTGCTCTTCGACAATCTCACCATTCTTCTTCCTTTTTTCGATAGTAAGCTTAACATCTGAAATGAAGGTATTACCCGAACCAATGATGTCATCTAAAAACACCACCAAATCCTCATCCGTCAACGTTTGTGCCTCTATTTCTTTGGGATGGTTGTAAAATGACACGGCGGCTGTGTGTGGCAGTCTATTAGTCTTTAGCAGATTTTTCACCAAGTACTGTATCACATGGCCGCTTTTTCCTGGCTTCCCTAATGGCACAAACCTGATATGTGCATTTTTTCCTTTCTCATTCCAAAAATCTTCATCGATGTGATACAATCCTTTGCACAAAATGTTGAGTAAGTCCTCCTCTCTATAATACTCCAGCTTTTCGAATACAGACACAGCAAGTTCCTGCTCGTCATCATTAAAATTATCGAGCCAACGATACACATCATACAAATCCAGTCTGTCATAGAATCTGTATCTGATGGCATCAACTATCCGCTTCTGTAAAACTTCTGAAGGTATTTTCATTCCTATATCTTTATAAGTATTTCCACACCAAACTATTCATCGTTTTTCTTAATACCCAATTCGGCTTATGTAAATTGATCAATATACTTGCTTCTCTCTGCAAATGCCAATAAGTCTTTAAATAGTTCTTTCAGCCTTCATCTCCCCTTCATTTATCAACTCCCCTTGATCTTTATCCAATGGAGCATCTGTCGGGCTAATCAGCCCTTCTACAACTCCGCCTTCTAAGTCCCAATAACTACTGCCAAGGAACTGGATATAAACATATTAAAAGCCAACCCTTCTGTCTTGACAGAGTATTAGCCTCGCAAAAATAAGAATTTTTTGTATTTGTTATATCCACTCTTGTATTTTCATCTCATGCCCTTCCCTCGAACATAGTATTTTTCCATCCTTTTCCTTTCTTATTCAGATTTTTCCCTATCTTTGCCCCTGCCTTTCGCTCTAAAAAGCGTAAGGCAGACATATTGGATGAAATAGATAGTAGTATCTAACTCTAAAAGGTTCGAGTTTAAAGTCTGACAGCTCAAAAACGAAAATGAACCTTGAGGATTGGGATACGTCTCTATAGGCGTACCCTTTCCTCTTGTATCATTTTCGGGGTTTGTCAGACACCTAAACTCGGTACAAGGATAAAGGAAAGGGCTACGCTTTTTTCATCCTTATGGTTCGAGATACTGAGTTTAAAGTCTGACAAACAATGAACCGCAATAAAATTGATAAGGCAACACTTATCAGCAAAATACAACAGGCTGACGGCCTCACCAACGAGGAAAAATCTTCGCTCATGGCCTTACTCAACGAGGATAAAACATACGGCCTCGTTTGGGAGGACAGCCCCGAGGAGGTTGAGGAAAACCTTCGTTCTCACATTCCCGTCCTTCACGAGGTGACGGAACGAGCCTTAACCGATGGCGGAGCCGATGCCCCAAACCACATCCTAATTGAAGGCGACAACCTTGATGCCCTCACCGCCCTCAGCTACACCCACGAAGGCAAGATTGATGTCATCTATATCGATCCGCCTTATAATACTGGTAATGAGGATTTTGTATATAATGATAAATATGTAAATACAGAGGACAGCTATCGCCACAGCAAATGGCTCTCCTTTATGAACCGCCGTCTTCGTATTGCCAAACGCTTACTCTCTGATAAAGGGGTAATTTTTATTTCCATTGACGATAACGAGCAGGCCAATTTGAAAATTCTTTGCGATGAGGTATTTGGAGGTAATAATTTCGTCGCAAAATTCGACTGGCGAAAAAAAACCGGAGCAAATGATGCCAAAGACATAGCGGTCATCACAGAATCAGTGCTATTGTACACCAAAAATCATGCGTTCACAATAGAACAAAAAATATGGAATCAAGACGATAATTCTATCAATAAAGACAGATATAAGTACTCGGATGAATTTGTTGAAATAAGAGGTAAATTCTATTATGATACCTTAGATAGAGGTGGCTTACAGTATTCTGATTCATTGAACTATGGTATTGAAGCCCCAGATGGTGGTATAATCTTCCCAAATGGAAGAGACCATTATGAAAATGATGGTTGGATATGGAAATGGGGAAAAGATAAAATTAAATGGGGATTAGAACAAAAGTTCTTGGAATTTATAAAATCCAAAAAGAGTAAGGGGTCTCAATATACAATTAAGTACAAAGTTTATCAATTTGTTGATAATGAAGGAAATCTACGAGAACGGTCAGGAAGAGCATACTCGAATTTAATAACAGAGCCTATTAATCAACAAGGCAACTCTGAAATGATATCCATTTTTGGCGGAAAGAATCCTTTCTCAAACCCCAAACCAGTTGGTTTATTGACCTATCTACTTAAAACTGTATCACAAACCACCACAGTTCTTGATTTTTTCGCAGGCTCAGGCACCACGCTTCATGCCACCATGCAACTCAACGCCGAGGACGGTGGCCATCGCCAGTGCATCCTTGTCACCAACAACGAAAACAGCATCTGCGAGCAAGTCACCTACGAGCGCAACAAGCGTGTCATTCAAGGCTACACCACGCCCAAAGGCCAAGCAGTGGAAGGATTGAGCAATAACAATTTGCGCTACTACAAAATTGACTATACCAACCGCGCCCACACCCACGAAAACCGTATGGCATTGGCTCAGGCAATGACCGAGTTGTTGCAAATCAAGAACGGTGCCTACGAAGCACCCGAATTGTTTGGTCACCTCAAGGTGAAGCCGCGCTATATGCGCTATTTCCGTGGCGATAACGATGTGCTTGTGGTATATGTCCCTGAAATTATCCCTCATCTCGTGAACGAAATCAAGGCAATGTCATTCAACGGCAAATTGCAAGTCTATGTCGCCATTGATGGCAACTATCCATTTGCCGATGAGTTTGCACCAGTGGCCACTAAGGTAGAAGTGGTAGCCATCCCTTCTGTTTATTACCATGCTTTGAAGCATGTCCTTCCCGATGCATCAGGCGAACCCACGCCCGACGATACGCCAAATGATGAAGATGCCCAACTGCTTGGAGAGACCAACAAAAACGATTATCAAGACTGAATGCCATGATAGAACTGAAAGATTATCAAAGAGAAGCCATCAACAAATTGAAGGTTGAAGTCATTGACCTTCTGAATTTGAGCGACAGCCGCCAAAAACTTGTCTTTAAAGCTCCCACAGGCTCGGGAAAAACAGTCATGGCCTCCGCATTGCTTGATGAATTGACCGTAGAAGTCAGAGACGGCAAGTGCAAATATACCGATGTGGCATTCATTTGGATTGCCCCTAACAAGTTGCATCAGCAGAGCTATTTCAAGATGCGCAGCTTCTTCAGCGAAACACGCCGCTTGCGCCCTGTTATGTTCGATGAGGTAAATCCTTCCGAAGGCCTCCAGCCTGGCGAGGTGCTTTTTGTCAATTGGGAAAGCATCAACAAGGACAACGCCGTGATGATTCGCGACAATGAGCAAAACCGCACACTCTATAGGCTGACCGGAGTCACACAAATTGAGAAAAACATCCCTATTATTGTCGTCATCGACGAAGAACACATGTTTGGTGGTAAGAATGCCAAAAAGAGTGAGTTGGTGCTTCGCAATATCAACCCCAAAGTTGAACTGAGGATTTCTGCCACGCCCATCACCGTTGGCACAATGGTCAGCGTGCCTCGCGAGCGTGTTGTGGAAGAGGAAATGATAAAGAAAGGCATCACCCTCAATCCAAACATCCCATCCTCCATTGACAACCAAAACATCACAGCCAATCAAAAACTGCTTGAAATCGCTCTGAAAAAGCGTAATGATCTGGCACGAGCCATGTCGGCCTATGGCATCAATCCTTTGCTTCTCATCCAACTGCCCAACGACACCAAAGATGACCTTACCGCCGAAGACAAGACCATCGCTGAAGAAATAGAGCAATATCTGGATGTGAGGAAAAACATTTCGGTAAACAACGGCAAGATGGCCGTATGGTTGAGCAACCGAAAAGACAATCTGGACAACATTGAGGCTTACGACAATATGGTGGAAGCTTTGCTTTTCAAGCAGGCTATAGCTTTAGGCTGGGATTGCCCCCGTGCATGTGTGTTACTCATCTTTCGTGAAATGCAAAGTTTCACCTTCACTACTCAGGTGGTTGGCCGCATCATGCGAATGCCCGAACAGCATTTCTACAACAACGATGCATTGAATTATGGCTATGTTTACACCAACCTCAGTGCCGATAAGATTCAAGTGGTGGGCGACGAAATGAACTACATTTCCACCATCTATGCCAAAATACGCGAAGGTCTGAACAATATCATACTGCCTTCAGTGTACCAATACGACCGTAAGACCCGTAACCGTCTAGGCTCCGATTTTAAGACCGTGCTGTTCAAGACGCTGGAGAAGTATTGGAACACCAAGACTGACGAACTGTTTTCAGTTGAAGACTTTCTTTCAAACGATGATAAGGAAGAGTTGGGCGTTAATGCAATTGTAATGACCACTCTCACAATGAGTTTTCCTGAAGAAGACAAGGAATCAATAGATGACGACCAGCTAATGCTTGACTGCAACGCGCAAATTAGGAACAATCTTGAAAAGGCACGACTGCGCGGAATCCAAATGGATGTTTCCAAAATCAGGATTCCTATCCCAAAAGATGTTAAACTAACAGGCGACGAAGGAATTACTGAAATCGTCAGCAAGGCAAGAATAGCCCTTACTATGAGCGAGATTGATAGCCTATTCATCAAATTCTGCAATAAAAACTGCGGTACCTTCGCCAAGCACGACAGTGCACCAGTTTTGTATAATGCCCTGCTCGACATGATGGAACGCTTCTTCGGCAAGAACGAGTTCGATGCAAAGAAAATTATTCTTTGGCACAACAACAAGCCGAAGTTTATCGACCTCATCAAATTGGCATTGGAAGAATATGCCCGTGTGCTACAGTTGAAAGAGAAGTCCCGAAAGGAATATATCTACAAACTGAATGAATGGCTGGTGCCTGAAACACGAATGTTCAACCTTGACCAATATCATAGTTGTGAAAATAACATCTTCAACCACGCCATGACACCCTATTTCGAGCAGAACAGAGTATCGCTGCCCGAGCAGCATTTTTCCCGTTGGGTTGACCAGCAAACAGAGGTGGTGGATTGGTGGTACAAAAATGGTGATTCGGGTAGTGAAAATTTTGCCATACCCTACACCGATGATGCGGGTATCAATCGTTGCTTCTATATTGATTTCGTGATTCGCTTGAAAAATGGCGTTGTCTGTTTGTTTGATACCAAATCATGCGGAAGCGATGGCAATGCACCTGCCAAACACAATGCTCTATTGAAATATATGGAGGAAGAAAACAAGAAACCTGGAAGGAAATTAGTGGGCGGTGTAGTGATAGAAGACCCTGATTCCGGCAACTGGTACTATCCCTCTCTTCCTATCGACAACACCGATAATCTGAAAGGTTGGGACAATTTGGATTTGGTTGCACTAAACAAGAAAAACGAATAAAAACATACTAATATGGCTACAGGAATTGACAGAACTTTCATGCATTGTGGCATTCGTACGCAAGACCTCGAAGTCATCAACAAACTATGTGTTGAAAAAGGTCTTGACCCCGTATGGCTCACTGACTTTATTCTGAAAGTGTTCCACGAACAAAAAGTTTCCAATGTCGAATTAAAAGACGACGATGTGGAAAAAATCATCAACAAAGCCTTGAACGAAATCAAATAAAAGGAGGGCACCATGCTGATAAAGAAGATTAAAGCGAAGAATTTCAAGACCTATCTTGAATTGGATCTTGACCTCAATGTGGAAGAGGAAAAGCCCATCATCCTGATTGGCGGCGACAATGGCGGAGGCAAAACCACATTGTTTGAAACCATTTGCGGTGCCTTGTACGGCCTGAAATTAAAGACAAAGAAACAATTCGAGGACTTGCTGAACGATGGCGCATTGGGCAAGGTGGAGCCTGTCATTGAGCTTGAAATCGTGTTTGAAGGCCAGATGCTCAACCAAAAGCAAACCTATATTCTGAAACGCACTTATCGCTTGGGCTCCGACAACAAGCCAAAAGAAAGCGTGTACCTCAACATGAATGGCAACATCTTTGTCTATGGTACCGAGACCCCAGCGCAGAAGAGAATCAGAGATGAGCAGCAGGTCAGCAAGATTATCAAGGCCAACCTTCCTGAAGAGTTGAGTAGCTATTTCCTGTTCGATGCCATGCAATCCAGCAAGCTTCTTGAAGATGGTGTGTTTGCTCAAATCATCAAGGACAACTTTGAGAATGTGTTGGGCTTTAAGAAATACCTCCAATTGAAGAAAGCTTCTGAAGAATTGCTGCAAGACAAGACTATGGAGCGGATGCAAGTACAGCAGGAAATTGAAGAATACAAAAAGCTGTGCGAGGATAAAGCCAACAAAGAAAAAGAACTTGAAGGAATCGGAACCACTATTGATTCCTTGTTCAAATTGGAAGCCACATTAAAGGATGCCTATACTAAGGCAAAGGCAGGAGCCGAAGACCAGGAGCATACCAAAACCCAAATCAAGCAGCTGGACGACCAAATCAAGAGCATCAGCAAAAATGCCGAGTTCTACACCGAAAAAGTCCGTCAGTTTTTGGAAAGCTTCGAATACGATGTGTTCATCTCCAAAATGTCCGATAGCATGGCAACGGAAGTAGAAGGCATTCTGAGAGCCAAGGAAGAGTTCCTGAAAGCCTCAGAGAAGCAACTGACATTGGAAGAGGTTTCCGAAGTGGTCAACAGCGTTTTGGATTATATGAAAGCTTTCTCGCTATGCTCGCCCACAGTTGAAGCTCAAAAAGTCATCGACCATGTGATTAAAAGCCAAAACGATGAGAAAGTAGCAGATGAGTTTGATTTCCTCGACCCGAAGGAAATAGAGGCATTGAAAACCTTTGCTGCTACGAAATCCGTCAATCGATTCCCGCAAATTGAATCGGAGCGCAAGCAGCTCGACAGCGACATTGCCAACCTGAGCAACCTAAAAATGCAAAAGAGCAGCCTTGAAGCAACGCTGACACAGGGCAATGAAATGATTATCAAACAATACGAAGATAACGAAGCTGAAATCAAGCGTTTGAAGGCAAACGAGGAAACTCTGAAAAACGAAATCGAGAAACTGGGCATCAAGATACATGGTTTCGACATACAAGTGCAACAGGAACCCGACCCCAAGTATGATACTCTGGCCAAATTGCCCGAGTTCTTTGAATCGGTTGCCAATGCTCTTCTGCAACAGAAGAAGACCCAAATTGAAACCGAGATGTGTGAGCAGTTGAACAAGTATTTGTTATCCTATCAAAACTACATTGGCCGTGTGGAATTGTCTGAATCTTTGGATAATTTCTCTATCAAAATGTTCCACAAGGCAGGCAACGAGATTTCGTTGAACCACCTGAATGCTGCATCAAAGCAAATCTTTATTCAGGTGCTTCTTCGCGTCCTTCGCAATCTTGGTGATTACAACCCACCTGTGATGATTGACACGGTAATGGGAGTTCTTAGCGAAGAAAGCCGAGACAAACTGATGGAAGAGTACTTCCCCACCTTGTCCGAGCAAACCATCCTCTTGTGTACGACATCTGAGATCAGAAAAGACAGCGACTACAAACGACTGGAACCTTTCGTTTCCAAATCCTACACGCTGATTCGCAATGTCGCCGAACAAAAATCCATTGTTGAAAACGGTTATTTTGGTATTGAATTAAATTGATTGTCATGGAAGTAGCATTAGACAACCTGCGTCAGGCAGAAAACATACAGGAAGACCTTGCTAAGGTCAAGGAGATTCTTGAAAAGAAAGTCAATTTGGAAACTGTTCCAGAAGGTTTGAAGCGGAACGCACTCAACGGCAACAAAATTATGCGCATTTGTTTGTTGGCAGGTCTTTATCAAACCGATGAACGCACCTTGGACGGTTTGGATGCCATTCAACTCTCCAAGTCAAGCATCCGTGTTCCCTCCAGCTTCTTCACCTACTACGACCTAAAATACCTGTTTTCTGCGTTGTTCAAGTTACGTTACAGAAACTGCAATGTAGATTGGAGCGACAATCCTTTGGTCTCTCGAATTATGGCCAAGGAAATGTATCGTGGTCGCGACTTCCTTTTGAAAGAAAGCAACTTGGATAGTTTCCTTCACGCTGTCCGCGTTGCTGGTGGCAAGTCAAGGTCAGGTATCCCCGAACTTGATTTGCTTATTGGAGAGTATGACGGCGAAATTCCTGCCCTTCTCGATATGAACAGTACCCGCGTCACCAACACACAAATCCTCATAGCAGGTTCAACGGGTTCTGGCAAGACCAACCTCCTTGCCGTTCTTATCAATCAGATGAGAACATTATCCATCGAAAGCCCTTACCCAGTCAACTTCCTTTTGTTCGACTACAAAGGAGAGTTTTCCGACATCGCTAACAACAGTTGGCTCGCCAAGTTCGAGGTTGACCGCAGCTGCATCTTAAACCCTGTCGAACGGCCTCTGCCGTTCACGCCCTTTAAGGACTTCACGGGCAAGACGCTGGGCGAAATCAACCTTTATTCTACAGAGATGGCCAGTGCCTTGTGTGCGCTCGATAGAGCTTCTATGAGTGCTAACATGAGCAACCGTTTAAGTGAAGCCATTGTCGAGGCTTATAAAAAGACAAAAATGGCTCCCATTAGCTTTGAGCTAATGCTTCAAGAATACCAGAAGAAGATGCTTAACTCCGACAAGGACGATAGCGTTACCTCGGTCTTGAAACAGCTTATCCGTAGCAATCTGTTCGAAAATCAAGACAAGGTCAATCTGATAAATGAGTGCTACATCATTAAGATGAGCGACTTCCCGAAAGATGGCCCCATTGCAAAAGCCATTGTCTATTTCGTCGTGTCAAAGTTGAACAACATCTACGAACAGTTGCCCCCTCAGGACAACGACGGCGAACGAGTTCAGCTAAGGCATTTCACTATCATTGACGAGGCTCATTACATGCTTGATTTTGACAATCGCCCACTGCGCAATCTTATTGCTGTTGGTCGAAACAAAGGTCTGAGCATCATTCTCGCCACGCAAAACATGGCCAGTTACAACAGCCGCTTCTTTGATTATTACGCCAACGCACAATATCCGCTGTTGATGAAGCAGCAGACCCAAGACGATAAAACCATCAAGAGTTTGTTCGGCGTGTCAGGCAACGAGTTCCAAGAGCTAAAGACAGAAATTACCAACCTTCAAAAAGGCGAGTTAATCATCAAAGACTCCGTCATGGCCGCAATGGGCATGGGCAAGAGCTGGAAGAAAATAAAAGTGACGCATTTGATTTAAGCTTTAAGCAACAATAATAATAAACAACAATTCCCCATATAGCACGTCAAAGCCTTATTCTTGTACTTATCAGTTTAACATTCAGCCCCGAAGGGGCTTAACTTCCTTTATCTGGGTCGCGACGTACGGCAGCACCCCAACAGGCACCACCCACCACCGTCTGCGGGACGCAGACGATGACAATGCGTCAAGCCAAAGTCCCGAAGGGACGACCCTACCCCACCCCGATATGCAATGTCGGGTTTGTCATTTCCTGATTTAGGTTGACTGTTTTATGTCGTTAATCGCTGGTTGGAGTTGACCTTGTTGGTTATTAATACTGATATTGGTTGACTGTTCTT
>ONFO01000010.1 GCA_900317155.1 uncultured Bacteroidales bacterium
GGGAAACCGATACCGAGAGCGCCGCGGTTGTACAACGTTGTCGAAGTGCTTTCTTCAGATGTTGCCTGGCCATGGCCGAACAATCCGCCGCCTTCAGCGTAGGAAGCCATGCCCAGTCCGAGGACGATGGCGAGTGTTAATGCTAATTTCTTCATTGTATTTCTGTGTTTTAATGATTAGACAATAGAATTAATTATTTCACAACCACTTTCTGGACCTTCATGTTGTCGCCGTTGATGAGGCGGAGCATGTAGACACCAGGGGCGGCGTCCACGTTGACGCTGGCGCAGCCGTTGATGCTCTCGCTCTTGAGGATGCGGCCGGTGACGTCAACCACCTGCAGCATGGCGTTGCCATCATTGCTGATGATGAAGCTGCCGTTGCTGTAGA
The DNA here is from genome assembly GCA_900317155.1 of uncultured Bacteroidales bacterium. Taxonomy (GTDB): domain Bacteria; phylum Bacteroidota; class Bacteroidia; order Bacteroidales; family F082; genus Limimorpha. The sequence goes on from ONFO01000010.1 coordinate 391, forward strand.
AGGCGAAGCTGTCGTCGGCGTTACCCGTGGCGAACACGAGCTTGAAACGGGTGGCGTAGTCGGTGGTGAGGGCGTCGAAGCTGTAGGTCGGGTTGGCCAGCAGGTCGACGTCGTTGCCGTTCTTGTTGTCGATCAGGTGCAGGTAGCCGAACTCAACGTTCTTGGCGCTGAAGTCCATGGTGTAGCTGCCATTCTTCTCAGCCTTGAAGTTGACGGGCATCTCGCCCATGTTCTCGGCATAGGCAACGGCATAGTCGGCATCTTCCATCGGGAAGCTGATGTTGGTGTGCTCGGGGTTGATCATGAACTTGGGCAGTCCCTCGCCTTGGCCGAAGCGGATGATGGCGTGGTCGCCGCCGCGGGTGCCGCTCACGCGCACCTTAAACGAACCGCCAGGGTTGAAGCCACCGCCGCCAGCACCGCCCAGGACGACGGTCTGTTCGGGCTCCGTGGCCACGACGAAGGCGCCTTCCATCGGGTTGAGGTACTCTCTCTCGGCAGCCTCAAGCTCGGTGCCTTCAGCATTCATGATGTAGAACTCCTTGTTGATGCCCACCTCTTCGGCAAAGGGGTTTCCGATGAGGTTGTGGCCGGCAAGGCGGGCGCCTTCCACATAAGCCAACGGGATGGAGTATCCTCCTTCGGGGACCTCCGGAGCCGTGCCGGTGAAGGTCAGGACGACATCGTCGCCTGTCTCATCGCCGCTGTTGGCATAGAGGTAGCCCTTGCCTTGAGCGAGGGCGGTGAAAGCGGGAACCTCGCCTTCGCCCTGGTTGTAGTTGATCCATTCAAGCGGGTCGTTGGCCTGGTCGAAGTAGTAGAGGTCGTAGGTGTTGCTCATCATGTTGTCAACGGCATCGACGTTCACTTCACCGACGGGCGAGGAGATGAGGTAGTAGTGGTCGTTCTCGCCGGTGTAGGGGGTGATGTTGAGGGTGTAGCCGGAGGCATTGGGATTGTGGAAGTTGATTTCATAGAGGTCGGAGATGCTTCCGTACTTCTTGCCGGGGCCCCAGGTGATCACCTCACCGAAGTCGTCGACATAGTCAAGTTCCTGTTCGCTCTCATGGTCGTAGATCTTGAAGTAGTAGGTGAAGTCATTGTCACCCTTGATGATCAGCTGGTAGATCCACTTCTGCTTGTTGTTGTTCCATTTCGGCAGCTTGGCTCCGCGGCACACGTCGTTCTGGTCGAAGACGCCGATCTCGAGGAACTCGGGGTTGGGGTGCATCTCATGGTCGATGTAGAGCACGCCCGTCATGCTTGTGTTCATGCCTGCCACACCCGTGGTGACCATCGTCCAGTGGAGATCCTGTGCGAACATCACGGTGCTTGACAAACAAATCAAAAGAAATACTAATACTTTTTTCATTTTTTTAATTATTTAGGGTTAAACTTCAATTTGCTATGTGTTGTTTTATAGGTTGACGTCGACATCTGTCGTTCTCATCTTTTTGGCTTGAATCGGGCCGGCATTGGCGATGATGCGGCGGGCCTTGGCGTTGGCACGGATGACCAGGACCTTGGTCTCGTAGTAGTTGGAGTAGTACATGTAGCCTTGTCCGGGCACCAGGGTCTCGAAATCGCCGAACCATTCCTCGCCGTCGAACTCGGTCATGATATTGCCGGCTTGGATCTGGTCGCCCTCTTCAGGCTCGAAGTCGGCGAGTGCAGCGGCGATGTCCTGCTCAACCGTGCAGGGGTAGCCGATCCAGGTCCACTGCTCGGGCTCGATGTAGATTTCGTAGTCGGCAGGGTCGGCAGGCGTGCCTTGCAGCTCCACCGTGCAGTCGTTGACGACCTCGATCATGTACATCTGTGCGTTGGAGATACCTATGTCGTCCAGGCCGCCGAACCATTCCTCACCGTCAAACTCGGTGTTGTCGTCGAACGACTGGATTTGCACGGCGTTGTCGCCCAGGGCAGCCTCCAGCATCTGGAGCAGCTCGACAGGATCGCCCCAGTTCCAGCCTTCGGTCAACTCGAGCGTCTGGGTGAATGACGTCGGCTCCTCAAGAGTCGTGAAGGTGGCAATTTCAGTCCATTCGGTCTCGGTTTCGCCGCAGATGCCTTGCACCTTCACTTCGTATGGGGTTTCAGGTGTGAGGCCAGTGAGGACGACGGTCGATTCAGTAGCTTCAACGGTCTCCCATTCGCCAGCTTCAACTGGGGTGCCGCAAACGATATTGTCGATGTGCAAGTCGTTGTCGCCACCAGTGTTTGCCATGTCTGTTGGATTCGTCGATTCACCATAGAAAGCAATCTTCACCTTTTTGCCGTAGTAGGCAGAGAGGCCGATAGTGGCGTGCTCGCCTTCAGCGGAAATGGCGTTATAGACGTATTCGGAGCCGCTATTGTTCCACTCGCGCAGGATGTGCCAAGCATCGTCGGCATAAATCAAGACAATGAATCTGTCATCGGCTTGTAAGGTGTCGTTTGCAATAGGAAGCGCGCTGTTGTATCTCGTCAATGCGAGGTCGAAATCCAGATCTTGTGAAGGTCTGAATTCAGGCGACACAAGCCAATACTTGCAGGCTAGTCCATAGATGTTGACTTTGGCGTTATAGGTGCCCAAGGCATTGGTGTTGTTCGTATACCAGCCGCCTGTTGTTGTCGACAAAGTGGCAGAATCAGCAAGAATATCATCAACCAAACCGCTCCATATTGTCCAACCAGAAGGAAGGGTTGATACGTCGAAATGCTCAATGATGCCATCCGCGTGGGCAGCCATTCTATAGCTGACGTTGTAGCTGTCGTTGTAGCCATCCCAAGTCAAAGTGGCGCTGTTGTAGGTGATGTCGTCCACTTCCACATTCTGGGGAACCGGGCAGCTTTCGAGGGTGGTGAAGGAGACGATAGCGGTCTCAAGGCTCAAACCGTCAAGTTCGCCGCAGTCGCCTTGAACCTTAACTTCGTATGCGGTCTCAGGAGTGAGGTCGGGAATGGTGACAGTGGTTTCGGTAGTGGTGATGGTCTGCCATTCGCCAGCTTCGTAAGGTGTTCCGCAGATCACATTGTCGATATGGAGGTCGTTGTCACCACCAGTGTTTGCCATGTCTGTTGGATTCGTCGATTCACCATAGAAAGCAATCTTCACGTCTTGGCCGTAGTAGGCTGAAAGGTCGATGGTGACATTTTCGCCTGTAGCGGAAATGGCATTATAGACATATTCTGAACCGCTGTTGTTCCACTCGCGCAGGATGGTCCAAGCTTCATTGGCATAAATCAGGACGATGAAACGGTCATCAGCTTGCAAAGTATCGCTATTAATAGGATCCGCGCTGTTGTATTTGGTCAGAGCGAGGTCGAAGCTCAAATTTTGGCTCAGGTTGAATTCTGGGGTCACTAACCAATACTTGCAGCTAGTTCCATAGATATTGACTTTCATGTTGTATTGGCCCAAGGCAGTGCTGGTTGTATTCCAGCCGCCATTATAAGTTGTCAAAGTTGCGGAGTCAGCGATGATGTCGTCAACCAGGCCGGTGTATCTCGTCCAGCCAGAGGGAACACCATAATTGTTGAATTCTTCAACGATGCCCTCAGCGTAGGCGGCCGTTCTATAGCTGACAATGTAGCTTTCGCTGGTACCATTCCAGTTCACAGTGGCGCTGTAGTTAGCGGGATTGACAGCAAGAGCTGTAGGAGCGGGGCAGGCAATGGCTGTGGTAAAGTTGACTACGTTGCTGTATTCGCTCTCGTCGCCATCACCGCAATGGGCCTTCACGCGCACATAGTAGGTGGTCTCAGGTTCGAGGCCGCCAAAGGTATAGGTAGGCGTGTCTTCAACCGTTTCGGTCAAAACCTCTGCGAAATCTGCGCTGGTGCTGTATTCGACAATCCAAGTGTTGGCTTCGCCGTTTTCGGTCCAGGTGATGGTAGCGTTGTGGGCGGTGACGCTGTTGGCAGTCACGGCCAAGCCCGTAGGTGTCGGGCATGAAGGCATTGCCTTCACGGTTAAGTTGTCAATATAGGTGGACGTGCAATATTGGCTCTCGCCGCGCAGGATGATGTAGCAGGTGCCGCTCATGCCGATGGGCAGTTCGTAAGTGTACCAGCCCGTTGCACTTTCAGCAGGAATAACATCATTTCCCGTGTTGTATTGACGAGGAACGAAAGCCAACTCTGTGGCGCCTTCGATTTCGCCGTCGGTACTGGCATAAACACGAATACCTTCATAGATGTTATTGTTGTTGTAGGTGCTGTTGCTACGATAGATATCCAAGGAGAATTCGTAGTTTGCAGGCAGTGTCATTTCGGGCAGCACGAGTTTGGTCAGAGTGCCTCCTGCCATGTCGGGCAGCTGCAGCTGATGGGTGGTGTTGCCTGCATTGTTAGAAGTGTACACTTTGAAGACATAGGTTCCAGTGCCTTCGATATGCTCGTTCACCCAGCAGGGATCTTCGAAGTTACCGGAAGCATAGCTTTCGAAAGTCTCCGTCCAGGGGAAGGTGGTGATGGCACCGCAGGCGGTGGTGAAGTTCACGGTCTTCCAGCCGCTGGTGGCATCGCCAGAGCACACGCTCTGCACACGGGCTTGGTAAGCCGAGCCGGAAGTAAGGCCTGTCAGATTGCAGGTGGTAGCAGTAGTGTTGGTCATAAAGCTGGTCCACTCTGTTTCGGAAGCCAACTTGTATTCCACGTTGTAGTTACCGCTGCCGCCGGTCCAGGTAAGGGTGGCTCCATTTTCGGTCACGTTGGTGGCCTCAAGACTTTCGGGCTTCTCGCAAACCACGCCACCGCCAGGAATGTAGGTGAAAGTGGTCTTAGGAATGAAGTTCTTTTGAGAGAAAGTAATAGCATCAAGGCTGCCACTGCTATAACCTTGTCCACTGGCTCCATTGACGGTTGCACCAGCGAAGGTGGCACTCTTCCAGTTGCCTTTAACGATTTGATACACACCAATGAGGAGGTTGCCTCCACCATAGACATAGTTTTCGGAGAAAGCTACCGTCATGGTGCTTTGGGTGCCGTCAAGCGTACCTTCGTAAACGATGGTGGCATTGCCCGGGCCGTAGAAGTCGCTAATCGTGGCATCGTCCACTTCCATAAGGAACACTTGGAAAGTGCCTGTCCATGCTGCGGATGCAGTAGAAGTCAGGTAGAAGTCCATTTGCGAGATGGTGCCGCCGTTCATGCTTTCCAGTTGGTCAGCAGGAACGACAATCTCACATTTCAGGTAGGCATCGGCCCACGTGCCGTGAACAGGGACGTTGGAGTTTGTCGCTGTTCCGTCTTCGTAGATGGTCAAGGACTCTTGAGCCATCATTGCCAATGGCGCGAATACGGCCATCAACAACAAGAAAAGTAATGACTTTCTTTTCATTGTGATTTGATTTTAGTGAATACTAAGGTTAATTATATGTGCTATTTGTTTGTTTGTCAAAATATTAAATAAATTCTACATAATTCATAATGGTACATTATACACTTTTCGCGGTGGCAAAATTAGTGTTTTTTTTTGATAGGATTAAGAAAAAAGTGGAAAAAAAAGATGGAAACCGAAAAAAATTCTTAGTCTTCCATGGGAATACTTCCGCTGCGTTTGGTTCATGGTAGGTTTGCTTTTCGTTCGCCAATCTACGATTCGACGTAGCAAATGACTCAAAGCGGGGAATTTACTCCATCCTTTCCCTCTGTGATGTGGTCAGCAAAGCTTCGAAGAAAGCGAACAGAGAGGCTCCAGCCTGTGTTTCCAGGGTGTCCTCGGGAAACATAGAGAGCAGCATGATGCAGAGGAACACCATATATAAATAGGTGTGATATTTTCGCGATGAGAACCATGGATAAAGCAGGACAAAAAGGAAAAAGGTCAATCCTATCAAACCAAAAGCCACCGCAATGGCAAGATATTGGTTGTGCGCCCTGAAGCGGAACTCTTCTTTCAACGGGGAATGAATTTCGTCGTAAGTCTGGGCAAAGGCCTGCGGCACGTCACCCGTTCCCACCCCAAACCAAGGATGCTGCCCGATGATGTGGAAGGAAGCCCGCGTGAACTCAATCCTCTGCGAGAGCGAGCCCCCATTGGGGTTGTTGAATCGACGATAAAGGTTATACTCGAACATAGTCGAAGAAAGACGAGCGTGCATTCCAGGATGTTTCCAGTTGTTGTAGTTGGCCACACCTCGTTCAATATTACTTATATCCTCATCGGTGAGGGCCATCACACCGGCAAAATCCTTGCGCAAATCCTTGGAGGTGAGGTAACGCGCCAAGGTGGCCTCAAGATTCTCACCATTGGTGGTGCTGCCTTCGAAAGGCAAGTCGCTACGTTGGCGCCAAGCCTCTTGCAACTCCTTCTTACAGTAATACAGCCCAACATATTTTCCATCTTCAACAGGGTTGTATATCGTGTCGTGCCAATAGTCGTTTCCATAGGCTGTTTTCTGTTCCAATGTGGCAAAATCCACAGGTTCCACCTTCAGCAATGGTTTCACGAAATGTACAATAGTCAAAACTCCAATAAAGCAAATCACTAAAGCAGCGGCTCCTACAGCAATATGCCATCCCCTACTCTTTTTCCATCGCAAAAAAGCATAAACGGCCGAGACAATGACGACTGCAGCCAGAATCACATAGCCTGAGAGGGATTCGAAGATGAAGATTTGGTAGGCGAACCAAAACACCAAGAAGAATTGAAGGTAACGGTTGATGGTAAACTTCGTACTAAAAGCAGGAACGGGAAATCTTGTTTTGGACGACCCTTCAGTCCTTGGAGAGGCTTCAAGAACCGCAGGCGCATTGACCTTTGTTTTTACGATATACCAGACGATGATGGCTATGCTGAAGACGATGTTGAGGCAGAAGCGGATATGGCTGATGAAATGAGAAATCTCGCGGACGTCCTCATAGTCATGACGCCAATAGGAAACACTGCTAAACAAGGTGGCGATAAAAACAGACAACACATAGACGAGCATCACAAAATCGAGACGCTTGCGGCCAAGAGGTTCCATGCTCGACACAACAAAAGGCATGACCAGAATAGGCAACTTGACGCGAAGGTCTTTCATTGCATATTCAAAGTCGGAAGTCCAAAGCAGGCCTACGACATGCATAAGGTAAAAAGCCACTAAGAGAACGGCGGCTTTGTTGTGCCAAAAGCGGGAAAACTTAGATTTGAAATCGTGACGAAAACAGGTTCCACCCTCCCCTGCATTACCTCCACACGGAATGACATTTTCATCACGATTTCCTACAGCACCATCCACAATCCAAACGAGCGCCAGCCAGAACTGCGACATGCCCATGAGGAAGGGCGAGAGTGTGAGGCCAACGGCCATCATCAGCAAGCCCAAGAGGTAGGCTTGGTTCAGATAGGGTCGTATGGAAGCCTGTGAGGTCATCACTTGCCACTCAAGATGCTGTGGTATTCGTCCTTACCGTTGGTGTTGAGCAGAATCTCGAAGGCGCGTTTCAGGTCGGGATCGTCGTTGAGAGATGCGACAATGCGGCCTTTCTGATAATAATAACGACTTACTATCTCTGAACGCAGCAGTTCCTCAATATCCTTGCGGTTGCTGAGCAGGTCGTTGTCTTTCTCGGTAGCGAGGTTTTTCTCTAACAAGTCGATTTGAGGCTTGATTTTCTCCAAATAGCCTTCTTCCTTGGCGGTTTTCTTCAGTTTCTCAATGGCTTTCTCGCTCTCGGTAGTGTAACTGAAGTTTTTCTCTTTCACGAATTTCATGAAGTCTTGGTAGGTGGCTTCGTCAATTTGAAAGCGGTCAGCGGAGTCGATGCTCTTATGTTCGCTGTAGAATTTGTTGGCGTAGTCAAAAATGTAATTCTTGGCATAGAGGTAGGCCGTCACGGTGGCGTAGGGGTCGCGTTCGACTTTCACGTCGGGTGCGATGCCGTGACCTTCGTAGACGGTGCGCCCGCCCATGGTCTTGAAGGCCTTGCCGAGGGTGTCGTTTTTGGTCTGAGTGGTATCCTTCTTGTGCGAGTAGTCAATCTCCTGAATACAGCGGCCACTGGGGATGTAGTAGTGGGCCACCGTAACTTTCAATTGGGTATTGTAGCTCAAAGGCAAGATATTCTGCACCAATCCTTTACCAAATGTCCTCTGCCCGATGATGACTCCGCGGTCGTAGTCCTGTATGGCACCTGCTACAATCTCACTGGCAGAAGCGCTGTTGCCGTCGACAAGGATGGCGAGCGGAATCTCAAGGTCAAGGGGCTCGTTGGTTGTGGGATACAGGTTATTGGCTGTGGTGGCCTTGCCTTTCATGGAGACAACGGGCTTACCCTTGGGGATAAACAGGTTGACAATGTCCACTGCCTCGTTCATCAAGCCGCCGCCGTTGCCGCGCAAGTCGAGGATGAAACCTGTCAATTGACGGTCTTTCCTCATCTCCACAAACTTATCCTTCAGTTCCTTGGCCGCATCGCGTGTAAAGCCACTCAATGAGAGATAAGCGACACCGTTGTCGAACACTTTATAATAAGGTATGTTGTCGATTTTCACTTTTTCACGTTTCAAGGTAATCTCCAAAGGCTTATCCTGACCGTAGCGTTTGATTTTCAGCTTCACCTCTGTACCAGGCTGACCTTTGAGCAGGTTACTGACCTCTTGCGTGTTCTTCTTGACACAATCCACACCATTCACTTCAATGATGGCATCGCCCGCGATGAGTCCTGCTTTCTGGGCAGGCCAGCCGTAGTAGGGCTCGGAGATGCGCGTGTACTCTCCATCGTATTGGATGAGTGCGCCGATACCACCGTATTCTCCTGTGGTCATGAACTTGGCGTTCTCGATGTCCGATTCGGGGATGAAGACCGTATAGGGGTCTAAGCCGTCGAGCATGGCCTTGATGGCCGTCTCGTTGAGTTCACCCGGGTTGATCTCATCAACATAGTTGAGGTTAAGCTCGCGCAGGAGGCTGTTGTAGATGTCGAGGCTCTTGGCGATTTCGAAATTGTTCTGCTTCTCTTGGGCAACGAGGCTCACTGAGAGGAACAGGGCGAGGATTAGGGTGTGTATGTGTTTCATCTTCTATTTGTTATGTCGTTTTGTTATGCAGGGACTCACGTCGCCTTACTAGACTGTCGTCCCTACGGGACTAACCCAACTGTCAACTATCAACTGACAACTGACTATGGGACCGGGTCGTAGCCGCTGCCACCCCAAGGGTTGCAGGAGAGGATGCGCTTGAAGGTAAGCCAACCGCCTTTGAAAAAGCCATATTTCTCGATGGCCTCAATGCCGTAGTTGGAGCAGGTGGGCGTATAGCGACAGCTCTTCCCGATGAAAGGGGACAAAGTCAACTGATAGATGCGGATCAGCAGAATCAGGAACTTAGCGGGCAGATTGAGGATGAACTTCATGGTTGGTGAGCTTAGTCGAACTATATTTTTTTATCAACTCTTTGACGGCTTTTTTCGTCTTTTCAAACATCTCCTCGTAGGAATGGATGACCGTAGCCGTATAGACTAACGCAACGTCGACTGAAATATTATCCTTACTGCAGATTTCATAGAGTGGTGCCTTGTTTTTTCGCCACGACTCGCGTATGAGGCGTTTCACGCGGTTGCGCTTGAACGCATGATGAAAGCGTTTTTTGGAGACTGAGACCAACAGGCGGCATGTCACAGGCCGGCTTTCATCGTGTCGGAAAAGGAAAACGACCCGATAAGGATACACGGACACGCCTTCGCCTTTGTCGAAAAGTGCCTGAATGTCTGCATCCTTACAGATACGTTCATATTTGGGAAGTCCCTCCTTGGCCGTCATGGCTTGAAACGCTTGGGAAGACCAGGATTTATTTCTTCTTACTCTTCTTGAATTCGGCTGCAATATATTCTTCCATGGCCATAGTCATGGAGGGTGCTGTCTGTGTGGGGGCACGGAAGTTCAGCTCGAAGCCTGCATCGATGATGGCTTGGCAAGTGGCCTCGCCGAAACCGCCGATGGCAACCTCTTTCTGTTCAAAGTCGGGGAAATTTACTTTGAGTGATTGGATGCCCATTGGGCTGAAAAAGACCAGCATATCGTAGTCTTCGATTTTCACCACATCTTTCAAGTCAGCGGGTACTGTGCGGAACATCACGGCTTTGGTGAAGTTGAGCTTGGCAGCATTCAGCAGGTCGGTGGTCGAGTCGGAGCTGATGTCGGAGCAACAATAGAGGTATTTCTCGTCCTTGTGCTTCTTCATGATGTCGATGAGATCGGTCAGCGTCTGGTTGCCATAAAACACCTTGCGTTTGCGGTATTGCACATAACGTTGCAGATAGAAGGCCGTCGACTCGTTGATGCAGAAATATTTCAAGGTCTCAGGGACATTGTAGCGCATCTCCTTGGCAACCCTGAAGAAATGATCGATGGCATTACGGCTGGTAAGGATGACAGCAGTGTATTCCGGAAGTTTGATATGTTCCTGACGAAGCTCACTCGCAGTGACGTCATCCAACTTGATGAATTTCTCAAATGTGAAGCTCACGCCATACTTCTTCATCATATCAGCGAAAGGCGTCTTTGTAATGTCAGCCGGCTTGGGCTGTGACACCAAAATTGACTTAATCTTCATCTTTTTCTCCTAAATTTAAGAACGTCCAAATGCTCGATTTTGCACCTGTTTCGAGAACATAACTCTCTAAAAAACAGCACCGTTACCAAAGTATCGCAAGCCTGCGGTCACCAGTGTTGCAATGGGTGCGATTTCGAGGGCGCAAAGATACAAAAAAATATAAAATGTAGATATTTTTGTTGCAACTCTTGTCTCAATTATTCCCAAAATCAGTCGGAAAACAGCCGCCAAACCCAATAAAACAATGCCCATCCACACAAAATACTTTGTTGGATTATAAAGCAAAAGCAGCACGATAGGAATCATAGCAATGAGTGTGAAGATGGAGATGGAAAACTGCACCGACATCTGGCGGTCGACGGTGTCGCGGGTCTGGAAAAGCCAGTTGACGAAGTGCAACATCAAATAGCGAAGCAACACCCAACCCGCAACAATGGCAGAAAGCGTCCAAAACACATCCCAACCGTTATACTTCAGCATATCGTGAGAAAGCACCACACAACTCTTCTGCACAAATAACGCGATGAGCAGGATGTAACCCAAGGTAAACGAAACACAGATAAAACTCCGCAAAGGATTCCACTCGCGCAGCAACTGGTTGGTGTGAGCCACGCCGCCCGGCACTGACAGTACCTGACGGAACTGACGCGGATAGAGCTGCTTGTTGAGCACGATAAGCAACAACATCAATCCCAAAAGTGCCAAGTTCCAGCCTTGCAAGATTTCGTACGACATACGCAACATGGGTGTCACCGTTCCATGGAAGCCCGAAGTGATGAAGCTGGGCACTACGCTATCGCAGGCAATGCTATCGGCAACTTGCACCGAATCAATGGCTTGCGGAGCCTCCACAAAGGGGTTAACATAGAATATGTCGCGGTATTGAGGCATGGAACTCTCACTTTTAGGCTGCAAAAATAAATGATTATTTGCAAACTAAGGCAAAGTTTTCCTAACTTTGCAACCGAATCTAATTGGGCAGACACGCAGGTCTGCCCCTACATTTTTCGATTTCAACAATTAAACAATAATCAATCAACAATTAAACAACTGAAAATGGATTTAATGCAAGAAATCATTGCCAATGCCCAAGCCAACAAGCAGCGCATTGTGCTCCCCGAGGGCGATGAGCCCCGTACCCTGAAAGCCGCTGACCGCCTCTTAGCTGACGGCGTCGCCGACATCATCCTTATCGGTCCCGCCGAAAAGATTAAAGAGATGACCGCTGAGTTCGGCCTCCAAAACATCGGCAAGGCCCGCATCATCGACCCGATGAACAACCCTGAGCGCCAGAAATATGCCGACCTCCTCTTTGAGATCCGTAAAGCCAAAGGCATGACCCCCGAGCAGGCTTACGACTTAGCTGGCAACTTCATGTACCTCGGCATCTTGCTGGTCAAGGCTGGTGAAGCCGATGGTCTCGTCAGCGGTGCCCGCAGCACCACAGGCGACATGCTGCGTCCTGCCCTGCAAATCATCAAGACCGTGCCTGGTGTGAGCTGCGTCAGCGGTGCCTTCACGATGTTCCTGCCCGAAGGTTGCCCCTACGGCACCGATGGCCGCATGGTCTTCGCCGATTGCGCCGTCACGCCCATGCCGACGGCCGAACAACTTGCCGAGATTGCCATCTGCACTGCCGACACGGCTAAAGCCATCGCCAAGATCGACCCCATCACCGCCATCTTAAGCTTCTCGACCAAAGGAAGCGCCAAGCATGAAGTCGTCGACAAGGTTATCGAAGCCACTCGTATCGCCAAGGAGCGTCGTCCCGACCTCGTTTTGGACGGTGAGTTGCAAGCCGATGCCGCCATCGTGCCTTCCGTCGGTTCGAGCAAGGCTCCGGGAAGCCCCGTTGCCGGCAAGGCCAACACCCTTGTGTTCCCCTGCCTCGAAGTGGGTAACATCGCTTACAAGCTCGTCCAGCGTCTGGCTGGTGCCGAAGCTGTCGGTCCAGTGCTGCAAGGTCTCGCCAAGCCCTGCAACGACCTCAGCCGTGGCTGCTCGATTGACGATGTTTACAAACTGGTAGCTATCACCTGCAATCAGGCTATCGCGCAGAAGAAGTAACTATGGCCTATAGCCAATGGCCTATGGCCCGCTTTGTACAAAAGCACGAATCCCACGCCTTGGGAGAAGCGAGCCATAGGCCTTAAGCCATCAGCTATAGTCCGCCAATCCACATATCAACAATTCAACAAATCGAAGATTCAACGAAGTTAAATAAACAATCAACAATTCAACATGAAAATATTAGTCCTCAACTGTGGCAGTTCCTCCATCAAATACCAATTGTTGGAAATGGAAAACGCCAATTCATCGCGCCTGTTGGCCAAGGGCCTCTTGGAGCGTATCGGCCTCGAAATGGGCGAATTCACCCACAAGTACAATGGTGAGAAATACTACGAACAACTCCCCATACCGAACCACACTGAAGGTATCAAGTTGGTGCTGAAGGCTTTGGTTGACCCGAAGATGGGTGTCATCAAAGACCTGAAGGAAATCAACGCTGTCGGTCACCGCGTGGCCCACGGTGGTGAAAAGTTTTCCCACAGCGTCCTCATCGACGACAATGTCGTCGACATGATCAAAGACCTCGTCGACCTTGCCCCGCTGCACAATCCTGGTGCCTTGCAAGGCATCGCAGCCATGAAGGAAGTGCTGCCTGGCATCCCGATGGCCGCCGTCTTCGACACCTCGTTCCACAGCACCATGCCGCCTGAGGCTTACCTCTATGCCTTGCCTTACGAGTACTACGAGAAGTATCGCATCCGCCGCTACGGCTTCCACGGCACCAGCCACAAGTATGTAGCCGAGAAGGCCGCCGCTTTCGTCGGCAAGGACTGGAAGAAATCGAAGATCGTGACCTGCCACCTTGGCAGTGGTGCCTCCATCGCCGCCGTCGAATACGGCAAGTCGGTGGAGACCTCGATGGGCTTCACCCCTGTCGAAGGCCTCGTTATGGGCAGCCGTACTGGCGACCTCGACGTGGGTGCTTTCATGTACATCATGGACAAGGAAGGCTACACCACCAAGGAGATGAACACCTTAGTTAATAAGAAGTCAGGTCTCGTAGGCATCACGGGTGGCAAGCAAGACATGCGTGACGTGCGTGCCGCCAAGGAAGAAGGCGACGAGCGCTGCACCTACGCCTTCAACATGTTCGCCCACCGCGTGAAGAAATACATTGGCGGTTACATGGCCGTGATGAACGGTGCCGACATCATCGTCATGACCGGCGGCATCGGCGAGAACGCCTGGTTCATGCGTGAAGCCATCCTCGAAAACATGGAAGGCCTCGGTATCGAATTCGACGCTGCCATCAACAAGGAAATCATCGGCGACGCCGGCGTCATCTCCACACCTAACTCCAAAGTCACTGTTGTGGTGTATCCTACCGACGAGGAGTTTGTGATTGCTCAAGATACTTATAATTTGGTGACAAAATAAAACAAACTTTGTATTGGCGGTGTAGCACCGTCTCAATTACTAACAACGGTGCCCAACTCAAGTTGGGTGCCGTTTTTTTATATTTTGATAATTCGAATACTGAATATCAAAATGTTACAATGCTATTTTAAAAAATCACATTGTTTTCAGACTAATAAAATGCACAAGCAGTCTCTATTGGTCAAAATCGATTCAAACAAATTATGTTCAACTTAAAAATCTGAAAACAATGAAAAACATCAATTCAATTTCAAAAAGGGTCATGATTACCCTGTTCGTCCTGCTGCTAAGCGTGGTGGGCACGAAGAACACTTTCGCACAAAACCAGGTGGCCATCCTGCAACACAACGACACGCTCAGCGCCTTCTACGGGCCTGAAGCCTTGTCAGCGGCACATGAAGCCTCTTCCGATGGTGACATCATCACCCTTTCGAGCGGCAACTTCAACGGTTGCACCCTTTCCAAGGCTGTCACCATCCATGGCGCCGGTTGCGTTGACGACCCAGAAAGCCATCTTGCCCCCACTCGCATTCCCGGCACCTTGTACATTTCAAAGCCCGATGGGACATCGCCACTTACAATAGAAGGCGTTTGGTTTGGAACTATTTACAGGTATACTGCTAGAAATGTGAGATTTATTAAATGCAATATTAACAATACCACCTATGGTAATGGCAATAGTGACTTTTACTTTGTGAATTGTATCATTAAAGATTTTAGCTACTATGGTAATGGCTTGTTAATTCAAAACAGTGTGGTCAGGTTCACCTACTACTATCAAAACGACCAAAACAATATGAACATCATCAACAACTCCGTGATATGCCTTAACAATAGTGTTGACATAGGGAATACGAGGGGATATAACTGCATATTTGCAACGGCCGATAACAATGGGGCATCAAACAGTACTTTCTACAATTGCGTTGAAATCCAGACGGGCGACACCAACATCTTTGAAGGTCAATTGAACGAATCCAACATGCAGGTGAGCAGCTATGATGAGGTGTTTGAGACCTTTGCCGGAACGGTGGAGTACAACGAAAACTACCAACTGAAAAGCGATTTTGCCTCTTCCTTCTTGGGCAACGACGGCACAGAAGTAGGCATATACGGCGGCTTGTTACCTTATAACACACGGCCTTCTTACATGTATATCAGAACCACCAATGTGGCAGGCCAAACCAATGAAGACGACAAATTGAGCGTTGAGATTGAACTCATCTCAAGCGGTAACTAACCTAAGACCTTTACAGCCATGAAACGCTTTTTTACCACTTTATGTTGCCTGTTGCTCTGCATGGTAGCGAGGTCGCAAAACGCCAACACCTACCGCTGCTGGTTCGATCAAGACTTCGCCAATGAGCAGACAGGGGCATTGGGCAACGGGCAACTGCTTTTGGATGCCTCCAGTTTAGAGGCTGGACTCCATACCCTCTATGTGATGTTGGAAGGCGATCAACTGACTACCGCCGAGAATTACATGTTCTACAAGGCTTTTGTCGAAAACCCGACCAACTTAGACAACCTGACCTATCATTGCTGGTTCGACCAAGACATTGAACACGAACAGACGGGAGAATTGGACAACGGACAGCTGCTATTGGATGCCGATGATTTATCGGCTGGCCTGCATACCCTTTATGTCATGCTCGAAGGCGAACAACTGACCACTACCGAGAACTACATGTTCTACAAGGCTCCCATCGTAGACCCGATTAACATGGATGCCTTGGTCTATCACTGTTGGTTCGACCAAGACCTTGAGCATGAACAAACGGGAGCATTGGGCAACGGGCAACTGCTATTGGATGCCGATGATTTATCGGCTGGCCTTCACACCCTCTATGTGATGTTGGAAGGCGAACAACTGACCACTACCGAGAACTACATGTTCTACAAGGCTCCCATCGTAGACCCGATCAACATGAACAATTTGGTATTTCAGTATTGGTTTGACGAGGATTTCGAGCACTGCCAAACGCTCCCCTTCGGCACAGGACAATTCCTTTTGGATGCTTCGGCACTTGAAGACGGCTCTCATGTCATCAACATCATGCTGAAGGGCGAGACGCTTACCGCTGCCGAAAGCTATAGTTTTGAGAAAGGATTCAATGGTCACATCATCATTACCATGGCCAACCCCATTGAAGGCGGCGTGATAACAGGTGCCGGTGCTTACGAAGAAGGACAAATGTGCACTTTGAAAGCTATTGCCAACCCCAACTACGCTTTTGTCAACTGGACTGAGGACGACAATCCCGTGTCAAATAACCCCACCTACAGCTTCGAGGTATCTGAAGACAGAACCTTGACAGCCAACTTCAACTACAATCCAGTGGGCAACTTCACCTATATGTACCCTTACAACAACTATCCCGTCACCACCTTGCCCATCAATTTCTCATGGAATGCCGTGTCGGGCGCACAACACTACGACCTGTATCTATGGAACACCAACGAACAGGTTCCTGACGAACCTATCGTCTCGGGTTTGACCACTGGATATTACTCATGTGCTTCGCTACCTAACCATGAGACTTACCAATGGTTCGTAAAGGCCTACAACCCATACAATGTCAGCTACTCCAACATCAGATACTTCACTTTGGATGTCGATCCTGCCATCAATGTCAGCACAAGCAGCATCAACTTCGGGGAAGTGGTCTTGAACCAAAGTGCATCTCACACCCTACAAGTGTCAGGCGTTATCCTTGAAGACGATTTGAACATCGAAATCATGGGCGAAGATGCAACCATGTTCTCCTTCACTGAATCCACTAACTGGAACAACACAACAGGCGGTAACCTTACCGTCACTTTCGCCCCCACTGCAGTACAATACGAATACCATGCGACACTTGTCATCAGCAGCGGTTCGCTCACGCAATCTGTGGCTTTGTCGGGTAGTGTTGCCAATGTCTATGTTTTCAACACTTACGTCGACGAAGATGTGTATGCCATGAACAGCATCATCCCGATCCACGGTACCGTCACTGACAACGAAAACATGCCTGTGGCCAACGCAGAAGTGGAAATCGGCATCCATGTGATGGGGCTGAAACGCAGCCTGCAAGCCACGACCAATGATAACGGCGAGTTTGCCGCCGAATTTGAGCCTATGGATTCTGAATCAGGTTATTATACCGTCAATTCAGGTCATATCGGCAACAACAGTACTGCTGTCCACGACGAATTCAACATCCCAGGCATGACCGTCATTGCCGACAGTTACATCCTGTGTGCAGTGACCCAAAACCAACCCAAGACAGCATCCATCAGCATCAGGAACAAGTGCAATTTGGAACTGAACAACATCCAAGTTTCCGTTATCTCCGCTCCTGAAGGCTGTTCCATCAACTTCATGCCACTGAACCTTGGTGGCTTGGAAACCAGCGACCTTGTTTATACCGTCAACGGCACCCAACTGACCCAGGGCAACTATTACCAAGAAATCAAGCTGAAAGCCACCAGCGACCTTGGAGCCGAAACCAACTTCAGCATCTGGTACTATTGCGCTGAACCTAAAGGCATCCTTGACGTCAGTCCAAAACAACTCGCCACCAACATGACCAGAGGACAAAGCAAAATCGTAGATGTGAAGTTGAGCAACAACGGTACGGCTGCCACAGGTGAAATCACCATCGACTTACCCGAAACAGAATGGATGTCGGTGGTCGGAAACGATACCTTGCCTTCCCTGGCCGTGAACGACTCGGCTTACTTCTCACTACGTCTTTCGCCCGACGAAAGCACCCCGCTCATCCCATTTGAAGGCAACATCGCCATCAACAGCGAGCACGGCGAATTTGCCAGCCTTCCTTTCAGCATCACGGCTGTATCAGAATCAACAGGCGCTTTAACGGTTGATGTCACCGATGAATTCACCTATTATGGCAATGGTCAACACCTGGCCAACGCCGAAGTGACCCTGAAAGGCTACTATTCACTTGAGACGGTGGCTCATGGCTATACCGATGTAAACGGCATGTTCAGCATGGAAGACCTCCCTGAAGGGTATTACAGAGTCAACGTGAAAGCTGACAGACATTCGGAGTTCAACGAAATCATCCTCATCGAAGCCGGTACGACTAACCAAAGAGACATTTTCCTGCAATATCAAGCAGTTACCTACTCATGGGAGGTCATCCCAACTGAAATTGGCGACGAATACACCATCATTTTGGACGGTACTTTTGAAACCAATGTTCCCGCTCCCGTGGTCATCATCGAGGCTCCGCATCAAATCCCAGACTTTGAGGACTCTTACTCTTTCAATTATGTTGTCACCAACCACGGCCTTATAGACGCTTACGGAATGGTGTTGCATGTGCCGGAAGACGACGAATTCCTGTTCACGCCCCTGTACGACCATAAAGACACGCTTTTCGCCCAATCCAGCATAATAATTCCATGTGTGGTCACTCACAAAGACAATGACACCATTGAATGTGCCGATTGGGGACGCACATGGATGGAATACCACTACACCAGTGGTCCACACTCCATCTATGGATATGGACAAGCCTATACCATACTTGGCACAGATCTCTGCGACAACGCCTTACCTACAGTAGGTGGTGGCATTGCTGGCGGTGGCGGTGGCGCTCCTGGCTACGGCGGTGGCGGTGGAGGAGGAGGCTCTTCCATTATCAACAACTACCCTGTCATTACACCTACGAACTCTGTTTGCGTGCAAGTTGTAGTGGAATTCGAGCAACATCTGGTCATGACTCGCGAAGCCTTTGAAGGCACCTTCACTGTGCGGAATGGATACGACACAGAATCCATGGAAAGCATCGGACTCAACTTCACGGTGAAAGACGAAGACGGGAACGACTGCACCCATCTGTTCCAAATCACTACCACTTCATTAGAAGGTCTCACTGGCATCGACGGCGACGGTTCTTTAGGCGGCGGAATGCAAGGCATGGCCAAGATCCTGTTCATTCCCACCAAGGAAGCTGCACCTACTGAGCCCAAGGTCTATTACTTCGGTGGAACTTTCTCCTTCGTTGATCCGTATTATCAAGAAGCACTCACATACGACTTGTATCCTGTCGAGATGACCATCAATCCTAGCCCCGACCTCTACATCGACTACTTCATGCAGCGCGACATCATTGGCGACGACGCCCTCACCGAAGGCGTGGTTGAGCCCAGCGTCCCTGCCGAACTCGGTGTCATTATTAACAACAAAGGTGCTGGCACTGCCAAGAACGTCATCCTTGAAACCGCTGAACCAAAGATTGTTGAAAACTCACAAGGACTTATCATCGACTTCTCGATGTACGGCGCCTCCTTCAACGGCAACGAGGCACAACTCGGTCTGATGGAAATTCCTTTCGGTAACATCGAAAGCGGTCGCACCGCCGTGGGCGAATGGCTGTTCACCAGCTCACTGCTTGGTCACTTTGTCTCCTACGAAGCCCATGTCATCCACAACAACAGCTACGGCAATCCCGACTTGAGCCTCGTCAGCCACCTCGACATCCACGAACTGATTCATCCTATCCGCGCCTACGGCGACCTTGACGATGGCATCAACGACTTCCTGGTCAATGACGTGCCTGACCAGCACAGCTATCCCGATTCCATCTATTTCTCCAATGGTGGTAGAACGGGTGTCAGCATTGTCAACAACATCAGCTTCGACCATTACGTCACACCTCAAGACACCATTGTCACCCTCACGGTCAGACCCTCTAAAACGGGTTGGAACTACGGCGTTGTCGATGACCCAGGGAGTGAATACGTGCTTGTCGGCTGTAAGAGGAACGTTGATAACCAAATCATTCCGTTACACAACATTTGGCAAACCTTCGTCACCCTGCGCGATGGTGAGGAGCCCATCTATGAAAACAAGCTGCATTTTGTGGACACGCTCTCCAATGGTCGTCAAGACTACACCTACACCCTCATCTATAGTCTGAACGAACCCACCTCGCCATATCAAATCAACATCGAGGACGAAATCTGCGAAGGCGAGGACTACACCACGAATGGCTTCAACCTGACAGAGCTTTCTGCCGGGACATACGACGAAACCTTGTTTGTCCACAATCCTTATGGCTTCGACAACATTGTCTCGCTGCACCTTGTGGTGTACGAAACGCCCGAAGTCCAGATTCAAATCGACACCATCTATGATAATGGCATTAGTCTCAGACTCACGGCAACAGGTGCCGAAAGCTATGAATGGTCGACAGGAGAGGCTACTGCATCCATCGTCGTATCACCCATTGAGACAACAACCTATACCGTTGAAGGCTCCAATGCTCATGGCTGCTCCGCCATCGCAGAGGCAACAGTCACAGGAGGGACGGGAGTCGAAGAAGCCAACATGACCCTTTCAGCAGAGGTTTACCCGAATCCGACCCACGACAAGTTGTTCATCAAGGCTTCGGAATCCGTCAACACGATTGAAATCTTCTCAATGACAGGAACTTTGGTAGAACGACACGCCTGCTGGTCGGACTACATGGAAATTGATGTCCAGAACCTCAGCCCAGGCATGTACATCATTCGTTTGGTCGGCAACCAGGAGGTCGAGACCAAGAGATTTGTAAAAGAATAGTTGTATTTTCCCCTAAGTTTCAATTTGTAGAGATGGTGCAAGCACCGTCTCTACTTTTTTATCCGCGATCGTAATGCGGCATCTCTTCCGGCAAAATGATGGAGAATTCGATAAGTCCGCCGACGACTTGCTTGGCATCGTCCTCGTACCACGGCGTCTGATAAATCAATTTCTTCTTGCCCTTCTTTGAAATCGTGTAGACATTGGTGGCGGCATCATCCAAAAGATGGCGGATGATCTGCTGTGAGCGTTCGTTGTGGCATTTCATCAGGTCGCGGCCACGGGCGTCGCCGTTCACCTCGATGGAACTGTCGTTTTGATAAAGGATTTCGCCGTCTTTGGCGCTGATGGTGATGGCCAAGTTAAGGCCTTTGAAATAATCAAGCTGGTTCATAGTAAGGAAATTTTCTGCAAAGATAGAATTTTTCTAATTTTGCAGCGTTATTTTCAGAATGAAGAAACTTTACCAATATATCACCAAGTCATTTTTTGGCACCTTCGTGCTCACCTTTTTCATCGTGGTGTTCATTTGGGTGATGCAATTCGTGTGGCTCTATGTTGATGATTTGGTTGGCAAAGGGTTGGAAATCAAAATTATAGCTGAGCTTTTGTTTTATACTTCCATCACGGCCATTCCCATGTCGTTGCCTTTGGCCTTGCTGTTGGCCTTGCTGATGTGTTTCGGCAACCTTGGCGAGCACTACGAGCTGGTTGCCATGAAAGCCTCAGGCATCTCCATGTGGCGCATCATGCGGCCTTTGTTATATTTTTCATTGATTCTCAGTGTTTTGGCATTTTTTATATCCAACAGCCTTATTCCCATAGCCACCCTCAAATGGCGCACCTTACTGACCGACGTGCAACGACAAAAACTGGCCTTCAATATCAAAGAAGGCGTGTTTTACAAGGACCTCGACAACTATGTCATCTATGTAGACAAGAAAGGCAAAGACGGCAGCCGCATCTACGGCATCAAGATATACGACCACACCGACCATGAAGGCAACACAAAAATCACCTCCGCCGATTCGGGCATGATGGCTATGAGCCCCAACCAACGCAGCATCATCTTCACGCTATATAACGGCTACAACTACACTGACCTCACAACGTCCAACAACTACAAGGAGACGCGTCCCTTCGAGCGGATGTCGTTCAAGGAGGAGCAGCTCAAATTCAGCTTGGCTTCGTTCGATATGACCCGCTCAAATGAAGACATGTATAAGAATTACCATCAAATGATGAACATCCGTCAACTCTCCACCTCCTTGGACTCTTTGGAGATACGCCTCAAAGACAAACGAAAGAATTTTACACAAGGCTTTGAGCGCCGTTGGGCCAACTACAACAGCTATCATACAGACAATTCATCCACTCCGTCTGTCCAAGCCGATAGCGATAGCCTTACCGCCGACACTTGCACCATGTTGCATTGGCCGCTGCTGGACCAATACGATGACGAGACACGCGCAGCCATAGCAAAGATAGGGATGGGGACGGCCCAAAATGCCAAAGACAACTTGTCGTTCAACAAAACGGACTTTGACTACCAAATAGAAAACATCAACAAACACAGGAAAGAATGGCACAAGAAGTTCACCTTGAGCATCGCGTGCATCATCTTCTTCTTCATCGGCGCACCTCTGGGTAGCATCATCCGCAAGGGAGGGCTGGGGCTCCCCGTTGTGATTTCCGTAGTGTTTTTCATCATCTACCACCTCATCTCGACCATTGCCGAGCGCATGGCCGTCTTCGGCGATCTCAACATGTTCCTCGGCGTGTGGCTCTCTTCCCTTGTGCTGCTGCCCGTCGGGCTGTTCTTCACCTTCAAGGCTACCACCGACGCTGCCCTCTTCGACGGCGACAGTTGGAAGAAATTCTTCCAACGGCTATTCAAGAAAAAACGAAAAAACAAGGTTGAATTAAACACATGAGATAAACGGCTGCCGTGATACGACAGCCCTACATACCAACAATCAACAACTCAACGATCAACAATTCAACATGAAAATACTTCTACTCTGCAATAAACCTCCCTACCCTGCTTCCGAAGGCGGTCCCATGGCCATGAATAGCATCATCACAGGGCTGCTAGATGCGGGGCATCAGGTCAAAGTGTTGGCAATCAACAGCGACAAATACCACGTCAGTGCCTCCGACATTCCAGAAGAATACAAGCGGCAGACAGGCATCGAACTCATCAAGGTCGACTTGAGTGTGCGTCCCATGAAGGCCCTTTTCAACCTGTTCACCAAGAAGTCATATCATGTTGAGCGTTTTATCTCTGAGAGGTTCAAGAATAAGCTGGCACAACTCCTTGAAAAAGAGCATTTCGATGTGGTTCAGTTGGAGATGCTTTATATGACTCCATACGTCGAAACCATCCGCGCACACAGCAAGGCGATGATTGTCTTACGCGCCCATAACGTGGAACACAAGATTTGGGAACGTATCGCCAAAGAGACGAAGTTTTTCCTCAAACGTTGGTATATCAACCACTTGGCCAAGACTTTGAAAGAGTATGAGCTCAACGCCCTTGAGACCGTCGACGGCATCGCCGCCATCACGCGCAAAGACGCCGCTTTCTTCCGAAAATATTGCTCAAAGCCCATCATCGACATCCCTTACGGTGTTTATCCTGAGCAGTTTACACCGAAATACGAGATTGAAGGCAAGCCCAAGTTCTATCATATCGGCTCCATGAACTGGATGCCCAACGAGGAAGGCATACGTTGGTTCATCGATGAAATACTGGCCAAGACCGTGGAAAAAGTGCCCAACTTCGTCTACCATCTGGCTGGCCGCAACATGCCCGAATGGCTCACAACCCTCGATAACCCCCATATTGAAGTCGTTGGCGAAGTGCCTGATGCCAAGGAATTTGTAGCCAAACACGATGTAGCCATTGTGCCTTTGCTTTCAGGCAGTGGCATTCGCATCAAGATCATCGAATCCATGGCGATGGGCAAGACCGTCATCACCACTCGCGTGGGGGCAGAAGGCATACTCTACGACGAAGATGGGAACATCATCATCGCCGAGAACAAGGCCAAGATGGTGGAAGCCATCCGCGCCATCGACGAAAACCCACAGATTGCCGTAAAGATAGGACAAGCTGCACGAAAACTCGTTGAAGAGACATACGACAACCGGAAAATCATTGCCCGACTGCTGATGTTTTATGAGCAAATTCGGCCCGGGAGCAAGATTTCATTTTTGTAACTATGGCTTATGGCTCGCTTCAGCAAAAGGCACAAATGTCGCGCCTTGGGTGAAGCAAGCCATGGGCAATAAGCCATCAGCCATAGTCAAACACTTGACTACGTCGAATTCTCATTTCAACAATTAAACAGCTCAACACTCAACAAAAAACACTATCTTTGTCCCCCAATAATCGAGGTAATGAAGATTTTTGTACTACTACCCCGCATCCCCTACCCGCTTGAAAAAGGCGATAAGTTGCGGGCTTTCAACCAGATAAAACAGCTTGCCAAGCACAACGAAATTATCCTTTGTGCGTTAAACGACGACCCGAAAGTCAGCGAACAGGATGCCTTTCATGCCTTGCAGCCCTATTGTCAGTCCATCAACTTCATCAGAATCACAAAGCCGCAAATTCTATTAGGTCTCATCCGCGCCTTCTTCAAGGGCCTGCCCTTGCAATGCGGATATTTTTACAATCGCAAGGCGGCCAAAAAAATCGATGCCCTGATTGCCAAACATAAACCCGACCTCCTTTTCGGCCAATTGCTCCGGGTGGCAGAGTACATCCGTTACAAAAAGTTACCAAAAGCCATTGACTATCAAGATATTTTCTCTTACGGCATGAAACGCCGTGCCGACATTGCCTCGACCATCATCCGACCCATATTTAATATGGAATACCGCCGTCTGAAACGATACGAGGCCGCTATCTTCGATGACTTCGATGTCAGATCCATCATCTGTGAGCCCGACAGAGCCTTGTTCCCACACGAACGCCGCAACGAAATCCTTATCATCCCCAATGGCGTCGACCATGACTATTTCAAGCCTCAGGAAAGCGAGAAGAAATACGACCTTGTGTTCACGGGCAACATGAGCTACCCGCCTAACGTAAATGCCGTGGAGTATTTGTCGGATGAGATTATGCCTATCGTGTGGAAGAGCTTGCCCGAGACAAAATTGTACATCGCTGGTGCCACACCCGACCCGAAGGTGAAACACGTAGCCTCTGACCGCATCATCGTCAGTGGTTGGCTCGATGACATCCGCGATGCCTATGCACAGAGCCGTGTGTTCATCGCGCCGATGCGCATTGGTACTGGCCTGCAGAACAAACTATTGGAGGCCATGTCGATGCACTTGCCTGCCATCACCTCGCCTTTGGCCAATGCCTCTTTGGGAGCGAAACCCAATGAGGAAATCTTGATTGGCAGTAACGCCGAGGAAATGGCGCAGCACATCATCACCTTATTGACTGATGCACAAAAAGCAGAGCACATCGCTCAAGCGGGGTTTGATTTCACGAATCGCGTGTACGATTGGGGGAAAGCGACAGAAATTCTCGAAAATGCAATGAGCCAAGCCCTATAAGGGCAACAGGATATAAAGCAGGCGACGTCAGTCCCTGCGCAATAAGCAAAACAAACACAATAATATATGGCACAAGTAGACGACAAAAAAATCATCTTCTCGATGGTGGGCGTGAGCAAAATCATCCCGCCGTCAAGACAAATCCTGAAAGACATCTACCTCTCCTTCTTCTATGGTGCGAAAATCGGCATCATCGGCCTGAATGGAGCGGGAAAATCGACCTTGCTGCGCATCATCGCAGGCAAGGAGAAATCGTATAACGGTCAAGTGGTGTTCTCACCAGGCTATTCCGTGGGAATGCTCGACCAGGAGCCGCAACTCGACGACAACAAGACCGTCCGCCAAGTGGTGGAAGAAGGCGTGCAAGAGATTGTCGACATCCTCAAGGAATACGAGGAAATCAACAACAAATTCGCCGAACCCGATGCTGACTTCGACAAACTGATTGCCCGTCAAGGCGAGCTGACCGAACTCATCGAACAGCACGACGCCTGGGAACTCGACAGCAAGCTGGAACGCGCCATGGACGCATTGAACTGTCCCGACGGCGACACGCCCGTGAAGAATCTCTCGGGAGGTGAGCGCCGCCGTGTGGCTTTATGCAGATTGTTGTTGCAAGAGCCCGACATCCTGCTCCTTGACGAGCCTACCAACCACCTTGACGCCGAGAGCATCCAATGGTTGGAGAGCCACCTGCAGCAATACAAGGGCACCGTCATCGCCGTCACCCACGACCGTTACTTCCTCGACCACGTGGCTGGCTGGATCCTCGAGCTCGACCGTGGCGAAGGCATCCCGTGGAAGGGCAACTATTCCTCATGGCTCGACCAGAAGACCGCCCGCCTCGCCATGGAAGAAAAGACCGAAAGCAAACGCCGCAAGACCCTCGAACGCGAACTGGAATGGGTGCGCATGGCCCCGAAAGCGCGTCACGCCAAGGGCAAAGCCCGTTTGGAATCGTATGAAAAGATGCTCAACGAGGACGTGAAGGAAAAGGAAGAGAAACTCGAAATCTACATCCCTAACGGCGACCGACTTGGAACGAAAGTTATTGAAGCGCACGATGTCACAAAGGCTTACGGCGACAAGTTGTTGTTCGAAAACTTGAACTTCAGCCTGCCACAAGGCGGCATCGTCGGTGTCATCGGTCCCAACGGTGCAGGTAAGACCACGCTGTTCCGCCTCATCATGGGCTTGGAAAAGCCTGATTCAGGCACCTTCGAGGTCGGCGAGACCGTGAAAATCGGCTATGTCGACCAACAACATGCCGACATCGATCCGGAGAAGACCGTCTGGGAGGTCATCAGCGGTGGTAACGAACTGATTCAGTTAGGCAAACGCAGCATGAACTCGCGCGCCTACGTCTCCCGCTTCAACTTCGGCGGCAACGACCAGCAGAAGAAAGCCGGTGTGCTGTCGGGCGGTGAAAGAAATCGTATGCACCTTGCCTTGACCTTGAAGCAAGAAGCCAACGTGCTCCTCCTCGACGAGCCTACCAACGACATCGACGTGAACACGCTCCGTGCCTTGGAGGAAGGCTTGGAGAACTTCGCAGGCTGCGCCGTCATCATCAGCCACGACCGCTGGTTCCTCGATCGTGTAGCGACTCATATCCTTGCCTTTGAGGGCAATTCTCAGGTGTATTTCTTTGAGGGAAGTTACTCGGAATACGAGGAGAACAAACAGAAGCGCCTCGGCAATGTCGAGCCTAAACGGTTCAGGTACAAGAAACTGAAAGAATAGGTAGTGAGATTCCCTTCGGGAATGAAAAGCCACTTGTTCTTAACTGCGGCGGCTTGTGACGTTTACGATTCATAAGCCTTATCTGCTGCCGCTTGTAGATTTACGATTCAACTCCATTCCCGAAGGAAATCTCCTTATTTGAAGGCATCAAAAGAAAAACAAAAAGTTTTGCATTATAAAAGAAAAACAAAAACTTTGCGTTATAAAAACAACTTTCCAACTTTTCAGCATATTAACCCTCAAAAATCAACACTATGAGTTTCGGTGAAGCCATCAAAAGCGTGTTTTCAAAGTATGCAACTTTTTCGGGACGTGCACGCCGTTCCGAGTTCTGGTATTTCTTTTTGTTCAACTTCCTCGTCAGTTTCGTTTTAAGACTTATCCCTCACTTTTCCATAGTGTCGGGTTTATGGGCTTTGGCCGTTCTGATTCCAAGCCTGACCGTTATGACGCGCCGTTTCCACGACATCGGTAAGAGCGGATGGACATATCTTTATTTCCTCATCCCCTCGCTGCTTTTCATAAGTTACTGGTTTTATTTAATCTTTCAATATATCAGTGCTGGCTACGATTTGGATGCAGAGAGCGTCGCAGCAATCATTACGGCCAATAGTTCTGCTTCGCTCATCAGTTGCATCCTTCTGCTTGTTTCATTAATTGCCTTTATCATCTTTATCGTCTTGATGGCACACGACAGCCAACCCGGCGAGAACCAATGGGGGCCCAACCCGAAAGAAGTTCCTAGCGAAAGTAATTCAGGAATGAATTACTAAATATTCCTAAGTTAGCATTTTATATCACGGGGCAACATATTTTCAATGCCCCGTTATTTTTTTCGCATATTTGCACCTATTTGAAATAAAGCAATTATCTTTGCCGCTTCAGAAACAATAACAAAAAACTCTCAATATGAAAAGACTGACATTGACCCTCTGCCTCATCACTGCCCTCGGCAGCCTGCTGGCAGGCCCTGTTGACCAACAGAAAGCCCAACAACTCGGTGCCAAATTCTTGAGCACCACTGCTATCAACCAAAAAAGCGCTGACATCCAACTGAATTTAGTCTCAACCGCCGTTGACCTGCAACGTGGCGGCACTGACTATTATGTATTCAACGTCAAAAATGGCGAAGGTTTCGTCATCGTTGCCGGCGACGACCGTGTGAAGCCCATCCTCGCCTATTCTATCACAGGCAAATACGACCCTAACAACGTGGCCGAAGGCTTCCAATTCACTTTAGATGGTTTCCGCGAGGAAATCCAGTATGTTCGCGAGCACAACCTCAGTGCCACCCCCGACATCATGAACGAATGGCGTTCAGTGGCCGAAAATGGTAGCCTCAACCGCGGTCAGCAAACCCGCGCTGTGGTAGGCCCGCTTTGCCAAACCCTATGGAACCAAAACTTCCCTTGGAACAGCCAATGCCCGGAAGACCCCGAAGGCCATGGCGGTCACGTGTATGCCGGTTGCGTCGCCACGGCCATGGGCATGGTGATGAAGTATTGGGAATGGCCTGCCCAAGGTGTGGGGTCGCACTCCTACCATCCCGATGGCTACGCCCAACAGAGCGCTAATTTCGGAGAAACCGAATACCACTTTGAACTGATGCCCAACACTTTGGACTCTACCAGCACCGAGGAGGAATACTTCGAAACAGCCCAGCTGCTGCACCACCTTGGCATCTCAGTCAACATGCAATATAGCGGGCATGGCAGCGGCGCCTACTCAGAAGATGTGCCTAACTCCCTGCGCAACTACTTCCGTTACAATTGCGATGACCATGTGACCAATTACGGCGGTTGGTGGCCAGGCTGGGGCTATAACAACGAAGAATGGGCCCAGTTGCTGAAGGACGGCGGCTTGGATGAGTTCCTCCCACTTTATTACAGTGGCTCCGACGATAGCGGCGCAGGCGGTCACGCCTTTGTGTGCGACGGCTACGACGAGAACGACTACTTCCACTTCAACTGGGGCTGGAGTGGTCGCGACAACGCATGGTGCCCCATCGGTGCCCTTAACACGACTCGTTATGCCTTCAACCAAATGAACGGCTTCACGGGGCACATCATCCCTCAAGGCGACGTTTACTACAGTCGTCCCGACAGCGTGGCCGACATGCTTGCCGTTGAGAAAGCTTCGATGGATGCCGTGCGCCTCAGCTGGACCAACCCGACCCTCACCGTCGATGGCAGCGATTTGACGAGCATCACCTCTGTCATCATCCGCCGCAACTTTGAAGAAATCGCCGTGTTGACCGATGCACAAGTGGGTGCCGACATGGAATACGAGGACAACGGCCTCGAACCTGGCCTTTACGAATACGCCATCCACGTCACCAACGAAGCCGGTATCAGCCGCACTACCTACCGCAGCGTGCTCGTCGGCGAGAAGTGCTCCGTCGTTTTCCAACTTCACGACGATGGAGACGACGGCTGGAAAGGCGCCGCCATCAGCGTGACCTCCGAAAACGGACAACGCATCGCCATCATTACGATGACCGAGGGCTCAGACTTGGTTGTTGACCTTCCTTTGCTGCGCGGTAACCTCAACTTCATCTGGAACCACGGCTGGTATCATGCCTATCCAGAACACGACACAGACGGAGAATGCTCCTTCACCATCCTCGACTATGCTGGCAACGAACTTTTCACCAGCAGCGAACTCGAAGACGGTATCTTCATGACCTACGAGAACAACTGCGAAGAAGGTCCGCTGACATGCTATCCTGTGCAGAACCTGCAAGGTGAATACCAATGGCATGGTAATGAAGAATATGGCGCTTTCATCTCTTGGGACAGACCCAACATCACCGCTAACCTTCATCATTTCCAAGTAGTTCGCAACATTGGTGCTTACAAGTCTAGAGAAGAACTGATAGCAGAAATTCCTTACAATGGCAACAACAGTTATGACTTTTTCGACAACACCTACGAATTGATTCAAGGCGATGTCTACTACTCCGTCAACGCTGTGTATATCCGTGGTGAAGAGAAATGCGAATCAGAGTATTTGGATGTGATGATTGACATCACTGATGTTGAAGAGAACACTGCCAATATCAACCTCTATCCCAACCCAACCAACGGTCTGCTCAACATCGAAGGCCAAGGCACGATGCACATCAGCATCGCTAACCTCTTGGGTCAAACGCTGCAAGAGACAACCTCCGAAGGCAGCACCACCCTCGACCTGAGCTGCTATGAATCAGGCATGTACCTCATCCGCATCGAGACTGAAAACGGTGTGATGGTGCAAAAGGTAAATGTAAGAAAGTAAAGCTTTTGTTTTCATAATTGTTGAAAGCCGCCTCGGAGTTTCGGGGCGGCTTTCTGTTTTTGGTCTGTAAGGCTTTCGTATCACGGCAGCCGCGGCTTGTTGCATTCGGGCCGAATGCAAGCCGGCGGCTGCCACAATGTGACAAGTCCTGCAAAGGAATTACCACTTCAAGATCTTCCTGAAGTCGTATTCCTCAGGATTGGGCAGGTAAGCCTTGGCAGCTTCGTAATCGGCAGGCATGATGTACTGCAAACCATCGTTGAATATCAACTCGGCCTTGGGACCATTGAGGTTCACCAAACGCGGCTTGATCTTGCCGTTCTCGTCCTCGACATCCTTCAGATAGAGCGGTTCGATCTCGCCCTTCGGGTTGGCCGTGACCATGGCGCCACTCACACCCTTGTCGAAGAGTTTCTTCACGCCGTAACCCAGCAGGGAGCAATAGGTCAGGTCGTAGCCGTTAGGCTCGACGCAACGGATGCCATAACCGATTTCAACGGGACGGCTCTTCACGTTGATGCCCAAAGCTTTCAGTCTTTGTTGCAGCAAGAGGTTGAAGATGTGAGCCTTACTGACATTACCCAGCTCGGGATGGCCGTGTTCGTCGTAAGTGAAGGCCACACCCGATTTCTCGATTTCCTCGTCGCTCATGAAGTGGAACACACCTTCACTGATGATGACTACACCGTAATTCACACCCAACAGCTTACGTTTCACGATAGAGCTGACCACCAACTTGATGATGGCATCGAACGTGACCTCTGTCTTGTTGAACATCTCAGGGATGACCACCATCGGGCAATGGCAGGCCGAAGTCATACCAAAAGCCAAGTGACCGGCTTCACGACCCATGGCTGAAACCACGAACCAGTTGCCGCTGGTGCGGGCATCTTCGTAGATGGTCTGCACCAAATGCACTCCGGCATCCTTGGCGGAATAATAGCCGAAGGTCGGGCTGCCTTCGGGCAACGGAAGGTCGTTGTCGATGGTCTTGGGCACGTGGATGTTTTGGATGGGGAAGCCACTGCTGGCCAAGAACTTCGAGATGCGGTTGGCCGTCGAAGCGGTGTCGTCGCCACCGATGGTAACCAACAGCTTGATGTTGTTTTTGACAAAGAATTCGGTATTAAACTCCTCATTCTTTGGTTTATAACGGCTCATCTTCAGGGCAGAACCGCCTTGTTTCAAGATAGCATCGGCATAGAGGAAGTCCATTTCGACCACATCGGGGTTGGGCTTGAAGAGGTTTTTATAGCCTTCGTTGAGGCCGAGTACGCGATAACCATCCTTGAGGAAGGTCTTGGCCACGGTACTGATGACCGTGTTGATTCCGGGAGCTGGACCGCCACCGGCGAGAATCACGATGGAATTTTTCATATTATCGGATTTAAAGATTTAAAATTCAAAGATTTAAAGATTCAAAGATTTAAAGATTCAAAGATTCAAAATCGAGTTTCCCTTCGGGAATGGAGTAGCTCTGTTTTTGTTTTCTGCGACGGCTTGTGGTATCATCAGTTCGTAAGGTCCCAAAGGCCGTCGCTTGATAACTGACACCACCCTCCATTCCCCGCAGGGGAATCCCTCTTTATTCGATTACCAACTCATCACAGAAGATCCAGGCCTTTTGTCCAGCGCCTACATGACCCTCAGGACAAGTGCCGATGGTTTTGGCCACCATCTTCACATAGCGGGCACTACAACGCGTACGCACTTCCATCTCTTGGATGAACGCGCCATCAGCATCAATTGGCACAGTATTCTTCACCCTACCCACATTGCGGAATCTCTTGCCATCTTCGCTGACAAAAAACTGCACCTCCGTCGGCATCCAAATCCATGAGTAGATTTCCTGCAAGAAGCTGCCTGCCAAACGGTTAATGCGTTTCGAAACACCCAAGTCGACAGTGGCTATGAGGTCGACACCATAATAGCCCTGCCATGAACCTGTGCGGAAGTTCTCGCCACCACGTTGATGGTCAATCAAAGCCTTGAGGCCACCTGCATCATACGGTTCGGTATACATGTTTTCAAGTTTCACACTGTGTCTGGCATCAATCTTATAATACTCTGCATCAATCACCTTACTCCAACGCCCATCCTGCTTAGCTGCAGCACGAATCGTGGTGTTATCCCTGAAGCAGATAGGCTGGTCATACAAAAAAGCTGTATCCGAGGGCTCGCTACCATCCAACGTATAATAAATCTTCGTCCCAGCCACAGGCTGGCTCATGCTGACCATAATGCTATCGAAGAATGTATCCGATATGGCGTTAATCGTCGGAACAATGACTATCGGTTCAGTTGAAATGCGTGTCACAGGGCAGTTCTCGGGTTGTGTAGCCCAAGTAGAGTTGCGCTGATCGGTCATCTCGAACTCCAGCGTGCCGCCATTGAACACTTCCTCGAAAGTGATGTAACTGCGTTCCAAGGGCTTGCCGTTCAGCTTCACCGACTGCACATAACAGTTCTTGGCACTCAGGTTCTTGGCAATGACTTCAAACCGCTTGCCGTTCTCGAAGGTCAAGCGCATACGCTCGAAACGCGGCAAACCCAGCACATAATAACCCGAAGCAGGTGTGGCAGGATAGAAACCCATGGAGGAGAACACACCCCAAGCCGACATCTGGCCACAGTCCTCATTACCAGCATAACCATCGCGACGATCGGTGTAGAAATCATCCATCACTTTTTTCACATAATACTGCGTCTTGATGGGTTGTCCAACGAAGTTGTACATATACACCGTATTGTGGCTCGGCTCGTTGCCGTGGGCATATTGTCCAATGAGCCCCGTGATGTCGGGTTGCTCACGTCCCGTCAGGTTGGAGGGGGCATTGAACAAGGCGTCGAGTTTGGCTTCATAGCCGTTCCAGCCGCCCATCAAGTCGATGTGGCCGTTGATGTCTTGCGGCACGAAGAATCCATACTGGTAGGAATTGGCCTCGGTCAGCGTGAAGTTGACCTGTGCGGGGTCGAAAGGACGTGTCCAGCCACCGTTGCGACGACCTTGGAAGAACTGGTTCTCGGGATTGTATATGTTCTTGTAGCTCTGAGCACGGGCATAGAATTCTTTGGCGATGGCGGTCTTGCCCATGGCCTCGGCCATACGCGCCACACACCAGTCGTCATAAGCATATTCAAGGGTCTTGGAGACGGCCTCACCTTCCAATTCAATCGGGATGTAGCCATATTTCATGTAGGCTCCCATGCCACGGAAGTCGTCTTTCGAACTGGCCACCATGGCTTCCAATGCCTTCTCCGTATCGAAGTCACGAATGCCAGCGAAGTAAGCGTCGGCGATGACGGGGATAGCATGGTTGCCGATCATGCAATAGGTCTCGTTAGCGGCCAGCTCCCAAATGGGTAGCATGTGATGCGAGTTGGTCTCATACTTATTAATAAAGGTGTTGATGAAGTCGAGGGTACGCTCACGCTGCATGAGGCTGAACAGCGGGTGTAAGCTGCGGAAGGTGTCCCACAGCGAGAAGACCGTGTAGACGGGACGCTTCGAGCTATAGACCTTCAAATCGTGGGCACGATAACGGCCGTCGGCATCGCTATAGAGGTTAGGTGCGACCATACAGTGGTAAAGGGCCGAATAGAACACCTTCTTGTTCGACTCGTTGGGGTCAGCCACCTCGTAACGCTTCAGTTCCTTGTTCCACTTATCGTAGGCCTTTTGTTTCAAGGCATCGAAGTCGAAGTCGTTTTCAGCGAGCTCAGCTTTCAGGTTGTTTTTGGCGCCTTCCACATCGACGGCAGAAATAGCAATACGCATGACGATTTGCTCGCCTTCTTCGGTATCGAAATCGAAATAAGCCTTGATGCTGTCTCCTTCTATTCTATTGGGTTTCACACTATCGACATTCAAGATATCCGCCAAATTAAGGAAGGTGTAATCCTTAAATGACTTGGAAAACTCCGCATAGAAATACAGATATTGATCTTGTGCCCAGTCTCTGGTGCGACGGAAACCGCTGATGGCATTAGGAGCTTCCAATTGAAGGAAGGATTCATACACAAATTCATTGTTGACACCTTCCACCATATCCAAGAAGATATGGGATTTGTCACTCTGTGGGAAAGTGCAACGCATCATACCGACCCGGTCGCCCGCGGTCAGCTCCACTTTCACCTTATAGTTATCGAGAAGCACGCTATAGTAGCCTGCTTTGGCGGCTTCATTCTCATGTTGGAATCTCGATCGGTAGCCCGAAGTGGCATTTTCCTCATTACCTTTGTCCGTTTTCACATTACCGACGATAGGCATAAACCTAAAATCTCCATAGTCGGAGCAGCCCGTACCGCTGAGGTGGGTGGTGCTGAAGCCAAGGATGGTTTTATCGGAAGTGTGGTAGCCCGAACAGCCGTCCCAGTCGTTCATGCGGGTGTCGGGACTGAACTGCACCATACCGAAAGGCACCGTGGCACCCGGGAAGGTGTGACCATGGCCTCCCGTCCCGATGAACGGGTCGACATATTTGGCCGGGTCTTTCACGTAATCAGCCCTGGGCTGAGTGCTGCATGCCGCGAGGCATAACAATAATACGGGTAACAGTAATTTTTTCATATTTTCAGTTTTATAATTTGTTATCACTTTTGACGCCGTAAAATTAGGAATAATACCTTTTTGTTTTACAACAAGTGTGGAATTTTTCTTGGCACAATAATTGCGGCAACCCAAAAATTGTTCAAAAATTTGCCAATTCATGCGTCGAAATCTCCAAAATGATTATATTTGCAGCCCAAATTATGACACTAAACATCATTATTAACTAATTAAAAACACAACACAACATGAAGAAAGTTTTATTCCTTTCACTTGCAATGGCCGTCGCCATGACTGGCTTTGCACAAAAGCCAGTCGTCAAAAAGACCGACTTGGCCAACCAACCTGTGAAGATGAACGCTCGCGTTCTCAAAGGCAACGAAACTCAGGCTACTGACTTCGGCCAACAGTTCGTTCTTCCTAGCGTCTCCAACAACACCGTGACGAAAGGCGATGATCGCTTTGATGAGTACCAAATCATGACTACCAACTACGATTTGCAATCAAACAGCGCTTTGGGCAATCGTATCGCCACATGGCCTGATGGTAGCGCCGCTTTCACTGCCACTTGGGACCACTCGGGCAACACTAGTTTCCCTGATCGTGGTACTGGTTACAATTTCTTCTCTCCCGAAGACGGTTTTGGTGATGAGCCCGAAGCCCGCATCGAGTCTGTTAAAGCTGGATGGCCTTCTATTGCTGCCATGGGCAATGGCGAAATCCTTGCCTCACACGCCAACAGCAAGGTTCAAGTCTACAAGAGAGAGACAAAAGGCCAAGGCGAATGGGAAAATGTCTGGGAAAGCCCCGTCAACACCACCTGGCCCAGAATCGCCACTACCGACAATGGTCAGTATGTTCATCTGGTAAGTGCTGAGCAAAACAGCAGCAACACCCTTCAAAATTATGTGTATTATGCCCGTTCTACCGATGGCGGCCAAACCTTCACCGAGCTGGCCTATCCTCCGTTGGTTGATGTCGAAGGCATGTACAGATACGACATTGGCGCCGACGACTATGTCATGGCCACCAACGGCAAGAACATCGCTATCCTCTTCGGCGGTCTTAACTACGACTTGTTCTACATCATCTCCCATGACAACGGAGAGACTTGGGAAAAGCAAATCATTTGGAACTATCCTTACGACCACTCAGTTGACTGGCTCACCACCACCTACAGTGCTGAAACCGACTCCATTTGGTCTCCCGACGGTTCACACTCCATCGCCATCGACAATAATGGCACCGTGCATGTAGCTTTCGGCCTGATTCGCTGGGCTCCCAGTGAAGACCACGATGGCTCATATACCTATTGGCCTTATACCGATGGTATAGTGTATTGGAACTCCAACTTCACCAACGAACAAGGCACCCACGAAATCCCGAACTTTGGCGACTGGAGTGGTGATGTCAACTTCCCTGAGATGGTCTCTAACGGCACCAACGGCATCAGCAACACACTGAACGCCGACCGCATCTGGGCGATGGCTGAAGACCTTGGCAACAACTATGGCAACCTCTACGTCATCAGCGCACCCGATGAGAATGGCGACGGCACAGTCGACTTCACCGACTATTGGAACAATACCGAATACCACTATCGTTCGCATTGCATATCCACCATGCCTGGCATCTCCGTTGATGAACAAGGTAACATGATCATTGCCTACTCCACGCTTTCAGAACTCCGCGTCAACAACGAAGCTGCACACCACTACAGAAGCTGCTATGTCACTGCCAGAGACTACACTGGAACTTGGTATGAAAACGGCATCAACCTCAGCCGCGACTTCATGCATGAAATGAGTGAGGTTTACTCTGTAACCACCACTTCGCAAGGCAGCAATGGCGAGTTCTGGGTTATGTATTCGGAAGACGATAAGATTGGTTTGTATCTGGACTTCAATGGTCCTAACACCAGCAGCCCGAACTCAAATAACGGCGGTGTCCTCACTGAGAACTACATCTATGGTGTGAAGGTTATCCCTGCCTTGGAACTGGAAGGCTGGAGTGTTGAAGAGCAAGAAGCCATCAACCCGATGACCAGCACCCGCGTGTATCCTAACCCCGCCTCCGACGTGCTCAACATCGAAGTGAATGCCTCACAGGCTTCTGAGATGAGCATCAGCGTCTACAACATCATGGGCCAAAACGTGATGAACCAAAACGTGAACGTCACCACGGGCATGAACACCAGAAACATCAACATCAGCGAACTGAACAGCGGTATCTACTTCGTGACCGTCAAGGCCAACGGCTTTGAAAACACCATGAAGTTCATCGTGAAGTAAGTTTCGACTACTGTTTTTGACAAAAAAGGAGGCTTCGGCCTCCTTTTTTTGTCAAAAAACACTTGTATTTGTAGAAATATCGCTATCTTTGCACTCAATTAAACTAATTTAAAAACACAATTAACTCATCTATTTATTAATTAAACTCATTCAAAATGAAAAAGTTATTTACTTTAGCATTAGTCTTGTTGGTGGCCACTGCTGGCTACTCGCAAGTGAGAAAGATGTCGTCAAACGACACTAAGAGAAGAGCTGCCACCATGCAAGTGACCAAAGGCATGGAGGTTTTCGAAAACGTGCAAAACGAGCCTAACATGGTGCGTAGCGACGGCGAGCTTGACTACTCGACCTACGACTGGCAGTCGAACTGTGGCCCGCGCACTTGGACCATCACCTGGCCTGATGGCAAAGTTAACTTCGCCTACACCATTGCTTCCGACAACACCTTCAGCGACCGTGGTACCGGCATCGGCACCTACGATGCAGTAAACGACGTGTGGACTCCACTCGATGGCCGTATCGAAAATGAGAGAACTGGTTTTGGCTCCATCGCCCGCTTCAAGGACAATGGCATCGTCGTTGCTGCCCATACTGCCAACGACCTTTGCATCTACATTGTAGAAGACAAGGACAACATGACAGCTAACAGCGTCCCGCATTCACTCGCTGTCGGCAGCGATGCCTACACGCATCCTGCAGTGATGACCTCGGGCGAAAACCGTGACATCATCCACATGGCTGCCGCTAAGTTCGGAGCTTACGAAGGTGACGTTTACGAGCCCATCCGCTACTGGCGTTCGTCCGACGGTGGCCAAACTTGGGACAAAGAGTATGTCGAGCTTCCCTTCCTCACCCAAGAATATGGTATCAACTGGGGCACCAACAGCTACTATTGGATGGAAACCACCGAAGACAACCGTTTGGCCCTCGTCATCAACAACAGCTGGAGCGATGGCATGGTTATCTATAGCGACGACAACGGCGAAACTTGGGACAGAACAGTGTTCTATCACCACCCTGGTCCCTTCGAGCAATATCCCGACGACCATGTGGCTTTCCTCTATCCTCGTTGGACCTCTGCCCAGTGGGGCGCTAACAACGAACTCTGCCTGGCCTATGAATTCAACGGAACCAACGATGCAGCTTCCAGCGTTGATGGTGGCTACTATCCTGGCATCGGTGGCGTCGCCTTCTGGAGCGAAAGCCTGCCTTACCACGGCGAAAGCCTGCCCCAATACGGCGTTGACCCAACCAACCCCATGCCTACCACTCCTGGTCAACCCTTCATCATGGACAGTGCCTATATCATGCAAGACATTTACATGAGCTGGATGCTTTGGAGCGATCAAACCCACGACATGTTCCCTGAATATATGGGTTATCTTGCCCCATTGGACGAAAATGGCCAGCCCGAAGGCCCCACAATTGATGATGTCACCCATGCTCTCGGCATTGAAGATCTCTCCAATTGTCACGGTAAATACAATTGCGGTCCGACCGCCATGCCCGCGATGGCCAAGGTGAGCGACAATGCTTTTGTCGCCGTTTGGAGCTCAGTAGATGAGTTAAACATTGATGGTTCTTCAAACTTGAACTACTTCAAGCTCTTTGCTTCCGCTTCCGATGATGGTGGTCGCACTTGGGATCATCAAGTCCAGCTCACCACCGACTTCATGTTTGAAATGTCAGAATGTGTCTACCCACAAGCTGCTGTGGTTGGCAACACCCTCGTAGTCGCCGCTCAATTTGACGGTG
Organism: uncultured Bacteroidales bacterium; assembly: GCA_900317155.1. Lineage (GTDB taxonomy): Bacteria > Bacteroidota > Bacteroidia > Bacteroidales > F082 > Limimorpha. The sequence goes on from ONFO01000010.1 coordinate 39,127, forward strand.
GCACTGGTTCTTTCGTCCAAAACGACGACACAGAATCTGGCGACAACTACTACCAAGGCCTGACCTTCGAACTGACCGACCTCTTCCCAGGTTTTGATGCAGTGGACGAAGTGGTGAGCCACAACACGCACATGAACGTCTATCCTAACCCTGCCACCGACCAAATCGGCATCACCCTCAGCCAAAACGCTGACATCGTGATCTACAACATCATGGGTCAAAACGTGATGACTGTGGAAGGCCACGCCGGTGCCAACACCATCAACATCAGCAACCTTACGAGCGGTATCTACTTCGTCAACGCTGGTACCGAAACCCAGAAGTTCATTGTGAAATAATCATTCACCTTGTACGACAACTTAAGAAGGAGGCCTTCGGGTCTCCTTTTTTTGTAGGCTAAAAAACGGCCAAATTACTTGTATATAAAGAAAAAACATTATTTTTGCTTTCAAATACTATCAAGAAAACACAAGAAATTAACCTATTATTAATCAAAACCCATTAAAAATGAAAAAGTTATTTACTTTTGCATTGGCCCTGATGGTAGTTGTTGGCAGCTACGCACAGGTGCAAAAAGTGTCGAGTAAAGACGCTAAGATGAAAGTCGCCCAAGAGATGACCCTCTCAGGCGAAGAATTGTATCAAAATGTCGGTAGCTTGCCGAACATGACCCGCACGGATGCCGAATTGGACTTCACCACCTACGACTGGCAGACCAACACGGCCGGCAAGAACTGGACCATGACCTTCCCCGATGGTTGCGTGGGTATGGCTTACGTCATTGCCACCGACCAGGATTACACCGACCGTGGCACGAACATCGCCATTTACTATCCCCAAGATGATGCTTGGAAAACCTCGGAAGGCCTGATTGAAGACCACAAGACCGGCTTTGGCTGCGCCGCCCGCTACGGACAAAACGGCATCGTGGTGGTTTCGCGTAACCCCAGCAGCAGCACCTGCGAAGTCTACATCATCGAAGACAAGGACAACCTGCCTCACGGCGACCTTGCTCCTATCTACGTCATGGATGGTGAGCACAACCCACACTTCCCTGCTGTGATGTGCACTGGTCCCAACCACGACCACATCCACATCCTCGTCACTGGCCTCAACGAGACAACTGCTGACGGCCAAGTCAATCCCTACTACTACATCCGTTCTTTGGACGGCGGCCAGACCTGGAGCGACTTCATGACCATCGACTTCCTCGGCCGTAACTACTGCCCCCAATACGGTAGTGGCCAAGATGCCTACTTCATGGAGAACACTGGCGGCAACCGACTTGACATCGTGGTGAACACCCGTCGTGGCGATGGCGTCGTGCTGACTTCTAATGACGAAGGCGACACCTGGACGAGAACCGAGTACTATCACCACCCCGGCATCGACGTCGATTTCGGCGAAAGCATGTACATGTATCCTCGTTGGACTTCAGCATTGTGGGACAACAGCGGTGTCCTGCACCTAGCCTACGAGTTTGGCGGCGGCACCGGTGATGCCACCTCAACAAGCTACTATCCTGGCATCGGTGGCGTGGTTTATTGGAACAGCGAAATGCCCTACCACGGCGAAAGTATCCCCCAATATGGCTGCGACCCCAACAACCCCAAACCCATGAGCCCTGGCGAACCTTTCATCATCGACTCTGCTTACATCAACCAAGATATTTATGCTTCTTGGTGGTTATGGAGTGATGCCACTCACCCCATGTGGAGCGAATACATTGGTTACCTCACACCTCTGGATGAAACCGAACAGCCCCTCGTCGACCCCTACGAGGCCGCTTCATGGAATATTGAATTGGACGGAATCGGTGATGCCCATGGTCACTATAACGGCGGCGTCTGCGAAATGCCCGTGTTGGTTAAGACCCCTAACGATGATTTGTTTGTTGCCGTATGGATTGCTATGGATGAGCACCATACGACCAGCGCCGGCATGCACTACTTCAAGGTATTCACCCGTGCCTCTATGGACCATGGTTTGACATGGACCCCCATGAAGCACCTCACTTCCGACTTCATGTTTGAAATGTCGGAATGCGTCTACCCACAAGCTGCCATCACAGGCAACACCCTCGTGGTCGCCTGCCAAATGGATGGTGAGCCTCACTCCTACACCGTCAACAACGGTGACACCGAGGCATACGACAACTACTATCAGGCCTTCAGTTTTGACCTGGATGAACTCTTCGGCTTCGACGCCGTGGAAGAACAAGTGAGCAGCAACACGAAGATGAACCTCTATCCCAATCCTGCCGTTGACCAACTCAACATCACCCTCAACCAAAACACTGACATCGTGATCTACAACATCATGGGTCAAAACGTGATGACTGTGGAAGGCCATGCTGGTGCCAACACCATCAACATCAGCAACCTGATGAGCGGCGTTTACTTCGTCAACGCTGGCACTGAAACCCAGAAGTTCATTGTGAAGTAAGCTTCAATGATTGAACATGAAAAAGGAGACCTTAGGGCCTCCTTTTTTATTGCTCTTTCCGATGACTGACCACATCTGAAGCCAAGAAGAGTGCCTTTCGATAAGCATCGGGAGTGGCCTTGTTCATATTGGCGATGTCGAAAGCAGGCCCATGAAGCGGTGCCGCACACACGACGGGCAAACCCGCCCAATAATAAGCACAACCGTCCAACGAGAAGAACTTCATCGGAAACACGCCCTGCTCATAATGCAAAGCCAAGATGCCATCGTATTTCTTCCACCAACCTGTGACAAACAACTGTGAGGCTGAGAATGGACCGAAGGCGAAAACGCCCTTGTGCTGCGCATCGCCAATGGCCTTCACCACCTTTTCATCGTCGCCAATCGGGAGGGAGCCCGAATGCGGATTCACTCCCATGACGGCAATCTTAGGTGAAGCAATGCCAAAATCGGTCTTCAAGGCTTGCGCGAACGTGCTCAGTTTTGAGGCGACAAAACGGATGTCGATTTGCTCAAGTGCCATACTCAAAGGGATATCGCCCGTGGCCAGGCCGATGCGCATCTGACCGCTCACCAAGACCTGCAAAGGGTCGGAGTCCTTATAGAATGAAAGCAGGAAATCGCGGTTGCTTTTTGCCACAATGGGATTGTCGGGAGCCGTCACCAAGGCATCGATATAGCTGTTTTGAAGGTCTTCGGCCGCTCTCTTCATTGAAAGCACCGACATCTCCGCCGACACCTCCGAAGGTGTGCCTGGCTCAATCTTCAGCTCATTTTCCACGATGTTAATGATGTTGAACTTCTTATCCCCCGACTGACGCGCATCACGAGTTAGCGAATAATTAGGGCTTTCCATACCGAAATTCTTCTTGTAATAGGAAAAAACCTTCGACTGGCCATACAAGACAGGAGTAAAGGTTTCGAACATACGGGCATCGGAAAAAGCTTTCAGCATGATTTCATAACTGATGCCGTTGAAGTCGCCCTGACTGAGGCCAATCCGAGGAAGGTGGGAGGTTGTAGCATTGTCTGGCATAGGCACAATTTTTTACTAAGCTGAATTTCAACAGGAAATCAGACTTCAAAATTAGACAATAATATTGTAAAACAAAAAAAAACGGCCGTTTTTTACAAAAAAAGTGTGTTTTTGAAGCCTTTTATGATGATTTCCGTCGCTCCAACCTGCGATTTGAGATAGTTTCGGCAAGTTGAAGAAGACTTTTCATAAAATGCATCGTCAGTCATCAGCCGGGTGAAGACAGCGTTCAACCCAACAGAGTCTTTGACAGAGAAAGCCCCTTGCAGCGACACCAAATCGACCGCCTCCTTGAAACTTTCGTATTTCGGGCCAAACACCACTGGGCAACCGAACGTAACCGGTTCTTGGATATTGTGGATGTTGACTCCAAAACCACCACCGATATAGACGAACCTTGCATATTGATAAAGCTGCGACAATATGCCAATCGTATTCACAATCAAAATCCTTAACCGCTTTTCGGCAGCCAAATCAGAATAGCATTGTGCTTCGGGGAACATGGCTTTGATTTGTGCCACATGTGACTCCGAGATGTCGTGCGGGGCGATGATGAGGCAATAGTCGTCGGGCATTGTGGGAAGGAAATCCAACAACAACTTCTCATCGGGCAGCCAAGAGCTTCCCGCTATGATACATTTGCGCCCACCAATGAAATGCTCAATTTCCGGGAACGGCTTGGCTTGCTTAGCGATGTCAGCAACGCGGTCGAAGCGCGTGTCGCCACAAATGGTGACGTCATTCAAGCCATGCTCATGGAGCAATCGTGCCGTGGTTTCGTCCTGCACGAAGAAGTGGGTTACCGTCTGCAATTGTTTGCGGAACCATTTGCCGTAGGGCTTGAAGAAAAAATCGTCCTCATGGAGAATGAGCGAAATGTAGAACAACGGAATGCCCGCCTTTTTCAACGCCCGCATATAATTGAACCAAAAATCGTATTTGATGAAAAATGCCGCCACGAAATGATGGCTTTTCACCCAACGAGCAGCGTTACGAGGTGTGTCGACCGGAAGATAGGCCACCTCGTCGGCATAGGCATAATCTTTCCTGACCTCATAGCCCGAAGGCGAGAAAAACGTGAGTAAAATCTTAAACTGTGGAAACTGTTTTCTAATGGCCTCGATGACAGGACGGCCTTGTTCGAACTCTCCTAAAGAAGCGGCATGAAACCAAATCCAGTCTGAATCAGGTTCCTGAGGTTCAGCATGAGGATGCGAAAGCCTCCTTAGCTTGCTCTTCAACCAATCCACCGGCTTTTGTTTCCGCCGTCCTTCGACCCATAGTTTCGCCTTTTCGTTGCCAAACAATGACGCTATCCAAACGCCGAGCGAATACAGCAGGACTCCTATGGTAAACAGTATCAGCACACCTTAATTATAATAGTATTCTTCCGGCTGCCGTTGATAGGTTGGGATGTTCCAAGTGACGCGGATGCCGTAATAGAGGTCGTTGTAACGTTTGTGCGGGTCGGTGGGGCCAACAGGCTCCATGACACCCGTCTCCGAATTGGTGAACACACGAAAATCATAGTCGCGGAGGTCACGGGTGCGGGCGTAGTTCACCTCGAATGAAACAGAGGCATTGAGCAGGCGGGTGTCGCTGAGCAGCAGATAACCTACCTCCAAATGCAAAGCCGGACCACCGCGCATACGATCGTAACCATATTTGTAGTCGCCGTCCACCTGATAGGGGTTATTGAGCATGGTCACGGGATAATCCACACGGATGCGGCTGCGAAGATAGCCCAAGCCCGCCTGAACGAAGAAGCCACTGTTAGGGTTGGGACCTAATGGGAACAACCTGCCCACTTCGCCTTGGAAAAACAAGCCACGCTGGTTGATTTCCAAAGTGGTGAAACTGCCTGCGCTCCCGATAATCTCACCCACATCAGTGGTGATGCCTTCACCGAAAATCTGCACACGGTCTATATTGAGTTTCGTGCCATAGATATAGTTGCCATTGGCTGTAAAGAGCCAGTTGGATTCGGTTTTATACACGAAACTGCCGCCAATATTGTGACTGATGCCATACAATTTCTTGGTATCCAAGCCCGGGATATGGAAAGCGTAAGTCGCCTGAAACATCGCCACTGGGATGGGGTCTTTCATGACGTCTTTTGGCTGCTGGGCCATCACACCGACGGTCAAACCAAGACAAAGCAAAATAGGTAAAATAATTCTGCGCATAATTGTTCGTTTTTTATTGAACGAAAAACTGTGTCATATAGTATTGAGGGTGCAAAAATATGAAAAAGGTCGCCTCGTGTTGAAGCGACCTTGAACAAAAGTTGAAAACCTATTTACATCTTTATGATACGACGGACAATGGTTTCCTTGCCTACAAAGATGCGAACTGTATAGACGCCGCTCGCCAAACCATCCATCTGATATGTATCGTCTTCGACCTTGATGCGTCGCACCAGCTTGCTTTCGGCAGAATAGACTTCAATCAGTGTCATGCCTGCACACTCGATGGTCACCTTGTCAGTGGTCGGGTTAGGGAAGATGTTGACTTTGCCTTCGTTTTCATCAAGTCCGATGAAATAGTTGGCGCAAGCGGCCTCCGACTTATCGGAAACACCCTTCTCGAAGACCGAAGCCACCGCATAGCAGTGCTGCATGTCAATGGCCATCTCGGTGTCCTTGCAATTAGTTTCAGTCTGGTTTTCAGCAATCAGTTCGTCGTCGCGGTAGAGGTTGTAAGCGATGGCTCCATCCACCTCGTTCCATGACATCGCAATATAGCCTTCGTGCACATCGGTGATATGGATTTCGGGAGCGATGTTTGTAATTGTTACCCAATAGGTAGCCGACAAAGCCATGCAATCCTCATACACAGGCGTCACCTCGATTTGGAGGCCATCTTCCACAGTGGCAGTGTAGGCATTGGTCTCAACCGTAACCCACTCAAAGCTATCTATACGGAGATGATACGTTTCGGCATCACCGTTCCAAGTCACTGTGACTTCGTTACCATTGAAGGAATAGTCGAAGCCATCCACGGCAGCGCAAACATTCTTTGTCATGCAAACGGGTTCAGAATCGCAGCCATAGACGGAATGTGCTGTCACACAGAGGGTATTCTCGCCCACAATTGGGTCGAATGAGAAGCCCGTGGCACCGCCTTCAGGCGTTTTCTGTATGGTGTTGCCATTGTAGGTAATTTCATAATATTCCACATCGGGGGCATCGCTCCAAACGAAATGCAAACCGCTGTAGTCCATAGCTACAAACGAAAGGTTATCAACTGGTTCGCAATAACAGATTTCAATTTTGGCATCCACTTTATAGCAAGTTTCCGTTACGGGCGTCACCTCGACCGAAGTCAAGCCATTTTCAACCTCGAAGACATATTGCGTCGCTGCCACCGGAGGACCCACCTGACCATTGACGACCACCTCATATTGTTCGATGCCTTCGATGGCATCCCAAGTCACGGTAGCGACATTGTCCTCCAAGGTATATGACAAGTTCTCCACCGCATCGAGGATACAGATATGCATGAAAGCGTCTTTATCACATTCTTCAAAAACAGCCTTCACGTTGATGTCATGCTCGCCCGTAGGAATGGTGAAAGAGTAAGTAGTTCCGTTTGTCGCATCCAACAACTCCTCATCCATATAAACTTGGTATTCTACCAATCCAAATGTGTTTTGGGGCGCCTCCCAGTAGAGGGTACACTGAAGGTCGCTGGTCATGGTATGGGTCAGATTCTGCACAGGACTACACTTTGACACTTCCACCTCGGCGCAGACATATTCGCTTTGGCAATTATCATAATAAACAGCAGAGACGCAATAGTTGTAAACACCTTCCTCTACAACATCGTCAAGGGCTGTTGCGGGACTCATCACGAGCATAGTGGTGCCTCTATACACTTCGTAAACCACATCTTCGGCATTTTCGGGAGCCTCCCAAGTCAGGTGAACCATGTTGCCTTCTATTGTGTAGGTCAAATTGCGCGCAGGTTCGCAGAAACCAGACACGCTGCTGCCCACAGTGCAGTCGATGTCGAAGAGCTTATTGCCAACGAAACCACCTTCGTTCTCAAAAATGGCTGTGCCATCCTCGTAAGCGACCTCAAAACTACATTGTGGAGTGTCCTGTCCGTTGTGCCAACGAAGCATGATTCTGGAACCAGAAGCCAAATGACGGGTGTATGTTGCCGACCCACCTTCTTCGATGGTCATCTGCTCCGAAGGCTGACCATCGGAATAGAGCACGGTGAGATAATTGTCCTGCCAGCCATTGTTACCGGAATCGTGCAACGAAAAGATGACATCACAAGTGTTCTGATAACCGAAAGACAACTCAGTATGTTTCCCATTGAAGTCCACAAGGTCGAGCGTGAAAGGAATGGTAAAGTCGTCAGGAGCGGCGGCATCGAGCATGATATTGAAATCGGCGTAACCCATCAGTTCGGCGCCAATCGAGCTGAAACCTCCTTGGGTTTCATTTATAGTGACAAACTCATAATCAGAAGTCAAAGTACCTGTCACCATCTCAGCCAACTGATTGCCCGTGTTGTCGACAAAGATGCGCAAGTCGGCGGTCTCGCCTGGATTGAGGAGACCATTGCCGTTGTCGTCGTTGAGCACGACTGAGATGCCGTATTCAAACAGATCGTCGAAGACCGTAACGACAAAGCTGTAGGTTCCCGTCCGTTCGCCATCGACATACACCTCCATATTGAAACGGATAGTCTGTTTAGCCACCACTAGGTCGCTTACCGTGAAAGCAAAAGCATCTTCCACCATCAAAGCTTCTTCAGGGGCAAGATCGGGACAAGCAGCCGTGTTTTGCGTAATGGTAACGTTTTCATCTTGAGACGTCAAGACCATAGAAATATTGCTCACCGGCACGGCACCGAGATTCGCCATAACGACGCCCATCGTGACCGACTCGCCCGGATTCAAGTAACCATTCTGATTGCCTGCCTCGTCATTGATTTTATAAATGTCGTTGTATTGGACTGTGCCCACCTCGATCGCATCAACGGCAGCACTCACATCCACGCGCCCGAAGCCATAGGTGTTGCTCTTTCCCGTAGCCAGCGGGACAGCTGTTTCTTCGAGGATGCGACAGACATCAGATGGCGTAAGGTTGATGTCTTTGCTCAGCATCAAAGCCATGCAGCCCGCTACGCAAGGTGTAGCCATCGAAGTGCCGCTCATGGAAGTGTAACCTGTATTGGTTTGATAGTTCAACGACTTGATGTCGACACCCGGAGCACACACATCGGGACGGATGAGGCCAATGCCAGGCTGATAGGGGTAATCGGCAAACTCGGTGTTTTGCCAAGTGACGGGGCCACGCGAGCTGAAATAGGCCGCATTGTCGTTGTAATCGACGGCACCGACACAAACCGAGCAAGTCAAATCACCAGGGTTCTCGCCCTGCACCTCATCCATATAAGGCGGAGGACAACTGCCAGGCACACGCACGTTGTTCGGGATAGGATACATCCAGGTCTGATTGCCTTCGTTACCTGCGGCAATAGCAGCCACAATACCTGCATCCAAAGCGGCTTCGCAGGTATGACGCAGCAAAGTTCGATCGGGAATACTGGAATTAGGCAAGCCAAGCGACATGCTGAACATGTCACAGCCATGCTCCACAGCCCATTGGATGCCTGCGGAGATGCTTTGGGCACCGCCGTTTCCACTACTATCCAAACATTTGACGCACATCAGCGTAGCTTCAGGAGCCATACCCGTTTGTGAGCCAGCCGTGCCGTCGCCCAATACCGTACCCGAACAGTGCGAGCCATGGCCATGGTCGTCCATGGGATCGTTGTCGTTGTTTTTCACGTCATAGCCATGATGAGGAAACTCTGAGCCACCATCCCAAAGGTGGTCAGCCACATCCACGTGATTGTAGTTGACACCCGTGTCGATGACAGCCACCACAACGCCTTGACCCAAATAGCCTTGTTCCCACACTTTATCGGCACCCACTTGGATGACATTTTGTGTGATTTCGCGCGAAGCCGTAGCCGGACGAGGCATATCGTCCTCAGGAATCCAGTTGTACTCCTTGGCAAAACCCATCATCTCAATGTCGTTGCGACGGGCAAGGTCGGTAATGGCTACCTTTGTGGCATCAAAATACAAGGCATTCGCCATCCACAAGACATTGGGCGCAGTGACCATACCGCTACTTTCCATATCATTAAGTGTACGGCGAAGGTCGTACTGCGAAGCGTCAGCAAAAGCCTTCAGCTCGCTGACAACAAACTCGCGACGTTCGGCGCGAGTGACGAAATAGGCGGCACGATGGTTGAGTTGTGCACGATCGTATTGCGATTTCATGATAACGATGACTTTGATCTGCTCGTCATCGTTGCGACGACTCATTTCTTCGCTCAGCAGCGGGTCGATGACAGCTTGGGCGTAGCCTGTCATACAGCAGACCGCCATCAAGAATAGGGTAAATAGTTTTTTCATATCGATTAGAATTGATTTTAAAGTTGCAAAGTTAGAAATGTTTTCCGTTTATCGTATCTTTGCAGCCCGATTTTTAACCTATGTTGGAAAACAAATACAAAGAATCCGTCCTTCCGAACGGAATTCGGCTGATACATAAGGAAAAACAAGGCGAAATTGCCCATCTTGTGCTGATGGTGGAGACTGGCACTCGCGATGAACTGGCCTACGAGAACGGCCTCGCTCATTTTGTGGAGCACACCATCTTCAAAGGCACACAAAACCGTAAGGCGTATCATATCCTAAGCTGCCTCGACAATGTGGGCGGCGACCTCAACGCCTTCACCACCAAGGAGGAGACCTGCTTGCAGGCCACCTTCCTCAAGCAGCACTACAAGCGCAGCCTCGACCTCTTCGCCGACATCGCCTTCCGTTCCACCTTCCCAGAAAACGAGCTGGCCAAGGAGAAGGAAGTCATCTTGGACGAGATCAACTCCTATTTGGATTCTCCATCGGACGAGATTTACGATTTGTTTGAAGAGATGGTCTTCAAAGGGCATCCTTTGTCGCGCAACATATTGGGCACCACAGAATTGGTGAAAGGCTTCCATCGCGAGGACATCCTCGACTTCATGGCGCACAACTACAGCACCGACCAAATGATTTTGGCCTCTATTGGCGACATCAGCTTCAAGGAGTTTGAGCGGATGGCCATGACGTATTTCGGAAACCAACCGGCACACATTATTAATAAGAAACGCGAAATCTTCAAAGGCTACACACCTGAAAGCCGCATTGACAAGCGTAACAACCACTTGAGCCACTGCATCATAGGTAATATTGCACCCGAGTTCAGCAGTTCCATGCGCATGCCCATCGTCATGCTCAACAACGTGCTCGGCGGTCCAGCCATGAGCTCCCGCCTCGGCTTGAACATCCGTGAGAAATACGGCTTCGCCTACAGCATCGAGTCGCAATACACCGCTTATTCCGACGTCGGTCTCATTAATGTCTACATGGGCGTCGACCCCGACTCACTGGAACGTGCAATAGAGTTGGTCCACAAGGAACTGGACAAGCTCTGCACCCAGAAACTGGGCACTTTGCAACTGCATCACGCCAAGCAGCAACTCATCGGACAAGTGGCATTGAGCTACGAAAGCGGCATGAATGAACTACTTAGCGTCACCCGTTCACTCATCATGGGTGAGCCCATAGAATACATGGACGACATCATTCAAAAGGTGGAGGCCGTGACGGCTGAAGACATTCTTGAAGTGGCCAACCGCGTATTCGACGAGAAGCAGCTGAGTCAAATTATCTTTGAAGGGAATTGAATGATTTTTCTCAGGGGATAAAATCTTATTAAAGCAGAATATTTCATTTTAAAAAGGAATTTTTTGGCTTAAACTATAATTCTTTCAAAAAAAACAGCATTTTTTCTCAGCTGTCACACAGCGGGTTATCCCTTGTGACGAAAAATAGTTGAAAAAATAGCTTGACAAAAATTTCTAAGGTTGTACATTTGCAACATAAAACAACCGTAATACTACTTTAAGCGGAATATTTTTGATTAAATAGTTTAAACAACATGCGGCTTAGGCCAACAAATTGACAACATGAAACACAATTAACGGAATCATTCACCCTCAAAAACTAAAGCTATGAGAAAAAAAACTCTACTCCTTTTGGTGCTTTGCAGCTATTACATGGCATCAATGGCTCAGCAGCCACCTCTCTCACGCTGCAATGCCAACAACATCAACGCAACTATCATAGGCGATGGCTCTTGCTATGCGAAACTTGCCCTTATCAACCCCGACAACTGCCCTACATGGGAAGTGCCCGCTGGCAGCGGCAAAGAGACTGTTTTCCAGCATGCACTGTGGTTTGGCGGTCTCGATGCTGACGATAATCTCCACTTGTCTGCTTTCAGGTATGGCCAAGTCGGCCAGGACTACTGGTCAGGACCACTCACAACAACCGATGCCACCATCGACATGATGACCCTGATGAAGTATTATCATGTATGGAATCTGACCCGTGAAGAAATCAACTTTTTCATTGTTCACCACGGCGAAGCGGGTTATGAGATCCCCGATGACATCCTGACTTGGCCCGCCCACGGTGAGGGCGACTACGCAGCCAACCTCGCGCCTTTTGTCGATGTGGACGGAGACGGACATTACAACCCTGAAGCAGGCGATTATCCCGACATCAAAGGTGACCAGTGTCTGTACTTCATTTTCAATGACAGTTATAGGGACCATACCGAATCAGGAGGTAGCAAAATCGGGCTCGAAGTACACGCCATGGTATACGCCTATAGCGATCCCAAAGACGAGGCCCTTCATAACACGGTGTTTTTCAACTACCAATTCTTCAACCGCTCAGCAGATGACTATCACGACGTGTATCTGGGACTTTGGTCAGACTTTGACATCGGATATGGCTGGGATGATTACATCGGCTGCGACGTACAACGGAGCTCCTACTTTGGCTATAACGGTACCCCCATCGATGGCAGCGGTGAGCCCGAGGCCTACGGCGATAACCCACCCGTGCAGGTGCTGACCATTTTGGCAGGTCCTTACATGGAAGCTGATGGGCGCGACAACCCAGAGTTCAACGGAGATTGCGATGCTCTCTTCAACGAAACGTACCCTGCCGACAAATACGCCTACAACGGCTTCAACTTCGGAAACGGCATTGTTGACGACGAACGTTTAGGCATGACGGGGTTCATGTATCACAACAATGTTGTAGGCACAAATGGTGACCCCAGTGAACCTGAAGACTATTACAACTATCTGCGCGGCAACTGGAAAAACGGCAACCACATGAAGTATGGAGGCAATGGCTTTGAAGGCCAAAATGTGGTAGGCCCAGAATGCAACTTCATGTTCCCAGGCGACAGCGACCCTTGTAACTTCGGCACCAGCGGCATCGCACCAAATGAAGACTACAACACCGGCGACAAATTTTGGACAGAGGTTGAATGCCAGAACGCACCCAACGACCGTAGAGGTCTTGGCATGGTTGGTCCTTTCAACTTCAACGCTGGCAGCACACAGGTGGTTGACTATGCCTTGACCACAGTGTGGAAAAACGACGACCATTCTGCCATGGAGCGCATGGATGCCATCATCGACCACATCAAGGACACGTTCAAAAACGGTTTTTCAAAATAACACAATCAATCATATAACACTTTAATACTGAATGCTATGAAAAAGATATACCTCATTGTCATGCTCCTCATGACAGGCATGATGGCCGAAGCCCAAACCAGCGTTTGGAATGGCAGCCGCAGACTTTGGACAAGCGGCGAAGGCACTGAGAGCAATCCCTACCTGATTGAATCGGCAGAACAGCTTGCCTTTCTTTCCTACATGGTCAACAAAGGACTCGTCACAACTGATTTGAACTTCAAGCTGACTACTGACATCGACTTGAATGGCAGTGAAGATCTGCCTTGGGTTCCCATCGGATTAGGCGACCGCTGGTTCAGCGAAGACGGTTGCGAGCGACTCATCGACCCATCCTACACCCCAGTCTATTTTTGCGGGCATTTCGACGGAAACGGGCACAGCATTTACAACCTTTATGTTGATGGAGGCACCTATGTCGGACTGTTCGGACTAGTATCAGGACAAGGTTCTTTGATCGAGAACCTCAACATCGAAAACGGTTATGTCAACGGCACCTATAGTGGAGGCATTATCGGACAATGCACGGGCGCTGTAGATATATTAAACTGTCTGAACAGTGCAGAGATTGTAGGCACAGAAGCTGCTGGAGGCATTGTCGGGCAAGGAGGAAACGTCATCCGCAACTGTAGCAACTCCGGCCATATCGTCAGTTCAAGCTATGCTGGTGGTATCGCAGGTTCACTGGCCAAAGAGCTTTACGAGTGCTTCAACACGGGCGGTATCAACGTCAATGGCTCCGCCGCAGGAGGCATCTTAGGCAGAAGAGGCGGAGAAAAGCTTATCATCGTCAACTGTTACAACCGAGGTGATCTGTCGGGCAATGCGACCCATGGCATCGGCGGTATTGCTGGCATCGCCAACGGTAACACGACAGACATCCGCAACTGTTATAATGTGGGTAGCATCACCAACGACAGTGGCAACGCAGGCGGATTGTTCGGCTATGATAATGTAAACAACATCAACAATGTCTATTACCTCAACAATTGCGGTGGCTGGGGACCTGGGGAGGACAAAACTGCCGAAGAAATGCGCGACCCCGCTTTTGTCGACTTACTGAATCTCAACACCAATGTCTGGGGCTACGACGAATACAACATCAACGACGGGTATCCCATCCTGACAAGCACCCTTATGTCGACCGAAGAGACTGTCGTCAACACGATGAGCGTCTATCCCAACCCCGCCAAGAGTAGTTTCACAGTGGAAGGCACGGGCCTGCTGAGCATCATCAATGTCCTTGGACAGACAGTCATGGAAAAGCCGATTGAAGAGATGTCAATTATCACGCTCTCCGAAGGAATCTACCTCTTGAGACTGACCGACGGTAGCGCTTCCACTACAAGAAAAGTGGTTGTATATTAAAACACGAAGAATAAGTACTTTTTTTCCATTATGATTTAGGTTTAGTTGATTTGGTAGAGACGGTGCTTGCGCTGTCTCTATTTCTTTGGATTACCTTGATAATGATTGCTTGCAATAAAATTCGATTAAAGCGGAATAATATTGATTAAAACGGAAATATTACAAATAAAACAATTAATTTTGGAAAACAAGCGATTTTTTTCTGCTTGACATACAATGAATTATCAAAGGTGACGAAAAATAGTTGAAAAAATAGCTTGACAAAAATTTCTAATGTTGTACATTTGCAACATAAAACAACCGTAATACTACTTTAAGCGGAAAATTTTGAATTAAAAAGTCTAAACAACATGTGGCTTAGGCCAACAAATTGACAACATGAAACACAATTAACGGAATCATTCATCTTCAAAAAACACTAAAACTATGAAAACCAAACTCTACACCCTCCTCACTGGCCTGCTGATGGCCGCCTGCATCACGAGTTACGGACAGGAAATCGTCAGCGAGTTTTCGCCCAATAACATTAGTATCTATTCCAACATCGTGGAAACCTCAGACAATCATTTGCTCGTCGGGAGTTGCACCAATTTGTATAATCGCGAATACGTGGTTTACAAGACGACGCCAGAAGGCTCTTTTATGGACAGCGTGGTTTTCTACAACGAGTACCAACTGCTTGAAATCCCCTCGGTGACCGACACTTTCCTTCTCGTGGGCTTTTCCATCGACAACCCTGGCAACATCTACAGCCTCAAGCTCACTTGCATTGACGATGACTTGAACACAATCAACGAGGCTTCAATTCCCATCGGAGAGCATTTGTATCGCTTTTGGGACTACAATGTCTTCATTACCCCTAACTTGGAAATCGTTTTCCCATACAGCATTGGAAACGGCGACAAGTTTCACATCATGCGACTTGGGCTCGATCTCAATGTAATCGAAGACAAGACCATCCCCGAAATTGCTCGTGGCACATGGAACAACAACTATACCAGCGACTCTGTCATGTTCTATACCGACATCAGCATCAGCAGCGAAACACCCTTGAAATACCATTGCCTTGGCTATTACAAAGATGCGACTGGCAATGTGGTTTTCGTCAATCACGTCCTCGACAGCGACTTCAATTGGATAGAAAGCACCGTGCTGAGTCCCTACGACGAAAGTTCCTCCTTTACTGAGGATGTTCTCACGGCCTATACACCCATCAATTCGGCACAATCCAACGAAAGATTCAATCTTATGACCACCTATCTGACCTCACCTAACTACAGCTCTTCTGCCATCATCAAGTATAACGACAAGAACGACCCTGTGGCGATGCTCACTTTCATGGGAGGACATCTCTCACTGGGTTTAGGCCAGCTTGTTGCCAAAGACTACAACACGATCTATTTCACACACGGATGCTTCGGCTCGCACACAGCTTCACACCTCGTCAGATTGAATGGCGACCTCGACATCGCTTGGGAATTGCCCTTGCCTTGCCAAACTGGGACAGTAGCCGTATTGAATTGCCTGAAAGTGTTGGAAAACAACGACATCTTAGTTGGAGCCATTTTGTATTACCAAAACTTAGACCCTAAACTCAAGATATACATCATCCGCGACGACGACCCGACCACCATCCAAGAAACGGCGACCTTCGAGAAACCCTTCACCCTCTGCCCCAACCCCGTGAAAGATCTGCTAACCCTCCGCTTCGACGACGGTGACGAGCCCGAGAGCGTTGAACTGTATGACCTTGCAGGCCGTTTGGTCGGCACCAAGCCAAACGGTCTGGAAAGCATCGACATGAACGCGATGTCCTCCGGGGTGTACATGCTGCGCCTCACGATGAAAGACGGGACGATCTACCACGAAAAAGTATTGAAAGAATAGAATAAGGTTTTTTCCATTATGATTTAGGTTTAGTTGATTTGGTAGAGACAGTGCATGCACCGTCTCTATTTTTTAGAATCATCTTGATAATGATGGTTTGCAATAAAATTCGATTAAAGCGGAATTTTATTGATTAAAGCGGAAATATTACAAATAAAACAATTAGTTTTGGAAAACAAGCGATTTTTTTCAGCTTGACATACAATGAATTATCAAAGGTGACGAAAAATAGTTGAAAAAATAGCTTGACAAAATTTTATCATGTTGTATATTTGCAGCATAAAACAACAAAAACATGAATTAAAACGGAATAATTTAGATTAAAATTCAAAACAACTCGGGGTTAGGCCAACAAAATAACAACATGAAACATATTTACAGTAAGTGCTTTTTTTCATAATGATTTGGTTTTAGTTGATTAAAGCGGAGACATAACAATCTCCGCTTTTTTCTCTTACATGAATGGCCTTATTTTTCTATTTTTACACGAATGACCATAAATTGCTCACGAATTTTTCATTAATGACAATTCGTGATTCATTGATAGGAATTCGTGTTGGAAAAAATCAATTTGTCTTGAAGTTATACTTCACCTCTTTCAGTTCAGCGTTGGCCTTGGTAATCTTGTTCTTCAGGTTTTCCTTGTAATTCGCGACTTTGGCGGCAACTTGTGCATCGCCTAAAGCCAGCATCTCGGCAGCGAGGATGGCGGCATTGAGGGCACCATTCACGCCCACCGTAGCCACGGGAATGCCAGGAGGCATCTGGATGATGGACAGCATGGCGTCGAGGCCATCGAGCATACCCTTGACAGGCACACCGATGACGGGTAATGTCGTGTTGGCGGCAATCACGCCAGGCAAGGCGGCGGCCATGCCAGCAGCGGCGATGATTACTTTAATGCCGCGACCTTGTGCTTCGCGGGCAAATTGTTCCACTTCTTGAGGTGTGCGGTGCGCGCTGAGGGCGTTCATCTCGAACGGGATTTCCATCTCGTCGAAGAACTGCGCGGCTTTTTCGAGAACGGGAAGATCGGAAGTGCTTCCCATGATAATGCTTACTATTGGAGTCATATCAGTTGTCAGTTGTTTAGTTGTTCAGTTGGCCAATGGCTGATGGCCTATGACTATGGCTCGCTTCACGCAAAAGGTCAAGCATGAGCCTTTGGTCTAAGCGAGCCATAGGCCATTCGCCATAGGCCATAGTTTTGAACGCAAAAATAGTTTTTTTCCCAATGCGGTTGACCCAATAGAAGCATTTTGTATATTTGTATCGCCTTAACAAAAGGACAAACAAATATCAATCCTTTGAAAATGAAAACAGTAAAAGTTTTAGACAAGGAATTTGGGCTGTACATCCCCCAAGAAAAAATCGAGGCCAACATCCAAAACGTGGCCGACCAAATCAACCGCGACCTGGAAGGTATGAACCCGTTGTTTCTCGTGGTGCTCAACGGCGCCTTTATGTTTGCCTCCGAGCTGTTCAAGCGACTGACCATTCCATGCGAGATCAGTTTCGTCAAGCTGTCGTCATACTCCGGCACGGAAACCACCAACGTTATCCGCGAACTCATCGGTTTGGACCACCCCCTGAACGGCCGCCACGTGGTCATTGTGGAAGACATCGTCGACACGGGCCACACCCTGCGCTACACCACCCAAAAACTTCGAGACTTGAAGGCCGCCGACGTGCGCATCGCCACGCTGTTCTTCAAGCCGAACAATTTCCAATACACCTACCCCATCGACTACAAAGGTATGGACATCGGCAACGAGTTTATCGTGGGATATGGACTGGATTATGACCAACAGGGGAGAAATTTACCAGATATTTATAAAATAATTGAGCCGTAAGCTATAAGCTGTAAGCCATAAGCCATCGCTGACTCCAAGGCAAGCTTATGGCTTACGGCTTAAAGCATATAGCTAATCAACATTTAAACAATTCAACGATCAACAAATCGAAGATTCAACAAAGTTAATTCAACAACATATCATGCTAAACATCGTACTCTTTGGCCCTCCCGGGGCAGGCAAAGGAACGCAGTCACAGTTCCTGCGCGAGAAATATAACCTGACCTATATCTCCACCGGTGAAATCCTCCGCGAGGAAATCGCAGCCGGAAGTGAATTAGGTCTTCAAGTGAAAGAAATCATCAGCCAAGGCAACCTCGTCTCCGACGAGATCGTGGCCCAAATCATCGAAAAGAAGCTCTCCGAGAACATGGACTCGGCCGGTTTCCTCTTCGACGGCTATCCGCGCACCGTGCGCCAAGCCGAGATTTTGGAAGAACTCATGGAGAAATTCGGCATGTCTCTGACAGGCGTGTTGAGCCTCGAAGTGCCCGAGGAACTCCTCATCGAGCGCATGCTCGAACGGGGCAAGACTAGCGGTCGCGCCGACGACAACCTCGACTCCATCAAACACCGTTTCGTGGAATATGAGGCCAAGACGCGACCCGTGCTCGACTTCTACGAAGGGAAGGACAACCTGCATCCAGTGAACGGTGTGGGCGAGATCCCGCAAATCTTCGAGAACCTCTGCACGGTGATTGATGCTTTGTGATTTTTTCACGCAGAATCCGCAGAAATCGCTGAAGCCTACCGGACACAAACTTGGCGTCGCTTTGCGTTTCATATAGTTCAGCGTATTCTGCGTGCCTATATATCGTCTTCTTCGTGAAATAAATTCGCGTGAAATTCAATGTTCCCAGCGGATGTCGTGCTTGAGGACTGTTGGTGGGTTACCGCCGATGACTTGATGCTCGCCGCTGAAGGACGAGGTCAGCAGCGTGCCTGCCGCCACGACCGTGTTGTTGGGCACCTCGGCACCTTTCAGCAACACACACTTGCAGCCAATCCAGACATGGTTACCCACAACGATGGGCTTGTCGGGATTGACGCGTTCATTATCCTTATTATACAAAGGATGCTCGTCGGTGTCCATCACGAGGATGTCCCAACTCAGCAGGCAGTCGCAACCGAAACGGATTTCCTTGGCGCATACGATGGTGCTTTCGGCAGTCATGTTGAAGCCATCACCAAGACACAAGTTTCCGCGCACCGAAATCTTCGAACCGTGCCCAATGCTCGCCTTGCCACCAAAACTTACCGTGCCGCTCACCTGCCAGATGCCGCGTGAGCGTTTGCGGTCGTAATGACCCACATCGCCGAAACCGATTTTTATCATCGCCCTTTCCACCTTTTCAGGAAGCTCCACCTTGCCATGCAGTTCGCGCAAATAGGTGCGGTGCGACACTACAACAGGCAACTTCAAGGCCGTTTTCAGCGGAAAATAATGCAGGTTGAAGCGCAAGGTCTTCGGAATCGAGCGGAGGATATTGAAGAAATCGAAAGCGGTCATGGGCATCGGATTGATTGGGCAAAAATAAAGTATTTAAACATATAATTGCCATTAATTGAACACGAATTTTTCATTAATATTTTGACAACGAATCTTCAATTTCTATTTAGTTGCTTTTACTATTAAAAAAGAAAAAATTAAACTAAAGTATAAAAAATTGCATTTGAATTAAAAAATGTCATATATTTGTCCCATCAAATCCGACGAATAATAACTCTAAACACTCACGAACCATGAAAAAGACAGCTCTACTATTCTTATTGTATTTCGCATTGGGTTTCTTTTCTCTTGCCACAGCCCAAGAACGCCAAATCGTCCAAGGCTACTGCAAAGACGAAAACGGCAAAGCCATAGAGAACGTGAGCGTTTATGTGCATGATTCGATCCTTGTTTCCGTCACTGACGAGCAAGGCCGCTTCATCTACAGCCTCGCCAAGACAGGTCAGAAACTCCGTTTCGCCCACATGGTTTTCGAGCCAACCTATTACACCATCAATGAGAAAGACATCAACGGCAAGAACCTGACTGTCAGTATGAAAACCAAAAGCCATGAACTGCTTGAGGTGGAAATCACTGCCAATGCTCCTCACACCGTTTTCGACAATCCTGTGATGACCGTCCTCGACTATACCCTCCGCGAAGACGGCATCTATATGATTGTCTATCGCCGTCGTCACTCAGCCTTACTCCACCTCTCATTTGACGGAGACACACTGCACGAAATGCCCATTTCCTCGCGCTACAAATACCTCAGCAAAGATGCATTCGGCGACATCTATGCCATCAACGACTACCAAGCGAGTCTAGTCGGGTTTATGGAATTGGACAACGGTAAGAAAATGCTGATGAACTTCTACCACTCCATGTCACGCAAGACTTTTTTCGACAAGTTTTCGACCATTATAACAGCTTCCGACAGTGTTTTCATCACAGGACGTTACTTCTATTACAATAAGGAGATGGGCTATTACTGCAACATCCTCGGCAGTGACAATGAACCTTACCTACTTCATTACATTGTGGATGAGGAAGGTCGAGACGACATTTGGCTTATGTCGCACACAAAGGGAGGTATCGACTTTTGGGCCACTGAGCGAATCTACAACCCGATTTTCGAAATCGACAACAAGTTCTACGTTTTTGCCTACACCGACCACGAAACCATTGTTTTCAATGCCGTAGGCAACGAAGTGGAGCGTTATCCCCTCACCTTTCACGAATATAGAAAATGGAACGGCAAAATGGTGCCCGACCGCCGCTGGAAACAGAAAATGATGGTGGACGCAGCACGGAAAGAGTTTTACACCTTCTTCGTCACTGACGGCATCTATACCCTGAAGCGCATCGACCTGGAAACCGGAACGGCCACCTCCGTGATGGATCTCAGTGGCTATCCCTTCGCTCAAAATATGAGGATTCACGACGGCGTTTTGTATTTCATTTATCCAACAGGCATCAACCACCGGAAGGCACTATATCAGATGAGGATAGAATAGAACTCTATCTGGAATGATTTTTGTAGTATTTAAACCATATTATACCCAGTTAAATCCTCAAAAATCATGTTCTATGAAGAAGATTTACATTCTATTGCTTTTGTCAGCATTAGCTTTTCAAAGCACCGTGGCGCAAAACGAACAGCCCAATCCTTACCAAGTGGCTAAAGAAGATGGCTACGGCTATCGCTCGCTCATCAAACTGCTCGATATGGACAGCACCTTTATCGGCTCGAAGTTTGAACATTCCTATCACGACCTGTTAGCCATCTTGTATTCCCGCGTCGGGCGATACAAGGAGGC
This sequence comes from uncultured Bacteroidales bacterium, assembly GCA_900317155.1. Taxonomy (GTDB): domain Bacteria; phylum Bacteroidota; class Bacteroidia; order Bacteroidales; family F082; genus Limimorpha. The sequence goes on from ONFO01000010.1 coordinate 60,658, forward strand.
AAGGCGCGAAGCCGAGGCTTGTGGAACACAATTTCTCGACAATATGAGATTCAAGAATAGTTTTAAGGATGTGAAAGCCATCCCCTTGTCGGAAATGATGGACAGCATCATCGCGAACAACCGCGTCATTATGATGAACGAGAGGCACTTCAACCCACATAGTAGAGCTTTCGTTATCAGTTGGTTAGAGAAATGCTATGAAAACGGCTACCGTTATCTTGCCGCCGAGACCCTGTTTGCAAAGGATTCCTTGCTCAACGAGAGGCGCACGGTGCTGTTGGGCGAAACGGGGTTCTACAGCAACGAGCCTGTCTATGGCGATATGCTCAGTACCGCGCTCAATTTGGGCTATACGCTCGTGCCTTACGAAGGCGACGGCTTCGGCGTTGACCGAGAGGTGAACGAAGCCAAAAACCTTGTCGAAAGAATCATCAGCCAAGACCCTGAAGCAAAATTCCTGCTTTTAGGCGGCTTCGGGCATATCGCCGACCGCAACGGATGGTACACGATGGGCAGATATTTCAAGGAACAATCCAGCATCGACCCGTTCACGATGCAATGCACATTCTTCGACGACCCATACGGCGAAACCGATTCCTTGCAAACCGTTTATTACGACTTGATTGATGCGATGCCCAACCGCGAGCCTATCCTTCTTTATGACACGGTGAAGCATATCTTCCCTTGCGGTTCGGGTATGGATGCCACCTGCTGCCTGCCACGCACACGCTTTATCGAAGACAACATCCCCGACTGGAAACTTTACAACGGCAAAGTGCTTTACACCATCGACCGCCGCTTCATCGACGAAAACGGCTTCCCAAAAGGCTGCGTGAGCGCGTTCCTGAAATCGGAGGGCGAGCAATGCGTCCCCATCGACCAATATATGTACGGCAAGGACGAGAAGGAATTCAAATTGGCACTCTACAAAGGCGAGTATCTACTGCGGTTTGATGACGGGAAAGAGTATCGGTATGTTACCATTGAGGTGAAATAACCCTAAAAGTCTCTACCAATTATTTTATAACACAATGATTATCAATACTTTTTAAATCAACACCTCAACAAATGTCTCTATCCTACATCTAATGATGTTTTCTCCACTAATAATTATTATAGTTTTGCGACACTAAACTAACAAATATTCACCATGAAAAAAGCGTTCTTTTTTACAATTGTATCAGTTCTCGCTCTTTTTATATCTTGTGAGACAAAAACGAATGAGCAGCAAGTCGCCGACAAATTCCTGGCTTTTTCGGACGAACAGGCCAGCTTTGAGCCTATTAAAACCGCTGTCAAAGACAAGCGCATTGTGATTTTAGGTGAAGCCGGTCATGCCGACGGTAAGACCTTTGAAATCAAGTCAAAACTGATTGAATTTCTCAACGCGAACAATGAATATGATGTCGTGTTGGAAGGTATGGGGTTCCTTGATGGCGCTGTATTACAGGGTGTTTTGCCGCCGTTGTGCATTGACAGCAACTATCTTGATGTTGCCAATGCCTGGTATGGCTTGTGGAGCCAGACAAAAGAAGCCGCTCCTTTGGTGGAAGCCATGCGTAGCGGCAAGGTGAGGTATTGGGGAATGGACTGCAATCCTTCCCTTGGTGACTATTTCCTCATCCCTTATTTATTGGCTTCCTCACCAAGTGTTTCAAACGTGTTGGGAGGAAGTGCGTTTGATTCCCTGATGGCTATTCATGACCGCATGATGGGCATGGATACCACTTTGACGCATAACGAATTGGATTACTTTGATTCGAAAATGAACCAAGCCCGAAAAGCATTGGAAGAGGAAACCGATTTGGAGAAGAAGGCCATCCTTGACATGACCATTGACAACGCCTTGGCATTTTTGGGACAGTTAAGACTTGGATTTACGGACTGGGATGCCGTCAATGCAGGTATCAACATACGAGACCGACAGATGGCTGAAAACGTGGAATGGTACTTGAACCGTTTCCCCGATAGGAAGGTCATCATTTGGACTGCCAACTTCCACGGTGCCAAAAAAATTGACCAAATCATGTATGGGAAAGAGCCAGAGCCTGATTTGTACAAAAAGTTTGTACTCTTGGGTGAGCATCTTGAAAACGCTTTCCCGGGACAAGTGTATTCCTTGGCTTTTACTTCGGGTGACGGCAGCACGGGCTTTTTCTATGCGAATGACAGCACGGCTATTATGCCGGACTCGACATCGATGGAGTTTCGGTTGAACCAGCGCGGGATGGAATACGGCTTCTGCGATTTGAGCCAAAAGAAGGATTGGGCTGACATGGTTTTCAACAGCATTGTTTTTGGCGACTGCAAGCCGGGAAAATGGGCACGGGCTTTAGACGGGGTCTTTTTCATCAACGAAAACCATAAGGCGCATGAAATTGAAAGATAAATATTAGATTCCCACGAGGAATCCACAAAAACAACAATCTATGAAAAGAACACTTACATTGGCTGTACTACTTTCCATTTTTGGCATCCCTACCCTCTTTGCCCAAACCAAAACCACCGTTTACGGCAACCTCGGCGTGGAGAACGTGAACATCAGCATCGTGAACACGCCCTACGGCACCAGCACCGATGCCAAAGGGCATTACGAACTGCCGCTTTTCGACCGCTCGGAGACCGTCAACCTTTATTATTCCTGCATCGGCTATCAGGATACGGTGGTGAGCCTCACGCCAAGACAGTTGCAGCGCGATTCCATCAATATCAGTTTCCGTATGCACAAGATGAGCTATGACCTTCATGAAGTTGGCGTCTCGGCAAGCAAAGACTTTTACCGCTCTGGTTCCAACTGCAACATCGCCGACATCGCGTTTTTGGATGGGAAAATCTACCTTTTGGAGAACCAACCCAAGACTTCATCGATGGTCGTCCTCGACACCGAAGGCAATGAACAAGCCCACAAGAACTTCGACCAACTCTTTGAGAAACTGCACATTGACGCTTTCGATGACCTCATTCTCGTTGGGCAGGACAGTTGTCTGCAAGTGTATCTGGATGAAAAACAAGGTATTTTGCCCGTCTCCACCTTCTCACGCGATGATTACCGCAACAAACTACTCAAAATCGTTTGCGAGTACAACGGGGCTTATATTGTCAAGACGATTGTGCATGACAGAAGTCTCTATTGGCTCAAATATAACCATGGCAAAAGTCAAGATTTCTATTATGTGATGAAAGACAATTCGGAGAAAGAGCCACATTATCTATGCAGTTTCCTCGACACACTCGGCTACCTTTCTTGCCAATCGCAATGGATGAGCATCCAACACGAATATCATCAAGTGGCGCCAAAAGAAAACAACCTCATCAACGAGGGCATTTGGGACGGTAATTTGATTCGGTTAATTCTAAACGAAAGTTTGGAGATGAAAGTTCAATGGTACTGCTCCTTTATGGCCAAAAAGGAATACCAAATTGTCCCCTTGATAGTCAACGACATACTTCAGTTTGCCGACCTCGACAACCGCGAAATCGTGGAAATCGGCCCTGACTTCAAGATTGCAAACCGGCAGCCTCTGAAAATCACTTCGGGAGAGCAATTCTTCAAAAACGAGTTCCTCACCGACAAAGCCACGGGCAAAACTTACGGTCTGTTCGTGGACAATGGGATGAGTTACATCGGCCTCTACGACCCCGAAGCTGGCACAGTCGGCATGGGACAAAAAGCCAGCAAAAAGATTTTTCCAAGGGTATTCAAGGTACATGGCGGCTATGCCTACAGCGTGTTTTTCGATTCGGTAAGCAACCGCGGGGTGATTAGTCGGGTGAAAATCGGGTGATCTTTCCCACGCAAAATGCGAATGTTTTTTTAGCACGCAGAAATCGCAGAATTTTTTGAAGCGCAAAGCGACGCAAAATCTACGTCCGGCAGATTCAGCGATTTCTGCGGATTCTGCGTGAAATAATTTCCATACCTTTGCAGCATGAAAACCCTATTCAGATTACGATACAACAGCCGCTGGGGCGAGGAATTGTACCTCACGGGAAACACCAATGAATTAGGCATTTGGAACCCCAACAAGGCCGTAAAGATGCAATATGAAGGGCCTGGCATTTGGACTGCGGCAACCGACGTTCAGGCGATGACCGAATACAAATATTTCATCCGCGAAAACGGCCAAATCCGCTGGGAGGACGGCCCCAACCGCATCCTGCCCGTAGGCAAAGACCGCGTTTGGGATTGGTTCGGCCTCACCGAAAGGCAAACGATGAAAGGCGTGGCCGTGCCACTGTTCAGCCTACGCACAGAAGATGATTTAGGCATCGGCGAATATGCCGACCTGTCCAAATTGGGTGATTGGTGCGTGGCTAACGGATTAAAAATCATTCAAATTCTGCCCATCAATGACACCACAGCACATTTTGACTGGCATGATTCTTATCCTTATAATGCCATTTCGGCTTTTGCATTGAACCCGATTTATTTGAACATAGAAAAGTTGGAGGGCATTGCTTTTCCTTCCATAGATTCCCAAGGGAATGACATGAAAGGAAAAGCAATAAATAGCACTGCTTTCAAGCGAATGCGGACAATGCTCAACAAAGAGGAATCCGTCGATTACCCCAAAGTACTGAAAGCCAAATGGAAGTATTTCCAAATCGCCTTTGAGCAGCAATGGGATGCACTAAAAAACACCGCCGAATTCCAGCAATTCGTCAAGGAAAACGAAGACTGGCTTTTGGATTACGCCCAATATTGCGCCGAGCGCGACGGCAATGGCACGGAGATCCACCTCTTCCTGCAATACCACTGCGACAAGCAGTTGAGCGAGGTCGTCAAAGCCTTGCACGACAAGGGCTTGCTGCTTAAGGGCGACATCCCCATTGGAGTGAATCCATCGGGAGTGGATGTGAAATCGCATCCCGATTTGTTCAACCTTGATGTGCAAGTCGGCGCCCCACCTGATGACTTCGCTGCAGAAGGACAGAACTGGGGCTTCCCGTCCTACAATTGGGAGGCGATGGCCAAGGACGGCTACGCTTGGTGGCAACGCCGCCTGCAAGTGATGGCCCGCTATTTCGATGCCTACCGCATTGACCACATCTTGGGTTTCTTCCGCATCTGGGAAATCCCGAAGACCGCCAAGTCGGGCTTGCTGGGACACTTCTCTCCTGCCCTGCCATTGAGCGTAGAAGAAATAGAAGACCAGGGCTTCCATTTCATCAAAAGCAAGCATGTGAAGAAAGGTGTGGATACCCTTTTCATCCCTGCTCCCAACGAGAAAGACAAGTACATCCCGCGTATTGAATTGCACAAAACCAAATCCTACCAAGTCCTCAGTGAGGAGCAAAAGCAGGCCATCAACGCCATTTACGAAGACTTTTATTTCCATCGCCACAACGATTTTTGGAAACAGAAAGCCTTGGACAAATTGCCCGCTTTGATCAACGCGACAAAGATGATTGCCTGCGGCGAGGACCTCGGCATGATTCCCGCCTGTGTGCCTGAAGTGATGCAGCAATTGGGCATCATGAGCCTTGAGGTACAGCGTATGCCCAAGGTCTTTGGCCATCAGTTTGTGCAGATTGAAGACCTGCCCGAGAACTGCGTCTACACCACTGGCACCCACGATATGCCCACCTTACGTGGCTGGTTGGCTGAAGACCGAGTGCGCACCCGCCAGTTCCTCGACAGCCTCGACCTCGACGACCGCAAAGTCACCTCCAAGACGCTCAAAAAAATCCTGAAAAAGCATTTGGACAGTCCCTCAAAGTGGAACATCTATCCTTTGCAAGACCTTTTGGACTTGGATGAAAAAAATTGGTCGCCCAACCCAATGGACGACCAAATCAATGTCCCTTCAAACGCCAAAAACCAGTGGAAATGGCGGATGAAAATGACGATAGAATCACTTACGGCAGCACATCATGGATGATTTCGGATCCACTTGATGCGTGACTGTCAGCGGGATTGCCATTTCCCGTAAAGTGCAGTTCGCTTGAGCCCGAAAGGTTGACCTTAATGGTGCCATCGCAATGAATATAGGCATCACTTGAGCCTGACATTGAGCCTTCGCATTGGTCGCATTCGAAGCCGTATCTCATTTCATTGATAGTCTTCTTAATGTTGCTGGCGCCGGTCAAATTAATCTTGAGTGTTCCAACGTATCCTTCAAAAGTGGCATCAGAGGCACCGCTCATCTCAAGGTCAAGGTCGAGGGCTTCCACATTACCCTTGATGTTGGAACTACCCGACAAAGCCATGTCGATTTCGTCGGCCCAAATATCGCCAAAGAAATCAGAAGCACCCGAAATATCAATATTCACCTCATCGGCATCGATTTCGCAATAGAAATCGGAAGCGCCCGACAATTCCACATCAACCTTTTGACCTTCAAGACCATATTCCGAACGGAATTCCGAAGCGCCCGACAGGTCCACGCTCGTCAAATTGGCATTGTAGGGAATAATAGCCTTCAATTCACAGTTATAAACGTTGGCGACGGGCTTAAGTCTGATTTTCAGCGTATTGTCTACGACTTCCACCACGACCTTCGGCATGACGTTTTCGCCCGCCGTGATGGTGACTACATCAACAGCATCGCTGACGGTGACATCAAACGCAGACTCCACTTCAAGTGCAGTGTAGGCTCCAGAAATGTCGAAATCCCTGGTGATGGGGTCGCCAGCAAACTTTTTACAACTGCCGAAGGCAAACAAAACCAAGGCTGAAAGGACGATCAAATACTTTTTCATTTTGAATTGGCCGCTGTTATATACCATCGGGCCATCGGTTTTTGATTGGTTGATTAAAAAATGGCGCAAAAATAATCATTAGTTAATTCTAAATACGTAGAAACAGCGAAAAAGTTTCATACCACGAAAAAAAACTGTACCTTTGCCCAAAATATCAAACACCATGAAATTCAAACCCTACAACCATAGCGAGGCTGCGCTCAACGAGCGCATCGCATTGATTCTCAACGAAGAGAAGAAAAAAGGTCACGAAAAGGAAGCCTTGAAAACCATCTTCCAAAGCATCGATTTCACCACCTTGGAAGCCTTCGACAACGAAGCTAAGATTAAGGACTTCTGCGAAAAAGCCTTGGCTTTCCCTAAGCAGAAACCCCACCTCACCGTACCAGCCATCTGCATCTACAGTCCCTTCATCCGTCAGGCAAAACAACAATTGGCGGGCAGTGGCATCCGTGTGGCTACGGTGGCCTGCTGCTTCCCCTCGGGTCAGATGCCATTTGACCTAAAAGTCAAGGAGGTGGAATACTGCGTCAACGAGGGAGCCGATGAGGTGGACATGGTTATCTCGCGCGGTACGTTCCTCGCTGGTCGTTACGACGAGGTCTACAACGAAATCAAGACCATCAAGGAAACTTGCAACAATAAGGCTAGACTGAAAGTCATCCTTGAAACGGGCGAACTAAAGACGGTGGAAAACATCCGCAAAGCCAGTGAATTGGCCATCCTCGCTGGTGCTGACTTTATCAAGACCTCGACGGGCAAGGTGCCAGTGGCCGCCACACCTTTGGCTGCCATCATCATGATTGACACCATCAAGGAATATTATGAAGCTACAGGCAAGAAGGTCGGCTTCAAGCCTGCCGGTGGCATGAAAGTACCGGAAGATGCCCTCACCTATTATTATTTGGTGAAGAGCATTCTCGGCGAACAATGGCTCAACCCGAACCTCTTCCGCGTGGGTACAAGCCGTCTCGCTGGACTTATATTAGAACAAATAAACAAATGATAAATGTTGAATTATGAATGCTGAATGTCGCGATGCGCTGCTGGGCTTAGTCCTCATTCAGCATTTCTCATTCAGCATTCCGAATTAATAAGACACAATATGGTAACCATTAAAGGAACATACAAAGGAAATCTCCGCAATGAGATGACCCATGTGCAGTCGGGCAACACCATCCTCACCGACGCACCTACCGATAACCACGGCAAAGGCGAAGCCTTCTCGCCCACCGACCTCGCCTGTGCGGCCCTTGCTGGCTGCATGATGACCATCATGGGCATCAGCGCGCAAGGCCACAAATTCGACATCGACGGCACCACCTACACGGTAAAGAAGACCATGAACGCCGACCCGCGCCGCATTGGGCAGATTGACATCGTGTTCAACTTCCCCGCCAAAGAATACACCGAGAAACAGAAAGCCTTGCTGTGGGCTGCCGCCGAAAGCTGCCCCGTTGGCCGCTCACTGCATCCCGATGTCATCGTCAACATCACCATGAACTTCCAAGCCTGATGGAATACGATATGCTAAAGGGACTCCGCCACAGCGAGACGCTCTTGGTGGAGCATAAAGACACCGCCGCCGTCTACGGCTCGGGGGCTTTGGAGGTCTTTGCCACCCCCGCCATGATTGCCCTGATGGAAAAGACCTGCCTCGAAAGCGTTGCCAACAAAATCGGTGAAGGCAACACCACCGTGGGCATTGCGGTCAATATCAAACATTTGAAAGCCAGTCCTGTGGGTGCGACCATCTGCTGTGAGGCCGAACTCGTCGAAGTTGACCGTCGCCGTTTGGTCTTCAAAGTAAAATGCTTTGAAGGCGATACGCTTGTCGGCGAAGGTATCCATGAACGCTTTGTTGTTGACAGCGAGAAGTTTATGTCCAAATTTTAATCTTTGAATTTTGAATCATTAAATCTGAAATGAAATACACTTACCGAACCCAAGGCACCTGCAGCCAAGCCATTGAGTTTGAAATTGAGGACGGCATTCTGAAGAATGTGCAGTTTTACGGCGGCTGCAATGGAAACACACAAGGTGTGAGCGCATTAGTAGATGGCATGAAAATTGATGAAGTGCTAAAACGTTTGGAAGGCATCCGATGCGGCTTCAAGAACACCTCTTGCCCCGACCAACTGTGCCGTGCCATTCGACAAGCGATAGAAAGTTGAGCGTTTAGAGATTCATACAATTTTATTGACACATTTGCGTTATAGAACAGATTAAAAACTAACAAATATGAAGAAACACATCTTATCAGTGGCAGTTTTGGCACTTGTTGTCACGCTTACCACATTCACCAGTTGCAGAAAACCCAAAGCTGAAGACAACACTCCAGCCAAGGAAGGTCTTTATCTCGGCATCGTGGGGTTCAACAGCGAACTCTACACCATGCCTCTCGGCCTGCTTAACCAGGACACCAAAACCAACTTTGAGAAATTTGTCGATGAGCTGGCCATGCAGAACGGCACCATCCTCTACCATGCCGTCAACACGGGCCTCAACAGTTTGGCTGATGCCAAGATTCCGGAAAACCTCATCAACGTCTCCGTGGTGACATTCACCGATGGCCTCGACCAAGGTTCTTACATCCTTTCAGACTACAATTCAGGTAGCGAATACTTGGCCGCTGTCAATTCAAGGATCAACAACGAACTTATTGGTGGCACTAACATCTCTGCCTATTCCATCGGCGTGCGCGGCTCCGATGTGGCAGACGTGGAAAGCTTCCGCAACAACCTGAAGAAGCTATCGAGCGACCCAGTGCACAATGTCTTTGAAGTCAACAACATGAGCGAAGCCTCTGAGAAGTTTGCCCAAATCGCCCAGCAGCTTTACAACCAAAGCACCTTCTACAATGTCACGCTCAAGCTGCCGGCACAAGAGCCCAACACCAAGATCCGCTTCACGTTCGACAACGTGAGTGAAGCCACCGCCTCGCAATGCTACATTGAAGGTACCTACATCCGCACCAACGGCAAAGGCCAGCTTACTGACATCCGCTATGTGGGTTTGGAATGCAAGTCAGGCGTCGCCGTCACGGCTTCATCGGAAGGCATCTTCGACGTGTTCGCCTTCCGTGACCTCACCGACTTGAACGGCGCTCAAATCAGCACCGACTATGTGAAACAATGGAACTGGCTTGAATCAGGAGGACAATGGCAGTACAACAGCGAGTTTACACCTTCGGGCAACACCGAGGTCGTCAACGAATACAAGAGCGCGATGATCATGCTCGTGCTCGACTGCTCCAGCTCCTTGGGCAGCGACTTCGTCAACATGAAGACTGCCGCCAACGGTTTCATCGAAACACTGAGTGGAAATTACAACGGTAGGTGATTTTTTGACTATGACCATTGACAATGACTATGACCGCTTCAACCAAGGCTGAAAGTGGTCATAGTCATTTTTATGGCACCACTCTGGTGAAAACGACCGTCTCATTTGGACCATTTACCTTCACCATCACGCCTGTGCAAGGCGGAATGGGTGTGGATGCTGGCACTGCAACGGGGTTGATGCTTGTGCCATCTTCATTCATTTCATAATAGTCTCTATTGATGTAGGCACTAACGGGGAAGGGATTGCCCACAAGATTCCAGCCAGCATTGGGTTGGCCTTCATCGTAGACCAGTTCCACAACTTTCGTTTCGTTTTCATTGAATTCGCCTTTGAAAACGATGTTGACTTCTTCCTCGCTGGCATACAGATAGCCTTGACCGTTAACAAGCTCGAAGTTGTCGGCTTTGTGGTTCTGCCATTGTTCTTCTGTTTCTGTTGGGTTGAATTGATAGAGGTCGTATTCTGTTGCCGACAACAAGTTATCCACCGTTTCGGGAGAAGTATTGTCTACCAAAGGCGAAGCGATGAATTGCCAAAGGCCATCACTTTCAACATAACCCGATATGGTTCTATAGGCAATTTCTTGATAATTTGTAAAACTACTCCAACCAAATGCAGCCAAATAGGCATCAATTGAACCATAGGGAACATAAACTTGAATGGATTGTGAAATATTCAAAAACACTTCATCCCCATTGACAGGAGGGTATTGCGATAAGGATGTAACACTATTTAATGCCCAACAACTTCCAAAAGCATACTCTCCAATTTCTATTACAGCAGAGCCAAGTATAACAAACCTTAACAATCCACATAATTCAAACGCATCTACTCCAATTAAAGATACAGAATTAGGGATAACTATTGATTGTAAACCACTTTGCCAAAAAGCAAAGTCTCCTATTGAAATTAAAGATTTAGGAAGGGTAATAGAGTGCAAACTACTGCATAATGAAAAAGTATTGTCCTCAATGGTTGTAAGAGAATTGCTTAGGTCAACTGATGACAAGTTTTCACAATTAGCGAAAGCATTGTTTCCAATAGTAGTTACAGAATTCGGAATAGAAATACTTATCAAGTCGTTATCCATCATAAATGCACCATTTGCAATATGTTTTATTCCGTCTCGGATTTGAATTGAGTTTATTCCTTCGCCTTTATAGCCCAAACACCAATCATCTATATATAAAACGCCATTGATTTGATTGTTATACCAACCTGTTTGAACAAATGATTCGATTCCAATAGAATTCACTGAATTAGGAATGCTGATTTCATTGATTCCTAAACAATTATAAAAAGCAAAATCTCCAATTTTATTCATCAAATTAGATATATTCAGAGATGTAAACCCGGAACAATACGAGAATGTTTCGCTACCAATTGAAGTAATTGAGTTGCCTATGCTTAATAACCCTGTAAAACCACTACAATGCAAAAAAGCAGAGTTACCAATAGAAATCACCGAATTTGGGATTATCAAATCACCAGAGAAACCACTACAATATGAAAAAGCAGAATAACCAATTGAAATAACTGAATTCGGAATAACAAGATTACCTGATAAACCACTACATACCGAAAAAGCAGATTCTCCTATTGTGACTACTGAATTAGGGATCACTAATTCACTTGTGATATTCAGACATCTCTTGAAGGCATAATCTGGAATTGATTGCACATTAGACCCTATTGTTAATTCAATAATTGATGGAGTCAGTCCAAAAACAGACATATACATTGAATTGTATTTTGTATACATAGTGTTGCAATTCAATGCATTAAAATGAACAATTGTTAAATCCGAACAATTCCAAAAAGCATATTGCCCAATTGAAGACACGCCTTCCCCTATGGTGAGTTCTGTAATGCTGGAGCAATTGTAAAAAGCATATTGTCCAATCGTTTCTACAGAATTTGGAATATCGACAGAACCCACAAATCCATTACATCCATAAAACGCTGTACTACCAATTGAGGTCGCGTTATTGGAAATTACAAGTTGCCCATCAAAACCTGAACATCCTTCAAAAGCCCTTGCTTCAATTTCATTAACAGAATTGGGAATACATAAATTCCCAATCAATCCATTGCAATCTCTAAAAGCAGAGGTTTTTATTGATGTCAATGAATACGTAATTTCATCGTTTACAACAAAACTAGGTAATACTATTACACCTTCTGGCTTATTAAAACCCTCCCAAGGATGAAATTGATCTAATCCTGGATAGGTTAACTCGACACAATGATTTGTTGCATCAATAATGTTATAATACAAAGTCTGCCCCGTTTCGCAAACAGCCGAAAAATCATAAGCGTACAATTTTCCCGCCACTCCAATCAGCAGCACAATCATCAAGGCTTTAGCCATCATTCTAAATCGTAAAGATCTCTTTTTCATATTCATCAGTTTTTGTTCGTTCGTGTTTTCATTTATCCGACAAAAAAGCGTGGAATCAATCCCTTGCCTGACTCTCGGGTTACCACACCCACACCTCAAACAAGTTATTCCACGCCGTGCTACACGGCATTTGTAACTTGTTCTTGAGGTGTCCCCATAGGGACAATGTGGTAAAATGAGAGCCAAGAACAACAACAATTGCTGTCTATAAATATTTCGTTGTCATTTGGATGCGCTTATTGCACTTTGCTCATATATTTGTTGTTTGGTAAAACTCTAGTTTTGAAAGCCCAAAAGTAAGAATAAAAACGATTGATTGGCAAGAAATCTTTTGAAAATCTGTTGAAAACGGTTCCCCTATGGGCAGATTTTGTTATTTTTGCAGCGAAAAACACAAAATTAGGGTTATGACTACATTTGCACTGAACAATTTATGGAGGTACTTGCAAGGACTGATGCTTACACAAAGCGAACGGGAATGGCTCGTGGGGAAACTCTCTGAGCCTGTAAAATCTGAAGAAATAGAAGAAGTGGCTGTTGAGTCATTAAAGCGGCACAAGGTTATACCTCTTTCACCAGACGTGGAATACCTTAGCAGTTTGCACTTAAGAGAGTTTACCCAAGAGGAATTGGATTCCGACCCCCGGTTGGCTGCCATTATGAATGATGGGAGGACAAAAGAATGAAGAATGTTTTTCTTGACACGAATGTGTTGCTTGAGATATTGTGTAACAGAAGGTATTGCAAATCATGCGAGCAAATACTTATGCGCGGGAAAAATGGCCATATCAACCTTTTCGCCTCTTTCCTTACTTTCGCTAACATGGCATACGTGCTGCAACGAGAAAAAATAAATCGGGAGGACATATACACAGCGGAGAGGATGATGGAAGCCATGATGACCGTCCTGCCCATGGATGGTGACCAGTTACGAGCCGCCTTGCGCAACCAGGTTAAGGACTTCGAAGACATGCTACAATACCAAAGTGCCCTTGCAGGACAATGTGATTGCATCGTGACAATCAACACTAACGATTTTGTCGAATTCAGCAGTCTTCCTGTCTATTCTCCTGAAGGGCTGCTTGACTTATTGGACGAGGAGTCAGTTTGAGTCATAGATTGGAATAAACCCAAAACTCCATCGCAATCCCTGATAGGTTTTCGGCACTCGGACCTCCACTTGGTTCTCTCCCTTATTCAAATGAATCTGTGCGGGTTGCCGCATCCAATAGAGCTGTTCGTCAGTAAAAGGCTCTTCCTCCTCAGGCTTGCCCCAAGTGTTGAAATGGTACGCATACTTTCCAGGTTCTTCCCATAGCTTTGGCGGCAACACCTCTTTGCCGTTCACAAAACATTGGCAACCACCTTCCCATTGACCTTGCTCTCCAATACCATAACCATTACGGTTGGAACGGGCTGGTGTACAGAAGCCAATCCACACATCAATATCCATGTCTTTGTCGGCCACAATGACCGTTTGCGCTTTCGCCATGGCCTGTTCACCTATTATTATATGATGCGCCTGGCAAAAAGCATCCAAATCGACCGCGCCACCGTAGGCCAAAAACGGCTCATTATCATCAATCTGCACATTCCACTCCATCTGCGAATTGGCCACCCAACGCATTCTGTCTTGGTGGAAACGCTCACGGTGAACGGTCATTTTTTCCTCGAAATTGGCCAAACGCGAGCCCACCGTGGTCAAAGGACCAGGAGGAAGATTCTCGTTTTCAACGGCTCCGGCCTTGCCGCCGTTCCAAAAACGCTCCGCAAAAGCCATCACGCCGTTAATCATGCCGTTGTGCAGCGAGATGTTCTCCTTGTTATCCACGCGCACGTCGTTCCAAAGGCAGAGTATGCCTCCCAAAGCCTTGGTCGTGTCGGGCACGGTTTGCGCCGCGGCAGTGTGCAGGAAACAACGGCTTGTGAACAGCATCGGGTCGTAATAGTTTAAATAGCCCACAAAGGAATCGAGGTACTTTCCCGCTTTGTTTGAAGCCGCCGCATTGGAGCCTTCCGCCTCGTTCCATATCTGCCTAATCACCTTGTCGGAGGCTGGCAGGCCCGGATCCCATGCGATGGGCTGGCGGTCATACTTTTCCATCATGTTTTCTATCCATTGCATGAAGCCTTTCGGGTCTTCAATATGAACCTCATCAGAGCCGATATGAAAGTAGGGACAGTCACTTTTCGGAATTTCGGTGAAAAACTCTTCAAGACATTTTTCCAACACCTTTCTGCCCTGCTCGGAGTCCATTGTAAAACCGAAAGCATTCTTAAAATAAGTGGAATGCCCTGGCATGTCGATTTCAGGCACGACAGTGATTCCCCGCTCCTTAGCATAGGCAATCACCTCTCTGATTTCATCGTATGTATAGTACTTACCCTCGTCGCGGCCAGGTCTTTGATATTGAGCATCATTGAGTTGCGGATACACCTTGCACTCAATGCGCCATGCAGGATAATCGGTCAGGTGCCAATGGAAATAGTTCAACTTGTAGAAACTCATCAAATCGAGTGTTTCCTTCAACTTACTGACGGGCTGGTAGTTGCGCCCCGTGTCGTGCATAAAGCCTCGGAAAGGATATGTGGCCCAGTCGTGAACTTCCAGATTGGAAATGCGACAATCCTCATCCACCAACTGCGCCAAAGTGCTTTGCGCCCAATAGGGATTGCCTGAAATGGTCGCCTTGCCACATTTCACCACCAAGCGGTATTCATCGGGATTGTCGAAATGGGTTTTGGCATCATAAACCACTTTTCTCAGTCTTTTCCTTTTTGTGCCCAACTGTTTAAACTCTTTCGGTTCGGGAATCACATCTGTCTTTGTATCCACCTCATAATAGCGCACATAATCCACGCACAGTTCCACGGGCAGTTTAGCTGTATCGATGTATGGCGAACGGTCGCGCCCAAGCTGAGCGTCAAGAATCAGGTAAAAGTCGTGCTGACTGAAAGGGAACTGTCCGTTTTCCCCATTTCGGAAACGTGGATAATTGAACGTCCGCTTCCCGTTGAGGAAAAACACAAGGCTGTCCTGAAAGCGCTCCATCCCATACGTATTGTACTCGCCCTCGTTATACTTAGGATAGGCAACATGCGTAGGTAGATAGCGCTTGTTGAGATTGTAGGTGTAATTGCTGTGAACCGTATGATTGATATAGGGATTGTCTCTGAAATGTTCCATGATGTCGATTTCACCACCATAAGGCCAGTTCAACGCTTTGTTGGTCTGAGGCATCATCCAAATGGCAGGCCAGAAACCTTGCGCCACATCAAATTTGGCCCGTATATCAATGCGACCGAAGCCGAAAGATTTCCTATACAAGCTCCACACGCCTCCAGTAAGAAACGGGGCCTCGTCATCAGGCAAAAAGTCATTCACCATGCCACGCAACACGAGATCGCCATCCTCGAAAGCATACAGCGTATCATGCGACGACATGTGGATAGCCCAATCAGCTTTGCTGCGCCATATTTTCGACCAGACCTTGTTATCCAAAACTCCAGAATCGAATTCATCGTGCCAAATCAAGGCGTAACGACGATGTTCCTGAGCATAGGAAGTCCGAACCAAACTAATGACAATCAGCAAAATAAAGTATAATTGTTTCACGGTTTCCTCCTTTTTTTATGCTGTAAAAATACGTATTTTATCATTTGATTTCATTGATTTCGTTTTAGTTTATTATTTTTGCAGCTTATTCACAAATGACTTCTATGCGCCGCTATATCTTTGCCCTCGTCCTTTCCCTATCGTTTGTCCATCTTTTCGGTAACGATGGCATTCCAAACCCACGTCTGTTTTTAAAAAAAGTGTACTTTCCCGTCGTCGAAACGCCTGCCGTCTTCAAAAGCAAGGTTCATGGCAAAGAGTTGCTAGTGTTCATTGAATACAGCGATAGCCTGAACGTCAAAGGACATTATATGGCCTTGGAAGAAGACATGACGGACACCCTTCCTTTCAGATTAGTAGCACATAAACGCAATGCCATTCTTTACTACAACGGTGAGAAAGAGACCTTCCGCCCTCGCGTCATCTCCATGGATAGTACTCACGCAAGAGGCTACGCAAGATTGAGTGTGCTTGGAACAGCGTCATTTCGGTTCGACATTCACGAAGTTCCAGTGTTTCATGACTATGGGAACAATCGCTATCAAGACACATTATTTGCCGTGGAAGAAATCAACGACATCCCTTACGCCAAAGTCATGGGATTTTGGTCGGAGTTGGCTGACGAAACCGCTGTCACCGACAAGATTTTCCGGATGAGTAATGCCATAAGCGAAGTTCCATTGGAGCTCCATCTTGATGTGTTCCGGCCTCAAAACGACACCTTACAAAAACGTCCTTTGGTCATGTTGGTTCACGGTGGCGCATTTTATTTCGGATCGAAAGACGACAAATCCATCACACAATGGTGCCGACATCTGGCTTCGATGGGCTATGTGACTGCCTCTATTGACTATAGAATAGGATTCCTTCCTACTATGGCCAGCATTGGGCGAGCAGGCTATCGCGCCGTTCAGGACGCCCATGCAGCAATGCGGTTTTTGGTGTCACACCAGGAAGATTATGGCATCGACACTTCCATGATGTTTGTAGGTGGTTGCAGCGCAGGAGCCATCACTACACTCAACCTCGCCTTTATGACCAATGAGACTCGTCCAGAATATACCCGTAGCAGTTTGCTGGCACCTGACCTTGGCGACATCAACACTTGTGGCAATGATATTAGAGCAAACTTCCATATCAAAGGTATCATCGACATGTGGGGAGCCATGCCAGACACAACCTTTATGCGTGGCCACGATATTCCCATTCTCGCCTTCCACGGCGACGCAGATGACATTGTCCCTTACGATTATGACTATCCTTTTGGCGTTGCCGGCGTACTGAAAACCATGTTAGTCGAAAAGATGTACGGTTCGTCATGCATCGTCGACCGTGCCATCAAAATGGGACAGAAGGCGCAATTGGTCACTTTTTCCGGTTACAAGCACTCGCCTCATGTGGAACCTGGTACCAAAGCCCTAAACGACAATTTCTTCGTCATCCAAAACATGATGTCAGACTTTTTCTATGACATCGTTGTTCCCCAAAAACTGGAAATCGAAGAAGAAAACGACCATTATTTTGTGAGGCCCTATCCCTTGTCCACCAGCTGGCTAGTCGAAGGCGGCGTTATCCTTAAATCGGAAGACAACAATGTGTGGGTAGAATGGATTGGCAATGCCCCAAAACATAGCATCACAGCATCTGCAACCTTGCCAAAAGGCATTGGTATGACTACCACAGAAAATCTCTATTAAAGTCAACACTTAACGTCATGGAAAAAAAAGAACTGCGTGCCCAAATCAAGGCCTTGAAAAAGCAACATACCAAAGAGCAACTTCTCGAACAATCCGAGAAGATTCTGACCAAGTTGGAACAACATCCTGACTTCATCAAGGCTGATAAAATCATGCTTTACAGCGCCCTACCCGATGAGGTACAGACACAAGCCTTCCTCGAAAAATGGCATCTGAAGAAAACCATCATCCTGCCCACCGTGGTCGGCGACGACATCATCCCAGTGGAATACGGCAAGGATACCGATTTTGTCGTGGGCGACTTCAACATCCTGGAGCCTCAGAACGAGCCCTATCATGGTGATTTCGAACTGATTATCGTCCCTGGTGTGGCCTTCGATCGCAACGGTAACCGTATAGGACGAGGTCGCGGTTACTACGACCGTTTCTTATGCCAGCATCTTGATGTAAAACGCATCGGCATCTGCTTCGATTTTCAACTTGTTGATGAAGTCCCTACAGAACCCTTGGACATTAAAATGGACGAAGTGATTTCACTATAGAAAAATTCTGGATTTATTTTCCATATTTGAGGCTACGCTTTGATTATTTTCATATTTTTGAAGCCTTATATTAAAAGTCATCTCTATGAAAAAACAACTTCTCTTCCTGCTCGCCCTATCCATGGGCTTCAGTACACTAATTGCCAAACCCGTTGACATGGAAAAGGCAAAAACAATAGGCCAAAAATTTGCCTGCACAAAAATCAACAAGAATCTTAAAAACAGTGATTTACAACTTGTTTACACTGGCAGTTCAAACCGCGGTGAAGCATGCTTTTATGTTTTCAACGTAGATGCAACAGGCTTCGTCATTGTCTCAGCCGATGACAAGTTCCGTCCTATTGTGGGCTACTCCGATGAAGGCACTTTTGCTACCGAAAATATGTCGCCCGAGCTTGCCTTCTATTTGGACAAAATCATCGAGGCACGCACCAGCCGAAATGTGGTCTTTTTCGACGATACCGCCGAAGAATGGGAAAGTGTAGCCACGACTGGCAGCCTACTTTCGCGTAACGGTGGACGTGGTGTTGACTACATCTGCACCACTAAATGGAACCAAGACTCGCCCTACAACCTATATGCTCCTGAAGCCAGCGGCGGTTCAGGTGGCCGTTGTTATGCCGGATGTGTTGCCACCGCCATGAGCCAAGTGATGAAACGATGGGACCATCCCACGCAAGGTACAGGCAGTCATTCTTATTATTGCTATGGCTACGGCTCACAGTCAGCTAATTTCGGTGAGACCACCTATGACTGGAAGCACATGCCCGACCGTCTTGGCGGAGCATCACAGGATGAAATCGAAGCTGTAGCCACCTTGATGTACCACTGCGGCGTATCTGTCGACATGAATTTCTCGCCTTCAGGCAGTGGTGCCAATTCTTGGGATGTTCCTTATGCCATCACTCAGTATTTCTCCTACTCCAACAATTGCAGCCTCAAGGGACGTGACGAATACTCGCTCTTCAACTGGCAGAACATGCTCAAAGAACAATTCGACTTGGGTTGGCCTGTTTATTACTCTGGATTCAGCGACAGTGGCGGGCATGCCTTCGTTTGCGACGGCTACGACGACAACGACCTCTTCCATTTCAACTGGGGCTGGGGTGGCAGCAGCGACGGATGGTTCGTCATCGACGAAATCGACTATGCTGGCTGGGCTCAAGCCATAATCAATTATGTACCTACAGATGTTTACGATTACATGCCATTACAACCGGAAAACTTTTCTGTTGAACCCAGTGGAGATTTCGACTATGCCGCCACCCTTACCTGGACCAATCCCACCCAAAACATCCATCTCAACGACCTCACCACCATTGACCAAATTGTAGTGACACGCAATGGTAAGATTATTTACACCGAAGATAATGTGAATCCTGGTGCAGACATGAGTTTCACCGACCATTACATGCCTTCCTTAGTGAAGTACTGCGTTTACGCCATCGTCCATAACGCACAAGGCCTGGTCGCCTACGAAGACAATGTCCTCCTTGGCCCTACTTGCAACTGGACCATTGAAGCTTCTTCATCAGATCCACAAGGCTGGCACAACGGTGCACTGTCTTTTGTCAACGGTGCAGGCGATGAAGTGGCGCGATTCAGCCTTGAAACCAGCTCTTTCAACCGCACCATCCCATTGCCCTTAGGCCATATCGAAGTTCATTGGGCCAATCCTTCAGAAGCCATTGATGCTATTCATTTCAACATCAAGAATTCCGATGGCGAAAGCAAAGTGCATTTTGAAGGCGCATCAAACGACATTGACCATGGATTATTCTTTATCGCCAACAACACATGCAGCAGCAAAGACGAAGAAGTTGACGGCCCAATCCTGACGGCAAGTGTCGCAAGCAACGACGTGGTCTTGAATTGGGAAATGGACGACAACCAAAGCATCATCCATTACTACATCTTCCGCGACGACCTTCTCATAGATATTTCCGACAACATGCAATACACCGACCAAGATGCTGCTGACAGTTTCCACACCTATTTTGTCACAGCCTGCTCCAATGATGGTGAAACACTTCCTTCCAATGTCGAGAATGTCATGCCAGAGTCAAGTTGCGCTATGCCCACCAATCTCAGATATGAAATGGTAACACCCTCCAAGGTAAAAGTCATGTGGGATGCGCCTGAGGCAGAAGGCGTTACAGGTTACATCCTTTATCGCCGAATCAAAGGCGAGGAATTCAAGCGAATCAAAGCCCTCACCAATACCTACTACAATGACAATCTCACCTCACAACCCGACAACCGTTTTGAGTATGCAGTAGTGGCTTATTATAGGGATGACGATTGCACCTCTGGCTATGCCACCGCACAAGAAAATCCAGAAATGCACTTTATCGAAGTCAATATGACCATCATCCCTCAGCATCTGAATTTCCTCATTCATGAAGGCGAAGTCATCCTTCAATGGAAGGAAGCCACCAAAGCCGAGTATTACAAGATTTACCGTGATGGTGAGTTAATTGGCCATGCTACCGAAAACGTTTTCATCGACTATGAGGCCAATGATCAAAATAGTTACCATTACACAGTGACAGGTAAGACCGCTTTCGTTGAATCGAATCCATCAAATATCGTTTATGTCGATTGGACGACCGATATTTACGAAACTTCCAACGACACGAACATTCAGCTCTATCCGAATCCAACCAACGGTCAAGTCACAATCAAGGCTGATGGGCTTCGTCAAATCAGGGTCTTCAACGTGATGGGACAAGAGGTGAAATGCCTAACCACACCCGAAGACAATGTCACCATCGACCTTTCGTCACAACCCAAAGGATGCTATTTCATTGAGACCACAACCGAACATGGATGTTCAACAAGGAAGATTGTAAGATTGTAAGTACAACAAAACCACTTTGATATGAATAGATTCATAAAATTAGCAGCCTTGGCGCTGCTGTTGGGCATAGGTTCAACGCTTTTTGCCCAAGACAAAAAAGAAGAGAAAGATCCCGTCTATCAAATTACCGAAACTGTCAACGTGAAGCATACGCCCGTCGACAACCAGGGCAGCTCAGGCACCTGCTGGTGCTTTGCCGGCATTGGCTTCGTCGAGGCGGAGATTATGCGCATTTACGGCAAAGAGTTCAACCTCTCAGAGATGTTTGTCGTCCGCAATGCATGGACAGAGAAGGTGGCGAAATTCGTCCGCATGCACGGCAACAACACCCTCAGCCAAGGTGGCGAGGTGTGCGACGTGCTTTACATGATCGACAAATACGGCATGATGCCTGAAGCCGACTACAGCGGCAAGGTCATCGGCGAAGAACGCCACATGCACGCTGAGATGAACGAGGTAATCAATGGAGTAGCGCGCGCTATCATCAAAAACGGCAACAAGAAAATCTCTCCTGCCGGCCCCAAAGCGGTGCAAGGTGTTTTGGATGCCTATCTTGGCGAAGCCCCGGAAGAGTTTACCGTTGATGGCAAGAAATACACACCCAAATCATTTGCCGAGGCCTATCGCATCGACCCCGCCAACTACATCGAAATATGCTCTTTCACTACTGAAGAGTACAACAAACCCTGCATGGTCGAAATCCCCGACAACTGGACTTGGACCCCAGCCTACAATATGCCCCTTGACAAGTTGATGGAAGCCGTCGACTATGCACTGGAACATGGCTATACCCTCGGTTGGGCACAGGATGTCAGCAAC
Organism: uncultured Bacteroidales bacterium; assembly: GCA_900317155.1. Lineage (GTDB taxonomy): Bacteria > Bacteroidota > Bacteroidia > Bacteroidales > F082 > Limimorpha. Next base: position 82,640 of record ONFO01000010.1, read on the forward strand.
AAGGGCTTCTCGGGAAAGACCGGTATTGGCATCGTCCCCGAAGACCCCGAAAACGAGAAACTTTGGGAAGAAATCGTCGCCGAAAAAAAGGTGACTGATGAAGACCACCAAAAAGCTTACGACAATTGGGATGCGGGCGATGATCACAGCATGCTTGTCGTTGGTATCGCCAAGGACCAAAACGGCAACAAATACTACAAGATCAAGAACTCTTGGGGCGACAGAGGCCCTTACAAAGGCTACTGGTACTGCTCCGAGCAATACCTGCGCCAATACACCATCTTCTTCACGCTTCACAAAGATGCCCTTTCGAAGGCCATGAAGAAAGATTTGGGGCTTTGATTGAAATAATTTCCTAACTTTGCCACCTAATTTCAAATTTTGAATATTGAATTTTTAAATCTTTAAATCATAACAAATATGAAATTCAAGCATTTACTTACCGCAACCGCTTTGATGCTCAGCATCAGCGTCGTTGCCCAGCCTCAGGCTAAAAACGAGGAAGCCAAGGAAGAAGAAGGCTTCAAGTTCACCACCATTAAGGAACTCCCCGTCACCTCTGTGAAAGACCAGAATCAAGCTGGTACCTGCTGGTGCTACAGCTCACTGGCATTCTTTGAGGCCGAGCTGCTCCGCATGGGCAAGCCCGAGTACGATTTCTCCGAAATGTACATCGTCTACAAGACCTACCTCGATCGCGCTGAAGCCGCTGTCCGTACCCACGGCGACGTATCCTTCTCGCAAGGTGGTTCTTTCGGTGATGTGCTGTATGCCATCAAACACTATGGCCTCGTTCCCGACGAGCTGATGCCCGCTGGTGCCATGCACGGCGATTCACTTTCGAACTTCACCGAACTCTCCGCTGTCACCGACCCGTATGTGGAAGGTGTCATCAAGAGCCGCAAGATTCAAATGGACAAGGACGGCAATCCGCTTTGGAAGAAGGGTTTGGCTGGCATTTATGACGCCTACCTTGGCGTTCCTCCGACCGAATTTACCTACAACGGCAAGAAGTACACGCCTATGACCTTCGCCGAGTCGACGGGCCTCAACATGAACGACTACATCAACCTGACTTCGTTCACACACCATCCTTTCTATGAACCCTTCGTCATCGAAGTGCAGGACAACTGGCGCTGGGGTCAGGCCTGGAACCTCCCCATCGACGAGTTCATGCAGGTGATGGACAACGCCATTGACAAAGGTTATCCGATTGCTTGGGGCAGCGACGTCAGTGAGGCTGGCTGGCTCCGTGGCAAGATGGCCGGTGTGGCCGTCCTCCCCGACCTCGAAGCCAAAGGCCGCGACCTCCAAGGTAGCGACATGGCCCACTGGCTGGGCATGAGCGCCGCCGACCGCAAGAAAGAAGCCCAAAACGGTCCTACCCCCCAGAAATGGGTCACCCAAAAGGAACGCCAAATCGCTTACGACAACTATGAGACTGGCGACGACCACGGTATGCTCATCTACGGTACCGCTAAGGACCAAATCGGCAACGAGTACTTCATCGTGAAGAACAGCTGGGGCGATGCAGGCCAGTACAACGGCATTTGGTACGTCAGCAAGGCTTTCGTCCGCTACAAGACCTTGAACATCGTGGTCCATAAGGACGCCCTGCCGAAGGACATCGCCAAGAAACTCGGCATCAAGTAAGCCATTGGTTTTAAAACGCGAAAAAAGGGAGAGCTTGTCGAAAGGCTTTCCCTTTTTTTCTATGGCTTATGGCCTATGACTATAGCTCACTTCATCCAAGGTGTGAATACAGAACTATTTAGTGAAGCGAGCCATAAGCCATAGTCATTGGCCATTGTCAAAAGTCACTTCCTAATCTGTTCGAACCCCTTGCCGTAGGCTCCCATCACGGTGTTCATCGTCATGAAGGCCTTGGGGTCTTCGTCTTTTACAATCCTAAGTATTTGCTGCGACTCGCGCTTGTGGGCCACCACCATCAGGATAGGGCCTTCACGCTTGGTGTACCAGCCTGTGCCATTGATGACCGTCACGCCACGCTGCATTTCATTGACGATGCGGTTAGCCACCTTTTCAGGCTCCACCGTGAAAATAAAGGCCTGCACGGTCTGCTTATTGCCCGTCAGAACCAAGTCGATGCAATAGCTGCACACACCCATCACGACACAACTGTAGATAAAGTCTTCCACAGTATTACCCACGATGAAGCCGCAAGCGATGATGATGATGTCGAGGATGAGGATGACGCGCCCTTGCGAGATGTTGCGGTATTTGCACACAATCATCGCAATGATGTCGGTGCCGCCCGTGCTGCCTCCTTGTGTGAAGGCCACGCCAATGCTCAAGCCCGCCAAGCCACCACCGAGGATTGCCGCCAGAAAATGGTCGCTGACGAAAGGCTGCATCGTGCCCGCCATCATCGGATCAGTGATGAAATGCTGCAACAGCGACATGAACACCGAAGCCATGATGATGGAATAGGCCGTCTTGATACCGAATCCCACACCGATGATTTTCAACGCAATAAGCAGCAGAATGGCATTAATGACGAACACGGTAATACCTGTGGAGATGCCCGTGCCCCAATACACTAAAGCCGCGATACCGCTCACGCCGCCGCCCATAAGGTGGTTCGGGATGAGGAAGGCCGTCCAACCCAAGCACATGGTAAACAGCGCAAGGGTGATGATGACATAGCGTTTTACCTCTTCTAAAACTTGTTTGTTCGATGCTTTCATAATTCGTTGAGTTTTATTGGGCAAAAGTAATACATTTTATCGATTTAGTGGACACATCTATTCATTTCGACAGATTCCTTCCAATGCGATGACTACGACCTTGCCTTAACGAAGAAGCGCTTCGTGTGCCACAACGGGTTTTACTACGGTGTCCAAGTGCTGAAAAATTGTGATGGGATGCCGCTGAGGTTAGTGAGGTTTAGGGTGGAGTGAGAGATGCGTCATGGGCGCGATGACCTTGCTATTTAAAGAAAAAAAGTCAGCCATTTTCGAAAAAAAAGTTGAAAATGGCTGACTTTTTTGTGAGAAATGTGCAAAGAATTCTCTAAATTTGCATCGTCAAAACCGTTGAATCATGGCGTATAATAGTATCATAGGTCGTAGTGAAGAGATTACAAAACTGGAGAAGTTCCTGAAAAGTTCAAAATCGGAGTTTGTGGCCGTCTATGGCAGAAGGCGTGTAGGCAAGTCCTATTTGGTGGAAGAAGTGTATAAAGATAAGATTGTGTTTCGTGCTATAGGAGCGTATATCAAGGAAAAGGACGAACGCACGTACAAGCAGATACAATTGGATCACTTCTATGAAAGCCTGCTGGATTGCGGTATGCCTGAAGATACGCCGCGACCGACTTGTTGGCGCGAGGCTTTCCGTCTACTAAGGAAATATTTGGAAGGGTTGCGCGTGAAGCGTCGCGTGGTGTTCTTGGACGAGTTGCCTTGGTTGGCTGGCCCGCAGTCTTCGGAATTGATTACAGAGTTGGGCTATTTTTGGAATTCGTGGGCTGACAGGCAGCGCAACATCGTGTTGGTGGTGTGCGGTTCAGCCACAAGTTGGATGTTGGACAATGTGATTCGCGACTATGGCGGTTTGCATGGGCGACTGACGGGAACCATTAGATTGTTACCGTTCACGCTAAAGGAATGTGAGTTGTATTTTAAGAAGCACAGTTTCCATTTGTCGCGCTACGAGATGGCAGTGGCATATATGGCTTTCGGCGGCATCCCGTATTATCTGGATCGAATTGATAGTGAGAAAAATTTGTCAGAAAATATCGACGACTTCTTTTTCAAGGATGAAAGGATCGATCAAGAGTTTAAGGATGTGTATACGGGTTTGTACATCACTTCGGAACGGTATGTGGATGTGGTGAAGGCTTTAGGGAAAAAGTTTTACGGCATGACCAGGCGAGAGCTGTCGGAAGCCGTGGGCATAGAAATGGGCGGAACCTTTAGTAAGATTCTCGACAATTTGCATGAGTCGGGTATCACACGAGAATATCCAAGGTATGGCAAACAGCGCGTGGAAACAGTATATCAGCTGAAGGATTTTTTCTCTTTATTCTATCTTCACTTCATCTATGGAAAAGGAACTAATGCGGGCAACTGGCGGACCATCCAACGTACTCCCTCGTTTTATGCGTGGGCGGGAAATACGTTCGAAATGCTTTGTATTGAGCATTTGGAGCAGATGAAAGAAGCACTTCGTATAGCGACAATCAGCAGGAACTACTGTTGGAAGGGTATGGCTCCAAATGGAGATACGGCACAAATCGACTTGGTACTGGAATGGAAGGGCGAGCGGACGGATTATCTCTGCGAAATGAAATTCAGCGAGCATGAGTTTGTAATCGACAAACAGTATGAACGTGAGTTGGCGACCAAGATTGATGCGTTTTTAGCCAGCAAGCAACACAGGAAGACGCACTCGGTGCAATTAGTGATGGTGACGACCGAAGGAGTGCAGAGAGGCACACATTCCAAAGACGTGAATCAGCAAGTAACATTAGATGATTTGTTCAAATAATATGATCCACTTAAAAAATAAGAAATCCTCTGTAAACCAATTGTTTGCAGAGGATTTCTTGTCGTACCCGAGGCCGATACATAACCCCATAAACAAGGGAAAACAAAGGAATATAAAAGCATTGATTTTCAGCAACAAGTAAATTTCATTTTTTCCTTTGTTTTCAAAAAAGTGTACTTTTTTTGAAAATTAGTACACCTTATAGTACACCATGAAGAAAAAAAGAATTATTTTTGCCATACCAAAAGAAAACAAAAGAAATATAGTTGATTCATGGCAAAGATTGAAAACAAGACAAAAGACAACCCACGCTTAGAGCAGCGGGTTATGGCTGACGGCAGAATCAGCCTTTATTTGGAGTACTATTTAGGCAGACAAAGCGATCCTGTTTTGGACGAAACTGGGGAACCCGTCTTATATGAAAGCGGCAAGATGGCCGGAACACCCAAATACAAGGTGAAGCATATTAGAAGCAAAGAGAGTTTGAACTTGTTCCTGGTTGCCAATCCCAAGACACCCTTTGACAGAAACCAAAACAGGGAAACATTGCAGTTGGCAAAGAAAATCAGATTTGAGAAAGAACAGGAACTGTTGGAAAAGAGAGAAGGATTCAGATTGAAGAAAGACCGCCAAATTGACTTTCTCCAATACTTCCAAACCTACATTGACAACTACACCAAGAAAGACGTTAGGATGCTTAGGATTGCTTTACAGCGTTTCAAAGACTTCCTGAATGACACACCCGAATACACCCGGTTTGCAAAAGGCATCAAGCCGGAACAGATGGATAAAGACATGATGATTGCCTTTACTGAATATTTGCAGAGCCGAAGTATTGGAGAGGGTGCAAAAAGCATCTACCAACGTTTCAAAAAGGTTATCAAATACGCGATTGATCATGACGACATGACAAAGAACCCGTGCAATGGGGTCTCTATCAAGATTGACGACCAAATATTGAGGAAAGATGTTCTTTCACTCGATGAGGAAAGAAAACTGATTAGTACCCACTACAACGGAGAGAACCCCAATATTAGGCGAGCTTTCATTTTGTGCCTCTATTGCGGTTTGAGGTTTTGTGATGTTAAGGACCTGACCTTTGCCAACGTGGACTATTCCAATAAGCTGTTGAAATTTGAGCAGAATAAGACAAAGGGACATTCAGCCAACAGCGGGGTTGTTATCCCGCTCAATGATGGACTGTTGAGCCTGATAGGAGAGCCAACAGATGAGCAATCCAAAGACAGCCTAATATTTCCGTTACCAAGTTACGAGATGTGTAGTAAAGCCGTGAAAAGGTGGGTAAAAAGAGCCGGCATTGAGAAACATATCAGTTGGCATTGTGCTAGACATTCTTTTGCCGTGAACATCTTGAACGAGGGCGCCAACATCAAGACGGTGGCGAGTTTGTTGGGGCATTCAGGATTGAAGCACACCGAGAAATATACCCGTGCCGTCGACGAACTGAAGCAGAAAGCAATCAACAGTTTGCCCGAATTAGATATTACAAACCTTTAATCTCAATTACTATGGAAAGACAATTTGAGTGCGTCGATGAGCAAACCAGTATAAGCAGCCTTTCAATTGAATTGTGCTGCAAGAGGATGGCGGCCAACTACGAATGCACCGCGCATCAATTGGACGTTATATTGGAAGACAGAAAAGGCGCGATATCGCCTACTTTGGGAGGTAAAATCCTCATCAACACGGGCGATGATAAGCGGTTGGCCGTGGCAATAGTCAAGATGGTAAAACATTATTTCGGGGACCCAAAGAACAAGCCAAAAAACGCAGCTGACGCGGCTTTGATTATAGAGAGTGCCGATGATTGGCTTGAAGGCATAAAACGCAACACCACCAAAACAACGCCGCAAGAATACGTTGATTTAGTCGCCAAGAAAACACGCGAAAAGTATACTGTTGATGCCGAGAGCAGGGCCAATGGCGAATTTACAAAATCATTCGATGAGATAATAAAAGCCGTGGAACAATGGGCGGAAACGAAACGAAAGCAACCCAAGACGAAAAAAGCCAAGGAACCCGAACCACGAAAGGCCATCAACAAACATAATCATTTCTGCAGCACAATTACCGAAAACCAGGCACGGAGATTATTCCAACTATTGACCGAGAAACAGTACATCAAAGGTGAGGTTTCAGATTGGATGATCATTTGTGGCGTCAGAGAGGGAACTATTGAAAAGCGTATCGATTGGATCCCGGGGGAGAATGAATTGGGATATTTTGTAAAAGAACTGTTTGGCTCCACGAATGAGTATAAATGGGCTATTACTAAGAAAGTGTTTACACTGAAAGGTGAAGACATCAATCAATTATCTATCAAATCCAGTTGTAGTAAAGGTAGTATATCAAAGGACAAGTGGGAAGCGCTTGATAAAATATTGGCCAAGGCAATAAAAAAAGAATCTTCAATGCTAAACTACTTAAGCAATCTTTAAGTAACGGTTTACAGATGTTTACGATGGTTTACGATGGTTAATTGTCGTAAACCATTTTGTTTTCTATCCTTTATTTCTTTGCACCGTGAAACAGCGGCCACGGCAAGGGAAACGCCTTGACCGCTCAACACATGGGCAAAGACGGGGGCGGATGTTTCCCCCGCACCCCCGACAGCCCCAACCCTCAAAACTGACACGATGAGCGAGGAAATGAAACAGATGGCCGAACTGATAGCGGTAAACACAATCCTATGCACAAAAGAAGTGCTAACAACAGACGAGGCAGCAAAGTATCTTGGTGTCTCAAAATCCTATTTGTACAAACTGACCATGCAGCAGAAAATCCCCCACTACAAGCCATTGGGAAAGATGTGCTATTTCAACCGCGTTGAATTGGAACAGTGGCTGCAAAGCAACAGAATTGCAACAGAGGACGAAATCAGCCAAAAAGCGCAAAACTATTGCATGAAGAAAGGAGCCAGACGATGAAAAACGATAGCACTATAGTTGTAAACACTGGAACCGTCGATGCTCCCGATTGGCAAAACTTAGACTTGAATCCGCGAGAAACATTCGCATTGGATTTTATCAACAACCTATTCACGGACATTTCGAGTATTACGAGCAACAGATCCGCTTGTACTGTCAAAATTCCGAGAACCAGGCGAAACGATAGGATTTTTGATTGCGCATACAATCCATCCTACAGCAGTAAATTTCCTTACAGGTATCACGAATGCCGCTGTAGAATAAATGACATCGACGTTACCGGCAAAGCATATATGTATCTGTTGGATATGGAAGGTGGTAATTATAGGATTGCAATAGTCTTTGGTTTGATGCAAAACTGTAAAAAATGGGTCGAAGAGAACCCCAGCCTAAGACAACTCCCGGACAACAAAGAGAGTATACAATGGGATTGGCAAGCAGCGTATAACGATGGTCCTCATGCAGGTATGCCCGACCCATGGGCGCCCATTTGGTACGGTGACGATGTTGCAAGCTATGTGGCTCATAACGGGATTGGTAAAGCGATGTATTTCGGAATCTACAACCCGGGCTTTGCTTTGACATGGCCGGAGGTGCTTTTGGCCAACGTTCACCCATTTGTTACGCTCCGCGAGATCTGGGAGAGAATCATAGCGGCCAACAATTTGAATTTCATATTGCCCTCAGATGTCGAGCGTGACATGGAAGATGTAGCCTTAGTCCTGACAAAGATAGATGGCAATATTCCGAATGGAGTTCCGACTATTCACACTACTACATTGGATTTACAAGCAACCACACCAATGTACGGCCGTTATCCTCAATACAAATTCGGATTTCACATAGAAGATGAGGGATATTTCGACTTATCCAACAACTCCGCCAACAGGATTTATTCCCAGGGGTTTAAGCCTGTTATATTAAACATCAACATTCTTTTGAATAATGCCTCAAACCTGATTGATGATGTTGGAGACGACACATCAAAACTAAAATTGATGGTGTATGACTCTGTAATCAACGAAAAGCAATACATCACGCCTATAAACATGGGGAATGGGGCATTATACTACCACGGCCAAGTAACACTGACAGGTCGAGACAGCGAGGATGAAAGACAGGGCAGAATCCCCAGTGTAGTTATCGGGCGAATGGAGGTTGAGTGTCTTTCGCTAGAAAAAGTTGACTTTCAAAAAGCGAAAAGAGATGTCAAACTATCGAACATTGAAAAAAGAGATGTACTATGATGAAGCCATCCGTCT
>ONFO01000025.1 GCA_900317155.1 uncultured Bacteroidales bacterium
TCTTTACGACGTTCCTCGGTCAAAGCGGGGACGCTGATACGGAGGATTTCACCGTTGTTGATGGGGTTGAAGCCCAAGTTGGCGTTCAAGATGGCCTTGGCGATGTTGCCGAGTGCGCTCTTGTCGAAGGGTTGCACCACAATCATGCGGGCGTCGGTGCAGCCGATGTTGGCGGTCTGCTCGATGGGCACCGTCGTGCCGTAGTATTCAACCATAACGCCGTTCAGCATGGCTGGACTGGCTTTTCCTGCTCTAATGCCCTGAAATTCATGCTCCAAGTGCTTGATGGTGTTTTCCATGCTTTCAGTGGCCTCGTCTAATACAAATTGAGAATCTTCAGTCATATTTTTCAGATTTTGGGTGCAAAAGTAAAAATATTTCTTTTTCCAATCAAAAATCTTGCCGTTTTTCTCTAATGGAGTGGCTCGTACAAACCTTTCAAAACAGGATTCTTATGGGTATAGTAATAACTCATCTTGGTCATGGCCAAGGTGTCGCAATGCTGGTTCCAAAGGTAAGTTTTGATGGTCTTGCCTTGGGCGGGCAGCTCTTCGTTGAAGTTGATGGCGCTTGCGATGACGTTGTCACCTTTTGGGAATTTGCCGCTATAGGGTGAGAGACCGTGCCATAGCAGAAGGGAGTCGGTTTCGGTGTCGCGAATCTCGATGACCACGATGCAGTTGCGGAGACTGTCGGGGGCTTCCACCTTTGCCACGATGCCCAAAGCTTCAACATCGTTAGGCAAGGAGTCGCAATTGAGGTAATAGGGCAGGCCCCATTCCCATCCTGGCATGACAACAGTGTCGTCCGACAAGGTGTGAAGCAAATACTGGGCATCTTCTGTTGGGGTCTTGCTTAACGTCAGGTAACGCGAGGTGAACCAGTCTTTCTGCTCGATGAGATAAGGGTAGTTGCCCACGGCAGCGGTTTCCCAGATAGGGCTGGCATAGTCGGTCCAGCCAAAGCCGAGCATGGAGGCTTCTTTGTGTTCGCTGAGCCATTTGTTGAAGTCGCCCAATTCGGTATAACGGTTGAAGACAATGCGGTTTTCGACGTCGGTTTGCGCTTGGTAAAACTCAGCGGCTTCCCCGATTTCAGTGCGGGTGGCAAACTGAATCTTGTCGCCAAATTGTGCTTTGTCCTGCTGCATCTCGGCTGCAATCTGGTCGAAGCCTTGATGGTACATCAGGTCATAATGTCTGCGTGTCAAGACCAAAGAGGTAATGCCTATAAAAAGGATGGCGCCCACCACCAAGGCCGTCTGCCATGGCGAAAGCGTGCGACTTTGGAACAAGGAGAAGGCGACGATGATGACGAAAGGGTAACTGAAAATCAGCGTGCTATGCTGAATGATAGGTTCGCGGAGCAAGGAATAGGCGAAAGCGATGGCGAAGATGATGACAAACCAAATCAAGCCAACCCAGCGTAAAGGATTCCTGCTCTTGTCGTGTTTGCCGAGAATGAGCGGCAATAGGATGATGATGCCTGTGGCAAACATGAACAGTTGCGAATAGTTCATGGTGTATTGGATGAAGTCGGTGAGGAAGGTGGCTTTGGGCGCACTCAACCAGCCGCCGATGCTGCCGCTAACAAAGAGTTGCTGGTAAAAGACGGGTAGGGTGGGAAGAAACAGCATGACCGCAATTATTCCGCTGAGCCAATACGCTTTGCGCCGCTCCTTGGGTAAGAAGAACAAGCCCGTGAGGAAAATCAGTCCAGCTTGGGCGATGGAGAAATACTGCATCAATGAGCAAGCCCATGCCGAAAGTGCGAAACCGATGTAATCCCTTGTCGTCGTTTTCGTCCCGAAAACGACCTTGTGCCAGAACCACACCATCAGCAGTACAAAGAACAATCCCGCTGCATAAGGGCGCGCCAACTGACTATAGAACACCGTGAGCTGGCTGACGGCAAAGAAAGCCGCAGAGAACAGACCCACCTTGCGGTTGAACCACTGCCTTCCTATTAAATAAATAAGGTATACAGAACCGATGCCCATCAGCGCGAAAGGCAGTTTGACCCAAAACTCGCTCCAACCGAAGAGCTGCACCCAACCCCAAAGGAAAAGCTGCACCCCAATGGGATGGCTGTCGGGCATCACACCAAGTTGGATGAAGTCATGGAAGTTGTCGAATCGGGTGCGAAGCAAGGCACTGAACTCATCGTGCATGAAAGGCACTTGGCCGAGTTTCCAAAGCCTTAACAGGGCCGTAACAAGAATGATGACAGCAATAAGAATGAGGTCGATGGTTTTGCTCGACGCATTATGGTTTTTCCGAAGATGATGGCTTCTTTTTTTCATTTCATTGGTAATAAGGAAGATATGCTCCAAAAAAGTAGCATTATGAACTGCAAATTTATACATTTATTCATTATTGTTGATTTTTTTGGGCCGTTGAATTTCATAAAATCCTATTTTTGCACGATGATTCGAATTAAAGAAGTTACCACAAGGAAAGAGCTAAAAGCTTTTGTCCATTTCCCCAATCAACTCTATAAGGGCAATTCTTTCTATGTGCCTCAGATTGAGTCGATGGATTGTGACACGTTGAGCCCTGAGAAGAATCATGCTTTTGAGGTTTGCGAGGCCAAGTATTGGCTGGCATACGATGAAAAAGACAAAGTGGTCGGTCGCGTGGCAGGCATCATCAATCGTCGGTACAATGAGAAGACGGGGGAAAAGATATGTCGCTTCGGCTGGATTGACTTTGTTGACGACCAGGAGGTTTCAAAGGCTTTGATGCAGGTCGTCGAACAATATGCTCGGGAGAAAGGCATGGATACCATCAGTGGTCCTATGGGTTTCCTTGAGTTTGACGCGGCGGGTGTCCTTGTGGAAGGCTTCGACCAACTCCCTACAGCCTACGGGAAATACAACGCTCCCTATTACGAATCCCATCTCTTGAGTCTGGGTTACGTGAAGGATGTGGATTTTGTGGAATATCGTATTATGGTTCCAGAGGTCATCCCCGAGCGCTATGCACGTATGGCTCAGTTGGTTTCGGTCAAAAACGATTTGCATGAAGCACCTATCAGCAACCGTTCCGAGTTGACGCCATACCTCGACAGCGTGTTCAAATGTCTCAATTCGGCGTATTCCAAACTGCACGGATTCAGCGAACTCACCCCTGGCCAGTGCGAGGACTTGAAGAAACAGTTTGTCACCAACATCAATGTCGACTATCTTTCCATCGTGCTCGACGCGGATGAAAAGGTGATAGGATTTGGGGTGGCGTTGCCGTCGTTGGCAGGAGCCATGCAGAAGGCAAAGGGTTCGCTTTTCCCGTTTGGCTGGCTGCACATGTTGAGGGCGTTGAAGAAGAACGACACCATCGACTTGCTGCTCATCGCCATCGACGAGAAATACAAAAACAAGGGCGTGAATGCCATGATTTTCCATAAATTTGCCCAAGGCATTACCAAAAATGGTGTCAAATATATTGAGTCGACACGTGAGTTGGAGGACAACACCAGTGTGCAAAACCTTTGGCATTATCTTGAACACACCTTGACCAAGAGGGCAAGGACTTATTTGAAAAAACTAAACTAAAGCCATGAAAACTTATCTTTTGAAGAAATCGTGTGCCCGCTATAGAGCTCCCCAAGAAGCTCAAGCGAAAGGTATCTACCCATATTATAAACCCATCGAATCTGAACAAAGCACAGTGGTGAAAATCAAGGGTAAGGATGTGCTGATGTTTGGTTCCAACAGCTATCTGGGCCTCGCCAATGACCCTCGTTTGAAAGAAGCGGCCATTGAGGCAGTCAGGAAATATGGTACAAGTTGCTCTGGCTCAAGATTTTTGAATGGCACCCTTGACATCCATGTGGCCTTGGAAGAGAAACTGGCCAAATTGGTGGGCAAGGAAGCCGCTGTGTGTTTCAGCACAGGATTCCAAGTCAACTTGGGTGTGGTCTCGGCTTTGTGTGGACGCAACGATTACTTGCTTTTGGACAGCCTTGACCATGCTTCCATCATCGAGGGAAGCCGCCTTTCGTTCGGCAAGGTGTGGAAGTTCAACCACAACGATATGGATAACCTCGAAGCCAAATTGAAGCTTTGTAGCCCCGATGCAGTCAAACTGATTGTGGCCGACGGTGTGTTTTCCATGGAAGGCGACATCGTGCCGCTGCCGAGAATGGTGGAATTGGCCGAGCAATACAACGCTGACATCATGATTGACGATGCCCATGCTTTGGGTGTGCTTGGCCATCAGGGCCGTGGCACTGCCGACCATTTTGGGCTGACCGACAAGGTGGACCTCATCATGGGCACTTTCTCCAAGTCCTTTGGCTCGTTGGGTGGTTTCATTGCTGCCGACTTCGATATCATCAACTACTTGAAACACAATGCCCGTTCGCTGATCTTCAGCGCCAGTATGCCACCAGCGAATGTGGCCTCGGTGAGCCGTGCCATCGATATCATGATAGATGAACCCGAAAGGATTCAACACCTTTGGGATTTGAGCAATTATGCCCGCAAGCAGTTCATAGAGAGAGGCTTTGACACGGGTCGTAGCGAAACACCCATCATTCCTTTGTTTGTGCGCAACTCGGAGAAGGCTTTCTGGCTGTGCAACAGACTGCTGGAGGATGGTGTTTTTGTCACGCCCGTCATTGCACCTGCCGTCCCCGAAGAGGATGTGTTGATCCGTTTCGCTTTGATGGCGACCCACACCTTTGAACAGGTGGATGAGGCTATCGACAAAATCACCAAAGCCTTTAAGGACGCCGGAGTGATATGATTGTTTTCATCACTGGAGTTTCATCAGGCTTCGGCCTCGAAACGGCTCGGCTGCTTGCACAGGAAGGCCATACCGTTTATGGTACCGTGCGTCGTGAGGTGGAGCCTCTGCCTCAAGTACACTATCTCCATGTTGATGTCCGTGACCGTGACGCAGTGACGAATGCTGTCGCACAAGTGATCGAGAAAGAGGGTAGGATTGATGTTCTAGTCAACAATGCAGGCATGGGCATCGGCGGACCGTTGGAGTTTGCCACCGAAGAGGAAATCCGATTGCAGATGGACACCAACTTCATGGGTTTGGTGCATTGCGTGGATGCCGTGTTGCCTCACATGCGCCGTCAGGGTGGGGGCAAAATCATCGCATTGAGTTCCATCGGAGGCCTGATGGGACTGCCTTTCCAAGGTTTTTATTCGGCCAGTAAGTTTGCCATCGAAGGCTATTGTGAGGCCTTGCGTTTGGAGACCCAGCAACAAGGTATCAAGGTGGTGGTCCTTCGTCCTGGCGATTTTGCAACAGGCTTCACTGGGAGTCGAAAGAAAGTGGCCGATGAGGCTGCGCTCCAGGCCTATCCTTTGTATCGCGAAGCCATCGAGAAGGTGGAACATGATGAAAATGGCGGCCTTAAGCCTGTCGTCTTAGCTCAAAAAATCAGCAGAATCATCAACATGCAACATCCCCGCAACGGCTATGTTGTCGCCTCCTTCGAGCAGAAGCTTTCCGTATGGATAAAACGAATCCTGCCTGCCAAATGGTTCGACAGGATTCTGGGGAGTTATTACAAACTATAGCTTATTTCGTCACAAGCGTTCCGATGTTCTCGCCGCGCAAGACCTTCATCAGGTTACCGCGGGTGTTCATGTCGAAGACGTACATCGGCATGTCGTTTTCCTTGCACATGGTGAAGGCGGTCATGTCCATCACCTTCAGGTTGCGCTGATAGGCTTCGTCGTAGGTAATGTGTTCGAACTTGGTGGCCGTCGGGTCTTTCTCAGGGTCGGCGGTATAGATGCCGTCCACGCGGGTGCCTTTCAGGATGATGTCAGCCTTGATTTCGACGGCGCGTAATGCCGAACCTGTGTCGGTGGTGAAGAAGGGGTTGCCTGTGCCGGCACCCATCACCACGATGTGGCCTTCCTCAAGCAGGCGGATGGCTTTGGCGCTGCTCATCGTGTCGGCGATGCGGTCGATGTAAAGTCCTGCAAGCAGGGTGGCTTTTTGTCCTTTGCTCTGCAAAGTGGATTGCATGGCCATCGAGTTGATGACGGTGGCGAGCATGCCCATATAGTCGCCTTGGATGCGGTCCATGCCTTTCGAGGCACCTTGCAGGCCGCGATAGATGTTGCCGCCTCCGATGACGATGCCTATTTGCACGCCAGCTTTTGCTGCTTCAATGATTTCATCGGCATAGTCGTTCAGTCTTTGCGGATCGATGCCGTATTGCTGGCTGCCCATCAGGGCTTCGCCACTGAGTTTTAGGAGTACGCGATTGTATTTCATGATTTTAGATTTATAATTCAAGATTTAATATTTAAAATTTAAAATTTGAGATTCAAAATTTAAGGATTTGGGATTTAGAATTTGAGGATTCTTGTGGTGGTTCCTTGAGTTGACTTGATGAAATATACGCCATTGGCCAGGGATGAGACGTCAATCGTGTTGCTTCCCGCGTTGATTTGGATTGTCATCAGTGGCTGACCAATCGTATTATATAAGGTGAGGGTGCCTTGAACACCGCTTTCAATTGTCAGTGTGGAAGTGACATGGGTTGGATAAACGTTGAAGCGTGTTTGCTCTTGTTCGCCAATGCCAACGGTGGTTTCCACCACAATCGGGCCTGCTTGCACCGATTCCCCTTGAGGATAGACCGCTGAGATGGTATAACGGTGGCTGCCCGTTGGCAGATCATAGTCCTCGTAACTCATCTCGGTGACGGTGGCCACGAGGGCATCGTCTCGGTAGAGTTTGTAGGCATTCGGTTCACCTTCGATGGGGAGGTTCCATGTGAGTTTGACGTTGTCGTTGCCAAAGACTTCAGCGGCAAAATCAGTGGGTGGATAGAGGATAACTGCCTCAGCGTATTTCATGCAAGAGGCAAAGCCCTGCAAACCGTCGTCGGAATAGGCCACATAGAGGGCTCCGTCGATGGCAGTAATGCATGGATCGTCCATGGAACCTTCCGAGACGAGGCTTGGCCCAACGTAACTCCATTCCTCCTCATATTGCAGCACACTTAGGTAGTTCGACTGCCCTTCGTTGACGAAAGCCACGGTGAACTTGCCTTCGTTGAAGCAAGCACTGAGTTCAGATACGGCTCCTTCCGCGAGGTTGTCGCCAAGACTTTCAAAATCACTGCCGTTGAAACGGACGGCTCGGAGTTGATAAGAAGGATAGGCACAATACGCAAGATAAGGCATGTCGTTTTCGTCAAGTGCCATGCTTTGGTAGAAATAGAGGTTGTCGATGCCGCTCCCCACAGCAACCCATTCTCCGTTTTCGAATTTTCTGACTTTCAGGGTATTGCTGGTCATATAATCAGCGTAACTGATGTAAGGCGTGTTGTTGCTGTCGAAGACCAATTCTTGATGGCAGGCGTATTCCGCGTCTGGAACATAAATGCCCGTACCGCTCACAGGCACCCAGCTGTCGTTCTCCAATTTGAACACGACCCCCTTGTAGCCTTGTGAAACATCACGAGCAACGAGGTAGGGCAAGTCGTTGTTGTCGAGGACGATATGCGTCTCCACGCTGCTGAAGGCACTGCCTATGGGAGTCCATTGGCTGCCGTCCCACTTGAAAGCATACCCATTGTCACTTTGGTCGGAGTAGGCCACATACACATCGCCGTTGGAAGCCAAATCCATGCCGCCTGCTGAAACCGAACAGGAAGTGCTGATGCTGCCCATCTGCTCCCAAGTGTCGGTACCTGCGGCGTTTTTGTATAAAACAGGAGTGCTGTTCTCGTTTCCAAACACATACAGGTTGCGTTCATTGTCCATCTTTATTCCAAACACTTGGAAGGCGTTTTGCGAGAATCCACGAGGTCCCACATATTCCCAACTCCCGCTCAGGGGCTCGTCGACGATGATGGTGAAATTCTGAATCGTGCTATGGATGCATTCCGACAATTCCAGACGCACCTCGTAGCTTCCCGGTTGGTCAGGAATACCGTAAAGGCAGGCAGATTCTCCGTCGTATTGCTCTAACGTCAGCCAACTCGGGCCTTGTAAAAGAGTGATGTTGACATAGTCAGCGGGGTCGGGGTCGTGGAAATACACATTATATAGGTAATTGAGGTTGGCGTAGGACTCGGTCTTCGGTGTCGAGGTGAAAAGGGGCGCGGCTGTCTCTTCGCCATTGAGATAGGGACTCTTCACAGCGTTTTCCACGGTGCCGTCAGGAGCGATGAGGAGGCCGATGATGCGCACATAGTTGTAATCATAGTTTTCATCAAGTGTGTAAGTGAACTCATAACTAGCTGTTTGTCCGCTTGGCAACGAACTCGGGAACGAGCCTTGTATGCCATCATAATCGCAGAGCAGTTGCCGTCCCACGTGGTCGTAGGCGATGCGCTCGGCAGGGATGGGGTTAGGTAGGTTCTCGTACCCACCCATGGGTCCATAACCGCCTCCGCTGTAGGAGTTGGTTTGGTTGTAGGAGGGCGCTGGTCCAGTCACACCATCTTCGGTGAGGATGGCCGCGAAACGGTAGTCGCCGCTCATGTTCTCCAAGGCCGTGGCAGATACATGAGCTGTCAGTAGCCTTGTGGCAGGGTCGTAATCACAGGTGATGCCCATGTTCACTTTTGGCGTGACTTGGCTCTCTTGTTCCACTTTCGAGAACCAGTTCTGTGTTTCTTGGGCAAGGAAGTGCCGCCCGATGTTGGCTGAAGGCGCACCGAGAAGGCCTGAAGCATTGTAATAGTCGTTGTTGGCCATCGGGTCGCTGCTGTGGATGGCGACGAAGATGACGTTGTCGTGGGTGCCGCAGAGCGAGTCACCGTAGTAGATGCCTCTCGGGCACCATTGGCACCAGGTGCCGGTCAGTTCCTCGACGAGGACGTTCTTTTGTGCAAAGCCGATGTTGAAGGTATATAGCAACATCGCGGTGAAGAATAGTTTTTTCATGGTGAATTGGTTTTATTTGCTCGCAAAAATAGCATTTTTTTAGAATGCTTAAACAAAACGAGCGGAATTAAACCCTAATTCCGCTCGTGTTTTTATAATGATGGACACTTATTCGGCAGCCTCAAGCCTTCCGTGGCAGTTCTTGTACTTCTTGCCACTACCGCAAGGGCATGGGTCATTTCGCCCCACTTTCACCTCTTTGCGGATGGGCTGGGTGACTTGCTTCTGCTGCGTGTCGCTGTGCGACTGGGCCAACAGATCTTGACGCTGCTCACGGATCTTCGACTTGTCGATGCCTTGCGGACCACGCGACTCGCGCACGGCGTTCGGGTCTTGTGTCGGGATGTCGGCACGCATCAAGAAGGAGATGACGTCCTCGTTGATGTTCTCCAACATGGCCTTGAACAGGTTAAACGACTCCAATTTGTATATGACCAACGGGTCTTTCTGCTCGTAGGAGGCGTTTTGCACCGATTCCTTCAGGTCGTCGAGTTCGCGGAGGTGCTCCTTCCAGGCATTGTCGATGAGGCCGAGGGTGATGCTCTTCTCGATGCAGAGGTTCACCTCGCGGGCACCGTTTTCGACAGCCTTCTTCAGGTTGACGATGACGTTCATGCCGCGCTTGCCGTCGGTAATCGGGATGGCGATGTTCTCAAAGTGGGTCTGGTTCTCATACACGTTCTTGATGACCGGCAAGGTCTTCTCGCCGATGATACGGGCTTTGTCACGATAGTGCTCGAGGGCAGCATCAAACAATTTCTCGGCCAGTTCCTTGGTTTTCATCCTGTCGAATTCCTCTTCCGTGAAGGGTGCATCGATGCCCATGGCGGAGAGCAGCTCCAACTTGAAGCCTTCATAGTCCTTGGCGTCTTGATATTCTTCAATCAGTTTCTCGCCAAAGTCGAACATCATGTTGTTCAGGTCGATGGAGAGTCGTTCGCCAAACAAGGCGTGACGGCGTTTCTTGTAGATGACCTCACGCTGGGCGTTCATCACGTCATCATATTCGAGCAAGTGCTTACGTACGCCGAAATGGTTCTCTTCAACCTTTTTCTGTGCCTTCTCGATCTGCTTGGTAATCATCGGGTGTTGGATGACTTCGCCTTCCTGCAAGCCCATGCGGTCCATGATGCCTGCGATACGCTCGGAACCGAACATACGCATCAGGTTGTCTTCCAACGAGACGTAGAACTGTGAACTACCCGGGTCGCCTTGACGTCCGGAACGACCACGCAACTGACGGTCGACACGGCGTGACTCGTGGCGCTCGGTGCCGATGATGGCCAGACCGCCAGCTTCTTTGACGCCAGGCCCTAACTTGATATCGGTACCACGACCAGCCATGTTGGTGGCGATGGTCACGGTGCCTGCCTGACCGGCTTCTTTCACGATCTGTGCTTCCTTGAAGTGCAGCTTGGCGTTCAGTACATTATGAGGGATGTTCTTTCGCGTCAGCATGCGGCTGAGCAACTCGGAGACTTCCACCGAGGTGGTACCCACCAGCACGGGTCGACCTGCATTGACCAATCTTTGGATTTCGTCGATGACGGCGTTGTATTTCTCGCGCTTGGTCTTGTAAATCATATCTTCCTGGTCGATACGGGCGATGGGGCGGTTGGTCGGGATGACGACCACATCGAGTTTGTAGATGTCCCAGAACTCGCCCGCTTCCGTCTCAGCGGTACCGGTCATACCAGCCAGCTTGTGGTACATACGGAAGTAGTTCTGCAAGGTGATGGTGGCGTAGGTCTGCGTGGCGGCTTCCACCTTCACGTTTTCCTTGGCCTCCACGGCTTGGTGCAGGCCGTCGCTCCAACGGCGGCCTTCCATGATACGGCCCGTCTGTTCGTCAACGATCTTGACTTTGTTGTCGATGATGACATAGTCGACATCTTTCTCAAACAAGGTGTAGGCTTTCAGCAGTTGCTGCACGGTGTGCAAACGCTCCGACTTCTCGGCGAAGTTACGCATCAGCTCGGCTTTGCGCAGCACTTTCTCATCATTGGTCAGGTTGGAGTGCTCCAGTTCGGCCACCTCACTACCTACATCAGGGATGATGAAGAACTCTGGGTCGTTGTAGGCAAGCGCGAGTTGTTCGCTGCCCTTGTCAGTGAGGACAACGGTATTCAGTTTCTCATCGATGACGAAGTAGAGCTCGTCGTCGATGATGTGCATGTTCTCGTTACGGTTCTGCATATAGAAGCCCTCAGTCTTCTGCAGCAGGCTCTTCATGCCTTCCTCGCTGAGGAACTTGATGAGGGCGTTATTCTTGGGCAGACCGCGGTAGGCGCGGAAGAGTTGGTCGGCGCCGTGTTTCTTTTCGTCCTCGGTAGCGTTGGGGTCGGTGAGGATCCTCTTGGCTTCGGCCAAAATCGATGTCACATAACGCTTCTGAGCTTCGAAAAGCTTGACCACGTCAGGTTTCAGCTGGTCGAATTCCTGCTGGTCGCCGCGTGGCGTGGGACCGCTGATGATCAAAGGCGTACGGGCATCGTCAATCAACACCGAGTCGACCTCGTCGACGATGGCGTAGTGGTGTTTGCGTTGCACCAACTCTTCGGGGTTGCCTGTCATATTGTCACGCAGGTAGTCGAAACCGAACTCGTTGTTGGTACCATATGTGATGTCGCAGTTATAAGCGCGGCGACGTGCGGCGGAGTTGGGCTCGTGCTTGTCGATGCAGTCCACGGTGAGGCCGAGGAATTCGTACATCGCGCCCATCCATTCGGAGTCACGTTTGGCCAAGTAGTCGTTCACGGTGACGACGTGGACACCTTTGCCGGCGAGGGCGTTCAGGTAGACGGGTAGGGTAGCCACGAGGGTCTTACCTTCACCAGTGGCCATCTCGGCGATCTTACCTTGGTGCAACACGATACCGCCTATGATTTGGCAGTTGTAGTGCACCATGTCCCAAGTCACCATGTTGCCGCCAGCCATCCAGCTGTTCTTGTAGTAAGCCTTGTCGCCCACGATGGTGACGTGCTCGTATTTGGCAGCCAGCTCGCGGTCGAGGTCGGTGGCAGTCACCTCCACGGTCTCGTGTTCGCAGAAATATTTGGCGGCGGCTTTCACCACCGAGAACGCCTCGGGAAGGATCTCGTTCAGCGCCTCTTCGATGTGGTCGAGTTCCTGTTTCTCGAGCTTGTCGATTTGGTTGTAGAGTTTCTCTTTCTCGTCGGGCTCCATGTCGGGGTTGGCTTCGGCCTTGGCTTTCAGCTCGGCGATTTCGGCCACCTCGGTGGCGGTCTTGTTCTTGATGTATTCCTTGAATTCTTGTGTCTTATGTCTCAGGTTGTCGATGTCGAGTTTCACGATTTGATCGTAAGCCTTGAGTGTCTTTTGGAGTATGGGCTCCAGGGCCTTGTTGTCGCGTGAGGCCTTGTCGCCGAAGAGTTTTTTGAAAAATCCCATTTATTTTCAGTGATTTAAAGATTCAAAATTTAAGATTTAAAATTCAATGGTTTGCCACTTGCACAAAATTCGTGCAAAGGTAGGGAATTTCCGTGAATTGGTGAAAATATGCGACAAAAAGTCAGAAAAACAATTGTTTTAGGATACGAAAAGCAAACCGTTCGAATTGTTCTGAAAAAAATCTGATTTTATGCAATAAATACGCTGTACTGCATAAAAAAGTATGTTTTTTGTGCAATAGGATGCATAAATTGAATAAAAAGTCGTATTTTTGTCAGCGAAATAAGATAATAGAACATGAAGACCATCATCCTAAACCAGCGAAAAGAGCGTGATGAACTGCTTTCGCGTCCTTATTTGGAACGTCGGAGCAACCAAGATACTGAAATGTTGTTGGGCAGTCATCTTATCAAGTTGATAACGGGACCTCGTCGTGTGGGCAAATCTACGCAGGCCTTGCTGATGCTGCGGGACAGGAATTTTGCCTATTTGAATTTTGACAGTCAGCAGCTGTTGGATGCTTGGGATGCCGACCTGGTCATGCGGATGCTGGATGATGTGTACCCTGGTTACGAATATCTTTTGCTCGACGAGGTGCAGAATCTTGATGCATGGGATTTGTGGGTTAGTGAGCTTTATCGACTTGGAAAGAATCTTGTCATCACAGGAAGCAATGCCAAGATGCTGTCAAGCGAGATGGCTACGGCGCTGACGGGGAAGTATTTAAAGGTTGAGATGTTGCCGTTCAGTCTTGAGGAGTTTTTCGACTGGAATAAACTGGACCTCAGTAAGTTGAATCCTGAACAACAAGCGGACGCCTCAGCGCTGATGGACGACTATCTGAGGAATGGCGGATATCCGGAGGTGGTGGCATCGCGCCAGCTGACACGTACCTATCTTGATACCTTGTTCGATTCCATCGTGTGGAAGGATGTGGCCAAGCGCCACAGTGTCAGAAACGTTACGGACTTAAATGACCTGGCTATGTATCTGGTTTCCAATTTCTGCAATCCCGTAAGTGCCAATGAATTGACGGAAGAATTAGGCTTCTCCAGTGTGAATACCACCAAGAAGTTTATGGACTATCTTCACGAGCCTTATTTGTTTTACTACCTGCCTCGTTACAACAACAAGCTGAAGTTGATGAAGAAAGCACCTCGGAAAGTCTATGTGGTTGACAATGGTTTTGTTGTCGCCAAGGCATTCTCTTTGAGTGACAACCTTGGACGTCTGCTCGAAAACCAGGTTTTCGTCGAGTTGCTGAGGCAAGGGTATGACACCGATAAGACCATGTTTTATTATCGTTCGCGCAACGACAAGGAGGTGGATTTTGTCTTGCGCAAAGGCACGCACATAGAACAATTAGTGCAGGTCTGCTATGATATGAGTAGTCCCAAGACTGAAAAGCGGGAGGTGGATAGCCTAACGGAATGTGCAGCGGAACTGAATTGCAGCAACCTTGTTATTGTGACGAACGACGAGGAGCGCATCATAGAGAAAGATGGTTATAGGATAGAGGTCGTGTCTGTGGCGAAGTGGAGTGTTTCTTTGGCGCAAGCATAATAACATGCAAATAATATGTTACATTCTTGTTGTTTTATGGCAATTTAACCTCCGGAATCACCAACTCCCCTTCATCACGCACAAAATCCCGCTGATAAAACATACAATAATAAACAGGCAGGTAGGTGATGCAGTTTTTCACAGAAATTTCACGTTCATTATTCAATACCATAGCATGTTGGATATGGTAGTCGGGCGTATATAAAAATGCGTATTATGTCATTTGAAATGGTCTTTCACGAACTCATACCAACTGCCAAAAGTGGCAATATGCCCTGTCTCCTCAAAACGCTTAATCAATTGAAGCAGATACGCTTGATGCTGCACGTCTATCGTGTTGTTTTTTGAATAGCTCATATTTCGCTCTTCAAGCATCCTTTTCAAGTATCGAAGATGGAATTTTGCCGTTGTCGCGAATCTATCGGGATCCATGTTGCCCATTTCTTCTGGATTGTTCAATCCTACGTTGTAATACTTGATACAGTTCAGATATTCAGTGTTTTGTGGATTGTCCTTGAATACGCTTTGGTTGCCCAAAAACCATGTTTCCATGCATACTTTATGCTCAAAGACCACCAGTTCAGCATTTTGCAAGGTAACACTTTTCTTTTTTAATTCAGATTCAATCTGTTGCAAAATGTATCCTCTGGATTCCTCCTCCGTATCAAGGCAGACCAAAAGATAATCGTAATGAGAGCCCTCCTTACTATTGATGCTATTGATATCCATAACGGCATTCGCCACATGGTTATATATGGAAGGGATTCCGCCTGCACTAAAGATGAAGTAGTTGTTTTCGTTTACATCCTCAAAATTCTCTATACGAGTATAAGTGGGCGCCAATATGGATAGCCATGCTGGATACACTGACAACTCTGTCTTATCGCCTTCAACAATAATGTAACAATTCATCTTGTAAGGGGATTATCGGTTCTGTCCTGTCCTATATTCTGGGGTCTGCATCAATTGCATGAAAGCCTCGTGTTTCGAGTGTTCTCCAATATGAAGTTCATCTGCTGTATGTACATGCACATTGCTTCCGTTGCGCGTGAGAATCATCCAATCCTTAACGGGAATGGCATTGATGATATAAGGATGATGGCTGGTCATCACCACCTGAATGTTGGCTTCCGGTTCCATGATGAGGTCGGCCAATTCATTGATGCAGTTCACACCAAGACCGTTCTCGAACTCATCAATCATAATCACATCGCCGTCGTTTGCCAAAACTAAAGTGATGATTTGCAATAAAGTACGCATCATTCCCGAAGAAATATCAGGCTGATCAATCCAAGTCGAAACATTGTTTTCCTTGATTCTTAAATATAAAAAGTACAGGTGATTCACACTTTCTACCAACTTAAAATCTATATTCTCAATTGCAGGAAAAACACCTTTAAACTTTTGAACAATGACATCAAATTCTTGAAGACCATTTTCGCGAAGCAAAAACAATTTTTCTAACAGAGATGTAGATCTAAATTGTTTGATTTGTTTAATGTCAAAACGTTTTTCTTTATAAAGGGGATAGTTAGATATTTGTATGACAACATCAGTTATATCTAAAGAATAGCACTGCTTAAAGCCTTCGTAAATTGACTTAATTGATGATTCTTCTTTAAGTAATTCAACCACACTCTTAGTACTATCAAGCTTTACTATTTCGCGATTTAAAAATTTTATACTGTCAGGTACGCGATCCACCAAAACTATGTCATCTTCTATTATTTTTTCTCTAGCAACAGCAAAGACAACTTCATATTCACTTGTAAGAAGTTCTACACCAACATCACCGCCATAAACAAATTCTCCTTCCCAAACATAATCATGCTCGTTTTGCTCAAATTCAACCTTCCATTCCAAACCATTAAACGATTCACCTTTTGCAATGCGAGCCAATGTCTTGATTACATTTAAAACCTTGGTTTTTCCCACACCAGAAGCTCCAACCAAAAGGGTGAGCATAGGATTGAACTCCATATTTTCGATGTTCCATCCCGTTCTCTTGTTTCTTGCGCTTATTGACTTGAATTTCATATTGCTTAGTGTTTATAATTTGCAAAAATACAGATTATTTTGATTTCAACCAATTTCAATCAATTCATTAAAGCATTTCAATCTCCGAAATCACCATCTTCCACTCATCCCGCTCATTATTCTGCTAGTAGAATGAGCAAATCTTAATGACAATCGTAAAATAATATAAATCAATTCATTCCTGCAACAAAAAGGGACTTTTTCCGAAAAATTTAGCCTAAAAAAGGGACTTTTTCCATTGTTTTATGGGTCAAAAAAAGGGACTTTTTCCGAAATTTTCAGCCTAAAAAAGGGAATTATTCCATGATTTTAAGGGGTGAAAATGGGACTTTTTCCATGTGGCTATTTTCCGTAAAGCCGTCTCACCCTCTCCTCCAAATACCGCTCAGGACTCGGTGCCGGTGCCTCGCCAATCTTGTTGCCCCTGGCGATGAGGATATACTCAGGGAAGGTGCGCACGTTGTAGGCCTCAAGCAAAAGGATGTTGTCACCCAGGTCGAGGAGGGGCCAGTCTTGGCGTTTTTCCTCAAACTGTTGCTTGAAGAACGTCATCTTGTCGTGGGTGGCGATGGTGAGAATCTGAATGGTGTCCTGCCATTGGTTGTGGAGACTCCTAAGTTCAGCAAACTGATGCTCGCTGACAGGCGATTGCCCATCAACAAATTGCAATAGAACTAAGCCTTCTTTGTAGTCTGATAGGCTCACGTCGTTGCCATTGCTGTCAGTTAAGGTGAAGTCGGGAGCCATTGTGCCTGGAGCGAGGCGGTTGAGCTTATCAAAGAAGTCGCTGATGATAGCTTTATGCTCGGGGTGTTTTGTCTGTGACTTGATGTGGTTGAGGTGGTCTTTGGCCAAACGGCTGGTGCCACGGTCGCCTTGGCAGAGCTTCTGCAGGTTATAGATTGTGATGAGCTCGGCCAATTGTGGGTTGTCTGCCATGAGCGGGTCGGTGGCCAGGTATTTCTTGAAAGCAGCCGGGCCTTCCATGAAGGCGTCGTTGAGCAAATGGCTATCGTAAGAGGCACTGTTGAAGTAGCCGTCAAACAGTTCCTTGAAGAGGTCGATGTAAGCGCTTTGGGTGTAGCGCACTGGCTGCCCGTCGTAATAGTCCTTGATGACTTTCTTGCCACCGTCGGTGCTGATACCCAACTTGATGGCGGCAATCTTATAGTCGTTGTGGTTCTTCACATACTCCGACTTGATGTCGGGCAGCTCGCGGCTGATGGCGTTTTGTATGGAGTCGATGTAGCGCACTTGCCGCCCACGGTAGATCTGGCTGAAATGATCAATCATGTAGCTGTTGATGATTTCTTCGGAGTAGATGATTTGCCGATAGAGGCCTTGGTCGGTGGCGCGTTTCACGCGGAGGGTGGGCAGCTCTTTCTCGAAGTAGGAAACGTTTTCTTGCTGTTCGGGCACGATGATTTCAATGTCGTAGTTGGCATTGGGTGTAAGGATGAGGTCAACATACTCCAGTCCGACATAAATTCGGGCAGGAAGGATGTGCTTCACCGGACCTTCAAGGACGAAATGGCCTTTTTCGTCGGTTTGGCCTTGGTCGAGCAAGAGGCTGGTTTCGTTGATCAGGTCTTCGTAGACGAAGAGCCTTATTATGGTGTTGGTTTTGTTGCTTCGCCCGGTAATTGTCACATTTTGAGCACTTACCGTGAGAAATAGCAGGGATAATAACAGCGTAACAATCCTTCGTTTCATGCCTATAAAACGAGAATGGGGCGGAATTATTGCTTTTTCGGCAACTTCACCTCGACAGGCAGGAACTTGGAGGTGTCGCCGCCGTTCTTGTAGATGTCGCGGACGACGCTCGACGACACGCCCACCAGTTCGCTCTCGGTGAGGAGGAAGATGGTCTCCAATTCGGGGTGCAGGCGTTTGTTGGCGTGCCCGATCATGTTTTCATACTCGAAGTCACTGCCGCAGCGCAATCCGCGGATGATGGTTCTGGCGCCTACCTTTTTGCAGAAGTCGGCGGTGAGGCCTTCGTAGCTCTCCACTTTCACTTCGGGATAGTCCTTGAAGACGGCCTCGCACCAAGCGATGCGGTCTTGCAATTCAAAGGTGGAGCGTTTCTCCATGTTGATGCCTACGGCGACGTATATCTCGTCAAACATAGGTAGTGCTCTCAAAACGATGCTGCGGTGACCCAAGGTGATGGGGTCGAAAGAACCAGGGAATACGGCTATTCTTTTCATTGGTTGTTCTTTTTGACTTCGGGACTTCGGGACGCGGGATCATTTCGTCTCGTAGTCCTGCAGTCCAGTGGTCTCGTGTCCTTTTTGCGCTGCAAAAATATTATTTCGCCACGACCTGACGTAATTCTTTTTCGAGAATTTCACTGATGGAACGGAAAGTATTTTTCAAAAACACCTCAACTTCTTCATTCCCAATTAGTTTTATTTCCGTGATGCCTTCTTCTGTCTGTGGCTTGGGTTGAATGCGTTTCGTGGTGGTCATCAAGTACCAATAGGTTTGTTTTAATGTCCACTGTTCGTGCTCCAAATAGCAATGCCAAGTGGAGGGCAAAGCCCTGACAATTTGCAAGTTGCCTATACCCGTTTCTTCCTCAACTTCGCGCAAGGCAGCCACCTCGGGCGTCTCTCCTTGTTCGATATGTCCTTTGGGCAGGTCGGGGATGCCGTGGCGCACAATGCTCACGAATTTTCCGTCTTGCACGACGATTCCGCCTGCCGCCGGTGCCATCCTGAAGGTCTCTTTCAAGGCTATGGCCACGGCGTTTTCACCCACTTCGTGGATGAAAGTGTCGCCCGGGTCGCGGTCTTCGAGCCACTCAGGTAAAAAATCGCACAAAAGTTCGGCATCGTATTTGTCAGATTCTTGGGATGTTGCGTCGAATTTCAACGAATCACCATCGATTTTTGGGAAAACCAGTGCTTTGTTTTCTTGAAAAATCTTGTACATTTGCAGTCTGTTTATGTCGTTTTCGAGCGACAAAGATAAACAAATTCGTTGAATGTGTGCCTGTCACATCTTGGCAGCCACAGAAAAAGAAAGAATCAAATCGAACAACTATGAAATACGACGATTCAGCATTGACCTTGGCTCTGCATCTGCTTCAAATCAGGGCCGTGAAACTTAGCCCTAAGGCTCCCTTCACTTGGGCATCGGGACTGAAAAGCCCCATTTATTGCGACAACCGTGTCACCCTCTCTTACCCTGCCGTGCGTACCTTTATCCGCCAGCAGTTTGTGGAGAAGATCATGCAAAACTACGGCAAGCCCGACGTGATTGCTGGCGTGGCCACGGGTGGCATCGCCCAGGGCGCGTTAGTGGCCCAGGAGTTGGGACTGCCTTTCGTGTATGTGCGCTCCGAGAAGAAGTCGCACGGCATGCAGAACCAGATTGAAGGCGTCATCAATGCGGGGCAGTCGGTGGTGGTCGTCGAGGACTTGGTCTCCACGGGCAAGTCGAGCCTTTTGGCTGTCGATGCTTTGCGTGAGGCAGGCGCCGAGGTGAAGGGCATGGTGGCCATCTTCACCTATCAGATGGAACTCGCCAAGAAGAATTTCGAGGAGAAGAACTGCGAACTGGTCACGCTGTCGAACTACGAGACTTTGATTCACAAGGCCGTTGAGGAAGCCTACATCTCCGAAGAGGACGTGCAGTCACTGAAGGAATGGCGCAAGGACCAGCAGGCCTGGAGCGACCAATGGAATTAAATAAGATTAGGGAAACAAATCTGACATAAATCATACATTTTAACAAAAGAGAACAGCCAACGGAAGTTCGGCTGTTCTCTTTTGTAGAGACGCATTCAATGCATCTCTTCTCATAGAATGCGTTTCTATAACAAGAATTTAATTTCCTTAATGTCAAAACAATAGGAATTGTCAGCCTCGTCCTTCATCATCAATCGTCCAAAAGGGTCAAGCCCCGTCATGAAAAGCCGCAAGACTTTTCCCTTCACTTCATAATCCGCCCATGTGTGATAGCGGAATAATCTTTTCAGGTATTCTTGTTCGATGACAGTTGGGTCGGATTTCAATTGCTCCACCTTTATTAATATATGCTCCACGATTTGCTCCATCAAGGGCTGCAAATCGTAGGTCTTGCCCGTTATCATCTTCATGGAAATCGGGTGTGTGGGCCAATCTTGAAATGTCATTTGGTTGACGTTCAGTCCGATGCCGATAATGGAAACGTCCATCATGTTGGCTTTTATTGTGCTGTTGATGAGGATGCCCGCCAGTTTGCGGTTTCCATAATAGAGGTCGTTTGGCCATTTGATGCTGAGTTTTTCGGTGGGCAAAATGCCATCCAACACCTCGATGATGCCCAACGGCACGGCCTCGGAGAGCAGAAACTGCCTTTTGGCGGGCAAAAAACCCATGTCTACGGCCAAAGAGAAAGTGAGGTTCTTTCCAACCTCACTTTCCCAGCCGTTGTTGCCCATGCCTTTGCCTTTGGTCTGCTCGTCGGCGCTGACCAGCCAGTTGCGGATGTCGCCTTCCGACTGCTTCCTCTGCAGGTAGGCATTGGTGGAGTCGATTTGGTCGAAATGATGGTACTGGAGCATCACTTCACCACGACCCTTTGTGTTTCATTGCCGACTTTGACGGCATAGATGCCTGCGCCGAAACGCTTCATGTCGATTTGCAGCTCGCCGTCGCAAAGGCCGTCGAAGACGCGCTGTCCGGCCATATTGAATATGGTGACGTTTTGTTTGCCTTGGCTGAAGATGTTGAGGAGGCCGTCGGTCGGGTTGGGGTAGATGAGGGTGGTTGAAGTGAGGCCTTCTTCCACATCAGCCGTCACCTCGTAGGAGAACTCGTTGCTCTCGCTTTCGCCGAACGAGTTGCCCGAAAACAGGGTAGTGCCACCGGCTTTTAGGCCATAGACGCCTCCATTGAGTCCGTCGCCGCCGGCGTCGAAGATGGTGAAGTCGTAGCAGCCGTCGCCCGTGATTTCAAGGGTCTCGGTGTGCATGGAGTGTGCTTCTTCGTAGGGACCGCCTTCGATGACGACTTCGCCCGTCCATAGGTTGGTCACCTTCCAAGTGGTTTCTTGAGGATTGGCATCGGTGCGGATGCTGAGTTTCAACACTTTGCCCACCGTTTCGGGCGAGCCTTCGAACTCGAAACTGGCCACATCATTGATCGGGGCTTCGTCGCTGCCACCGTTGATGCTCTTGATCCTCACTTCAAGCGTGTTTTCTTCTTCCACTGGGAAGCTGATGGCGCCAAGGTCGATGCTTTCGGAGGCGAAAGTGCTTAAGTTGCCGCTCCAGTCCACGTTCTTTAAGGTGTTGCCGTTGACCAGCACTTCCAGCTCGGCGGAGGTCAGGGCGTTGCTGCCGTTGTTGGTCAGCACCACTTTAGGTTCGGCTTCGCCGCTGCAGATGACTTTTTTCACTTGGCTGATGTCGCTCACTGCGGCTTCGTTGGTGTAGAAAGGCTCTACGCTCTCGCTCGACTTGCAGGCTTGGTACACCTCTTTTGTGCTGAAGTTCTGTATCCAGGCGATGGCGTCCAGCTGGCTCATGTCATAGATGTTGGCCAGCTCCCAGGTGAAGGTGTAGGCAAAATAGTCGCCGGCTTCCACGCTGCCGATGTTGGTGCCTGATGCGGTGGGCAGCAGCTTCTTCATCACGCTGTAGAAGTCCTTCTCGCCGTTGGGGCCGGGGGCGGAGTTGAAGTGGATGGCCTTTTCGATGACGCCGACATACAGCCTGAGACTGCCCTCGATGGCGGTGGAGGCACGTCCCATCACGTGCACCGTGATGAGGTTGGCGGCCTCGTCCACCTCAAAGGAGAGGCGCATCTCGTAGGGCGATTCGATGGCCAGCCAGTTGTTGACCATGTTCTGGTTCAATCCTTGGGGGATGCTGCCGAAGCGGATGCCGTCAACGGAAGTGTGGGGCACCGAATTAACGCTATACACCCCTTTGCGCGCGTCGTTGTCGGTGGTGTTGTGCAGATACATCGGGTCGTTGGGTGAAGGCCAGCTCATGTGGTACTTGATGGCGGCCACGCGGTCGGCATTGGCGTTGATGAGGGCGTCAAGGGCGGGGTTTTGCTGGGCACAAGGACCACAACCCGTGTTCGTGAAGCACTCAAACAAGAGAATACGTTCGTTCTGTGCATTGATTTTCAGTGAGAAAAGCATCATGATCGATGCGAAAATTAAGGTAGTTTTTTTCATTTGTGATAGATTTATAATGGATTTCTTTGCACAAAAGTAGATATTTTTCAAAAAATGGCAATGTTTTGTTGCGACTTTGGAAAAAGATTTGCAATTTTGCAGTTTGAAAATGAATATCAGTAACAATTAAAACACTAAAAAATGAAGAAATCTATTTTTACATTAATCTTGATGGCTGTAATCGGTTGTGTTTCAGCCCAGTCTTTGCAATTCGAATGGGAGGGCACTGTCTTTGATGAGGGCGAGATCATTGAATGCACCAACGATGAATACGGTTTCGGTGAGCTTATCCAGCACATGTATGTCAGGAACAACACCCAGGAGCCGATGAGGGTTCTCATTGAGAAAGAAATTGTTCAAGACCTTGAAGGCGTGATGAATACGTTCTGCTGGGGTATGTGCTTCGGCCCCGATGTGTTTGTCAGTCCAGATGCTAATGAAGTGCCCGCGGGCGACATCAACACCGACGAGCTTTCTTTCCATGCCCTTTATAATGAAGACGTTTATGGTGATGTGATCATCAAGTATTACGCCTACGAAGAGCGCACCCCTGAGCAACGCGTCAGCATTGTCGTCCGTTTCCGCAAGTCGGGCGTGGGCGTCGCCGAGAACGTGGCCAACTTCGGTCATGCTTATCCCAACCCGGCCTCTTCGGTCGTGCATTTCGATTATGAACTTTCAGCTTCCAATACGGTTTCTGTTTCTGTCTACAACCTGCTTGGCCAGGAAGTCCTGAACCAGAATCTGAACAGCCTGCAAGGCCAGGTCACGATTTCGGTGGCCGACCTCAACGAAGGTATCTACTTCTGCAACCTCGTTGTGAACGGACGTGCAGTGAAGACCGAAAAGTTCGTTGTGAAGAAATAGTCTTTTTATTGTATTTTTACTGAAATTTGTGTGTAGTATGCCGCTTTTCGGAGCGGCATACTTTTTGTAAGGAAACCGCTCGTAACTTCATTAAATCAGCACAAAAATGGAAAACAACAAAAAACTGCAACGCGACACGCAACACAAGGTGATTGGTGGTGTCTGCTCGGGTTTGGCCAACTATCTTGGCCTTGACGCATCCCTGGTCCGGCTGTTTTTCGCCATTGCTTTCTTCATTTTCAGTACGGGCTTTTGGGTCTACATCATCCTTTGGATTGTCATGCCTGCCGGAATCGACGCCCCAAGCGAGGCCAACTATTTCGTTTCGCCCGATGGCTCGACAGAGGCCTCGCCGGATTCTGAAAGTGGCGGCCTGAAAACGTCGAACTCCAAAGGAACGCTTACCGCTGGTTTGATACTGATCGGCATCGGCGTCTTGGGTCTCCTGAACAGGTATATCCCTGAAATCAATTGGCAAACGGCTTGGCCCATCATGCTTATCTTACTTGGTCTTTTCCTCATCTTCCCATTTAGTGTAAAAAAGTCATGAAAAGCAGAAACTTATTCCTCGGCATCATCATCCTCTTCATCGGTGTGGTGTCGCTTCTGGCCGCTCTCGATGTCTTCGATTTCAGCTGGCGTATCGCATGGCGACTTTGGCCCATCCTGTTTATCTTTGCTGGCATATCCATCCTTCCCGTCAAGGAATGGCTGAAGGCCGTCTTGCTGGTGTTGACATTGGCTCTGGGTGTGGTGCTGTACCAACACGAGGCCGAAGAGAGTGGAAGCCGCTGGCTCTTCTCTCAAACCGCCAAATCAAGCGTTGAAATGAACTTATTATGATTCAAAATATAAAAAAATGCAATTTTTTTGATTTTTTTTCAACTATTTTGAACGTATGTATTCTATAATTTGTATTTTTGCGAATCCAATTCTAAATAGGTGTAACAAAAAATACAAATTTCGCTATGAATAATCGTCTACTATCAAAGCTGTTTTTTGCAACTCTTTTCCTTCTTTTGGCCTCATTTACAGCTGTGGCTCAAGACAATAGCATCAAAGGCTTCGTCTACGAAGAGTCGACGGGTGAGCCGATGATGTTCACCAATGTCTACCTGAAAGGTACCACCTACGGCGGCACGACCAACGAGAACGGCTATTTCAACATCAACCGAATCCCTGACGGGCACTACACCTTATTAATTACTAGCGTAGGCTACGACACCATCTCGGAAGTCTTCAACCTTTCGAAAAACCAGAGCATTAACCGCAAGTATTACTTGAAGGAGACCAGCCAGAAGCTGGAAACGGTGACCATCACTGCCGACAAGATTGAGGCCCGCACCGAGACCAAGACCTCGGTCATCACTGTTACACCCAAGACGATCACCAAGATTCCGAGCGTGGGCGGTCAGGCCGACTTCGCCCAATACCTGCAAGTGGTGCCGGGCGTCATCTTCACTGGCGACCAAGGCGGTCAGCTCTATATCCGTGGTGGCTCACCCATCCAGAACAAGGTGCTTTTGGACGGTATGGTGGTCTACAATCCTTTCCACTCCATCGGCCTGTTCTCGGTCTTTGATACCGACATCATCCGCAACGCCGACGTCTACACCGGCGGCTTTGGCGCGGAATACAGCGGACGTATCTCCTCCATCATGGACATTTCGACCCGCGACGGCAACAAGAAGCGCTTCTCGGGCAAGATTGGCGGCAATACCTTTGGTGCCAAGGTCATGATCGAAGGCCCGTTGAAGAAAGCCAAGAACCCTGAGGATGCCACCATCTCGTTCATCCTCTCTGCCAAGAACTCCTACCTCGAACAATCCAGCAAGGTCATCTATCCCTACGCCTCCGAAAGCGGACTGCCTTTCAATTTCCAGGACATCTACGGCAAAGTCTCGTTGAACGCTCCTAACGGCAGCAAAATCAACCTGTTCGGCTTCTCGTTCAACGACCAGGTGAACAACTACATGTCGCTGTCAGACTTCGGCTGGAATTCGTTTGGCGCAGGTACCAACTTCCTTGTCATCCCGGGCAAGGCCCCTGTGATGATTGAAGGTAACGTCGCCTATTCGAGCTACACCTCCCGCATGAAAGAGGAGAGCAACCCCGACCGTTACAGCAACATCAACGGCTTCAACATGGGCTTCGACTTCAGCCAGTTCATGGGCAAGAACACCTTGAAATACGGTATCGAGATGTTGGGCTACACGACCGACTATGTCACCTACAGCGTGTATGGCCATAACAAGATTGGCTCCAAGGTAAACTCCACTGAAATAGGCATCTATGCAAAATACAAGGCCGTGTTGGGCAATCTCTTGCTTGAGCCGAGCTTCCGCTTGCAATACTATGCTTCCTTGCCTGACATCTCGCCTGAGCCCCGTCTGGCTGTGAAGTACAACGCCACTGACCGTTTCCGTCTGAAAGCCGCTGCGGGCATGTATTCGCAGAACTTCGTGGCCGCCACCAGCGACCGCGACGTGGTGAACCTGTTCTACGGCTTCCTCTCGGGCATCGACAACCTGCCAGAGACCTACAACGGAAAGCCCATCAATAGCTACCTGCAAAAGGCTTACCATGCCATCTTGGGCCTCGAGTTTGACCTCACGCAGAACGCCACGGTGAACTTGGAAGGCTATTGGAAAGACTTCACGCAGCTCACCAACATCAACCGCAACAAGATCTATGCTGACACGCCTGCCAACTCGCAGATTCCCGACTTGCTGAAGAAAGACTTCACCAAGGAGACCGGTAATGCCTACGGCTTCGATGTCTCGTTGAAATTTGAGGACAAGCACTGGTACCTCTGGGCGGTGTATGCTTTGGGCTTCGTGAACCGTGAATATGAGAAAGCCGTCGAGGACGGTGTCGAGATGGTGACGTACGCGCCCCACTTCGACCGTCGCCACAACGTCAACATCATCTTGACCTATACGGCGGGCTCGAAGCGCCAGTGGGAGTTCAGTGGCCGTTGGAACTTCGGTACGGGCTTCCCGTTCACGCAGGTGCAGGGCTTCTATGAGTACTACTCCTTCCAGAACGGCATCAACTTCGACTATGTCACCACCAACGGCGAGCTGGGTGTGCTTTACGGTGAGCTCAATGGCGGCCGTCTGCCCACCTACCACCGCTTTGACATCGATGTGAAGCGCAAGTTCTATTTCACTGAGAACATCTTATTGGAGGCTGACCTCAGCGTGACCAACGTCTACAACCGCAACAACGTGTTTTATGTCAACCTGGTCACCAGCGAGATTTCGCGCCAGCTGCCCATCCTCCCGACCTTCGGCTTGACCTTCTCGTTTTAAGTAAATACAGGCCTCAACAGCTATGTCATCCCCGCGAGGGCAGCAGGAGCAGGCCTCAGAAAGCATGTCATTCCCGCGCTGGGCAGTGGGAAGGCAAGGAATCTATGCTTTCTGAGGCCGTTAATTAAGGTTACAACTTCTTTGTTCCGCCTCCCATAGATTGACTACGTCGAATGCAGAGCATTTCCTGCCAACGCACATACCCTTGCAGGAATGACATGGGAGGCTGGCTGGAAAACCATCCTCGGAAAAGTTATCAACACCTGTTGAAAAAAACTTCAGCCGCTTTTTCGAAATTCCTACACCTTATTATATTAATGTTTTATCTTTGCACCCGTAAAACTGCCCTTTTGGGCATGGTATGATTGTGCAAATATCGAAGTGTGAGTGAGTTACGTGTGATAATTTTGAATCTTTGAATTTTAAATCTTAAATACTTAAATAACAACCAATTAAAAACAACAAACAACAAGCCATGTGCAGTTACAACATAACACTTAGTGACGCTTTGGTGGAAAAAGTGAGACCGTCCTTCGCCGACGACAACGCCTTGCAGCTTTGGCTCCAGCAGCAGATGGAGGAGCTTTTGCTCAATCTTTATATGCGGCAAGAGACAAAAAATCGCGCGAGGAAAGCTGTGGCGGCCATGCGTCAACAAAGTGAAAACAATGGCAATTCTGAGACGACCCTTGAGGAGATTAATGCAGAAATTCGCCAAGCAAGGCAAAAACAAACAGAAGAGCAGGCTATTCCTGATGCCGTGCTCCGTCTGCTTGGCGCAGGCTTACCTTTGGACGATGACGACTTGAATGGGCGCAAAGCCTATTATCAACACCTTGAAGAGAAATACCAATGACTAAGCTTTCCGATTTGCGCCGCTTGACACAAGTGACCACCGCTAACGAGTGTACTGTTGACGATGCACTTGTCTCTCAATTTAAGGACTTCGAGGATGCCATGCAATATCATTCGGCAATGCAAGCTGGTACCGAGGCTGTCATTACTAGAAACGGCATAGATTTCACCAACTCGAAACTCCCTGTTATGACCGCTGGTGAGTATCTTACCATGATAAGCCCACTAAACTAAAGAGGAATCTTAAATCTTTGAATTTTAAATCTTTGAATTTTAAATTTTAAATCTTAAATACTTAAATAACAACCAATTAAAAACAACAAACAAAATGAAAAGGAGATTTACAATCCTAACTGCAGCCCTCGCGCTGCTTACCTTCCTCGCAGTGCCTATGGGGATGCGGGGACAAGAAACTGTTACAGCGACAAGTACGACTATGACAGCCAATGTATCATACCAAGACTTGGAGACTGGAAAACTTATTGAATACAAGAATTCAGCTAGCAATTCTTATTCAAACCCTTTGCGTATTTATTCAGGTAATACATTTACGATACATGCAAAAGAAGGCGTTGAAAAAATAACTCAAATTGCAATTGTTGCAAATAGTACTTCTTATGCAAATGCAACAAAGAACGCAACATGGACTGCTACTGGGGAAGGCTTATGCTCGGCAACCGCTTCGGTGAGCGGATCAAATGTTACTGTTGCAATAACAGGCACGGCAACTACAGTTACATGTAAACCTTCAGAGCAAATTAGATGGAATCAATTAAGTGTCACTTATGTTACATCAGGAACGCCTCCGGCGATTACTTATACTATGACTTATGATGCCAATGGCGGAATTGGTACTATGACGGATGAAG
This sequence comes from uncultured Bacteroidales bacterium, assembly GCA_900317155.1. Lineage (GTDB taxonomy): Bacteria > Bacteroidota > Bacteroidia > Bacteroidales > F082 > Limimorpha. The sequence goes on from ONFO01000025.1 coordinate 27,966, forward strand.
ACAGTCCGTATGATGCAAATGCAACGGTTACCGTTTTGGACAATGAGTTTACACGTGAGCATTTTGATTTTGTAAAATGGAACACAAAAGCAGATGGAACTGGTACCGACTATGATGAAGGTGATACTTTCACTATCAGAGACAATACCACTCTGTATGCTCAATGGGAATCCGACGGCACTGCTGGTGAAGGCTCTATTTGTTTCAGCAATCAATCAAGTTGCACTGCAATTAATGGCCAATCTGTCACAGGTGAGGATGATTTAGGCAATACTTGGACAATAACAACAGTGGGTACAAATAGCTTCACTTCAAATTCTGGTTATTATCAGGTTGGCTCGGGTAATAGCCCGGCCACTAGCATCACCTTTACTACAACTCTCGATGAAGAAGTGAATGTGACTGATTTTTCGGCCATGTTTGGGGGATTCAGCGCCACCCGCGCATCGGTTGTTCTAAAAGTTGATAACACTCAAGTTGGTTCTGGTACCCTCAATGGAGCCGATGATGTTACGGTTAGTAGTTCTTCCGCTCAAATTGGAACAACATTGACAGTTATTGTTACTCCAACCGCTGGAGGTGTCAAGTGCTACAACATTTCTTATGCCTATGAAATTATAGACAATCCTGCCGTTGCCACCACCACCACCATCAATGTGCCCCAAGATTTCAACACTGATATTTATCAAGGCACAAATGCTGGTACTCTGACTGCAACTGTCAAGGATAACGATGACAATACCATCAGCGGTGCCACCGTCACTTGGTCTTCGAGCAACACTGGCGTTGCCACCATCGATGCTAACGGCGAAGTTACTCTCGTTGCCGTTGGCACCACCACCATCACTGCCAGCTATGCAGGCGTTGAAGATCAATACAGACCTTCTGAAGGCACTTACGAACTTACTGTTGTCAACGAAGATCCCAATGCGCCTGGCACACTGAACAATCCTTACACTGTGGCGCAAGCCCGCGCAGCTATTGATGCTGGCACTGGCACACAAGGCGTGTATGCCACTGGTATTGTTTGTACAGCCTCTAGCAACCTGTATCAAAACAAATATTTATCGTATTACATTTCTGCAGATGGTTCAACAGAATCTGATCAACTTGAAGCTTATAATGGATTGGGCATAAATGGTGCAAACTTCACGTCCGTTGACGATGTTCAAGTGGGCGATATTGTTGTGATTTATGGTAATTTGACGAAATACAATTCAACGTATGAATTTGCCGCCAACAACCAACTTGTTTCTTTGGTGCGACCCAACCAATACACCCTAACCGCTACAATGAGCCACGTTGCAGATTTCACCATATTCGCTGGTGATGAGATTGTATCAGGACCAGATCCAGAGAACCCTTCTCAAACTGTTCAAGTATTTGCTGGAACAACCGTTGGAGTTAGCATCGGTGGAATGGAGAATTGCTATCTCTTTAGTTCCTTGACCGTCAACGGCTCAACAGCTGGTGTAACTCAAGATGATCCAGATGACCTATATTTTGAATTCACCATGCCTGACGGAGATGCTGAGATTGACGTTACGACTACTACTGCAACACCTTTCACTCTTACGGTGGTAGGTATGGATAATGTCAGCTTTGACATGTATATGGGTTATAATAGTACAGAAGTTACAATTACTGAAGGTACGGCTTCCATCTGCGAGCAGATGCATGTTATCATTGATGACTTGACCGTTTCGACTGGTTTCGTCCTTGATGCAATTACCCTTTCATATGGTAATACCACAGAGGAAGTCAATCCTGCTTTAGGTTTCACCATGCCTTCCAGCGACGCGACGCTGACTTTCACGACTCATGAAGCTGAAACATTTACCTATACCAAAGTCACTTCTGTCACGCCTGGCAAGCATTATATCATTGTGACATCATCAACAGATAGTGACGGAAAATATCATGCTATGGGTGGCAAGAATTTGGGTGGTTCATACATGAATCCGGTTGAAGTTAGCGTTGACAACAATACCGTTACCGTTGCTGAAAACGATGGAGTAGCAGAAATTCTCATCGACGGAACTGAAGACAATTATACGCTCCATACTTCAGAAGGTTATCTGGTTGGTGGCAATAAATCAATGAATACCAATGGTACAGAAGAATCAACTTGGACTATTAGTTTTAATGCAAACAATCAAGCTATAATAACTTGGACTATAAATACTACGGGATATTCAATACAATACAATTCCTCAAATCCTCGTTTTGCTTGCTATTCAAGTAACCAAGCCAAAGTTTGTCTTTATGTGAAAGACGAGCCTGCCACCGAGACCTACACCCTCACCGTCACTGGTTATGCCGACTACAGTGCCAAAGATGGTTATTGCCTCATTGCTTCACCTGTCACCGTGGATCCTGCCGATGTTGAAGGCATGGTTGTTGCAAACACCGATCCTAACTACCAATATTTCGACCTCTACTCTTTTGCCAATAATCAAGATAAAGAATGGCGCAATTACAAAGACACCCACTTTGACCTCGTTCCTGGTACGGGTTACCTCTATGCCAAGAAAGCTACTAATGAAATCTCGACCTACGACTTCGAGCTTACCGGCACACCTTACAGTGGCAACGGCCAAATCGAGCTCACTCAAGGCACTGGCAAATGGGCTGATTGGAATCTTGTCGGTAACCCCTACGGCGTAAATGCTGAAATCAGCATGGATTACTATGAAATGAATGGGGATGGTTCGGAATTGATGGCTGGTGTAGACGAAGTGGTTGATGCAATGCAAGGTGTGTTTGTGGAATACACTGAAGATGACCAGACAGTTAACTTCGTGCCTCAGAGGGGCGCTAATCCTGGAGTAGGGAATAGGCTCGTCCTCAACCTCGTTCGCAATCGCGGCACCGTCATCGACCGCGCCATCGTCCGCTTCGGCGAAGGCCGCCAGATGACCAAGTTCACGCTGTTCGAGAACAGCACCAAGCTCTACATCCCGCAGGATGACGAGGACTACGCCATCGTGCGCAGCGAAGCCCAAGGCGAACTGCCCGTCAGCTTCCGCGCCAGCGAAAACGGCACCTATACCCTCAGCATGAATGTGGAGAACGTCGACATGAACTACCTCCACCTCATCGACAACATGACCGGCATGGACATCGACCTGCTCCAAACCCCGAGCTACACCTTCGAAGCCAACACCAACGACTATGCAAACCGCTTCAAGCTGGTGTTTGCCGCCAACGGCACTGACGAGGCTGACGAATCCAGCTTCGCCTTCTTCAGCAACGGCAACCTCATCGTCAACAACGAAGGCAACGCCACCCTGCAGGTGATCGACATCAACGGCCGCATCCTCAGCAGCGAGACCATCAGCGGCAGCTGCAGCAAGGCCATCAACGCCACAACGGGCGTCTACATGCTCCGCCTCATCAACGGCGACAACGTGAAGGTCCAAAAGGTGGTGGTGAGATAACTATGGCCCATGGCCTATGGCTTATGGCTGTTTTTACCGAGTGGTAAGTAGCAGCCATAAGCCAAGAGCCAAATGGCCGTCAACCGAGCCTTAGGCACACGCAGGCCATTGGCTATAGGCCATAAGCCATAATCCAACAACAATTAAACAATTCAACGATCAACAATTAAACAACAACATAAACAATGAAGAAACTTGTAATGACAATCGCCATCGTACTGAGCATGGGCGCAACGACTTTCGCACAGGATGTGGAAGTGTATGAAGAGAGAGGCCTCTTCGGCATGGGAAAAGAATCCAGCATTTTTGGCGCAAAAGCAGGAGAAGATGCCTTGTTGCTTCCCGACCACGGTGAAACTGAAGACCAGGATGCCGACTCACCCTTGGGCACAGGTATCGCCCTGCTGACCACCCTCGGCGCCGCCTACATGGTCGCCAAGAAGCGCAAAGAGGATTAAAAAGCATAGCATCTCAAGTAGTTGAGCAAGATTAGTTTGCCTGTTGGACGCGAGACTACGAGACTACGAGACTGCGAGACATTGGCTTGTCCCGAAGTCTCGAAGTCACCTGTCTCGAAGTCAAAAGATACTGCAGTCTAATATTGAACAGTTACTTAATTGTCAAAGAAGGGTCAGTGGCTTCGGCCGCTGGCCTTTTTTTGTCCAAACATTTGCGAAACTCCAAGGATTATCCCTATCTTTGCATTTCCAATAATCACGATAATCATAAAAATGGGATAATATGATACTTGTAAAACAAGCAGGGGTCTACGTCAACATCTTGAATTGCAGGCTCAAGAAGTACCTGGCAGAGGTGTTCAAGAAGAACGGGGTAAACCTGACGGCGGAGCAGTACCTCGTCATGGACACGTTGTGGAATGAGGGCACGCTCACCCAGCAGGCCATCGCCTTCATCATCCAGAAGGACAAGAACTCGGTGACGCAGTTCATCGACAACTTGGAGAAGAAGGGCTTGGTTGCCCGCTCGGTGGCCAAGGACGACCGCCGCGTGAACAACATCGTGGTCACTGCCGAGGGCATGGCGCTTAAGGACTCCACCAAGCAACTGGCCATCGACACGATGAACAAGGCATTGGAGGGCATCCCTGAGGAGGATCTGCAGACGTTTGTCACCGTGTTGAAGAAGGTCTGCGGCAACATCAGCGACTTCGGGAAGCAGACGGAGCCTTGGTAAATCCAGCCTCACGTGTCATTCCTGCAGAAGCCTGTAACAACCTGAAGAACACGTCAAATCAGCCTCCCATGTCATTCCAGCTGGGGCAAGTGGGTGAGCGGGAATCTATGGGAGGCGGAGCAAAGAAGAAAAAACCATAAATGACGTCCCCAACAGCTATAGATCCCATGCCTTTGCCCACCAACCCCCGCGGGGATGACATAGCTGTAGGAGCCTGTTTCTGCCCATCGTTGGAATGACATGCTTTCTGCTGCCTGTTTCAACCTGAAGAACACGTCAAAACCAGCCTCCCATGTCATTCCAGCGTGGGCAAGTGCGTTGGCGGGAATCTATGGGAGGCGGGCCAAAGAAGATAACAACCATGAATGACGGCATCAGAAAGCATAGATTCCAAGCCCTCGCGCAATCCAACGCAGGAATGACATGCTTTCTGCTGCCTGTTTCAGCCTTAAGAACACGTCAAACCAGCCTTCCATGTCATTCCAGCGGGGACAAGTGGGTTGGAGGGAATCTATGGGAGGCGGCACAAAGAAGAAAAAATAAAAGATTCAACAAATGAAAACCTATTGGGTATATATGATGCAAAGTGCCAATGGCAAAGCCTTATACACGGGAGTCACCAATGACCTTGATAGGCGTGTTAGAGAGCACAAGGATGGTAGTGGATCTGCATTTACGGCAAAATACAAATGCCATAAATTGGTATACTATGAAGATTTTGGTCTGATAGATCAGGCGATAGTAAGGGAGAAAGAAATCAAAATGCTATCAAGAGCGGAAAAAGAAAGACTGATAGATACTATCAACCCTGAAAGGAAGGATTTGTTCGAGGTGTAGGTAATCAGTCATCCTTCCATGTCATTCCTGCAGAGGCCTGTAACAACCTGAAGAACACGTCAAACCAGCCTCCCATGTCATTCCAGCGGGGGTATGTGCGTTGGCGGGAATCTATGGGAGGCGGGCCAAAGAAGATAACAACCATGAATGACGGCATCAGAAAGCATAGATTCCAAGCCCTCGCGCAATCCAGCGCAGGAATGACATGCTTTCTGCTGCCTGTTTCAACGAGCCTTCGTTGGGATGACATAGCTGTTGGAGCCTGTTTCTGCCCAGTGTTGGAATGACATGCTTTCTGCTGTCTGTCTCAACCTGAAGAACACGTCAAAATCAGCCTCCCATGTCATTCCAGCGGGGGCAAGTGGGTGAGCGGGAATCTATGGGAGGCGGTTCAAAGAAGATAAAGACCATGATTGACGGCATCAGAAAGCATAGATTGACTACGTCGAATCTTCGATTTCCATGCCTTCGCGCAATCCAGCGCAGGAATGACATGCTTTCTGCTGCCTGTTTCAACGAGCCTTCGTTGGGATGACATAGCTGTTGGGGCCTTTTTCTGCCAGCGCAGGAATGACATGCTTTCTGTTGCCTGTCTCAACTTGAAGAACACGTCAAACCAGCCTCCCATGTCATTCCTGCGGGGGTATGTGCGTAGGCGGGAATCTATGGGAGGCGGTTCAAAGAAGGAAACAACCCCTTTTTTTGCCCTCTGGCACAATAATTGGATAATTTTTCCGCGTTTAAACCGTTGAATCCTTATCTTTGCAGCTCAAATTTTGATGAATATGAATAAGACAATCAAATTATTATGGGCGCTCTTTGCGACGGCTTTGCTGTTGACGGCGTGCAACAAAGGCCCAGGCGAAGGCGGCACAGGCACGGTGCGAGGCTATGTGAAGCTGGTGCACCATCCCGACGACGACTACACCTTGACTCCCGACACCATGGCGGCGGCCAAGACCGACGTGTTCATCGTCTATGGCGACGAGCCTTATTTCGGCAACGACGTGGAAACGAATGCCGAAGGGATGTATCAGTTCGAATACCTGTTGCCTGGCAACTATACCGTGTTTTCCTATTCCACCTTGCCTTCAGGCGAGAAGGTTGCTGTGAGCGAGACGGTCAATCTGACGCGAGGAGCGGTAGCACAAGCGCCTACGCTTTACATCCACGATGGCAAGGCATACGGCACATCCGTCGTGAAAGGGCAGGTAATGGCGGCCTATTATGTCAAGGACGATGGCGTTTGGTACTATCATTCGGAAGGCCCGGCTTATGAGCACCGGGTATATATCCGCAAGGCAGGCGAGGAGCTGTATTTCGATGACACCCGCACTGGCGTGGATGGCAAATTCGCATTCCAGAAGTTGCAGCCCGGTGAGTATGAGATTTTCACCGTGACCGAAGACGGCGATGAGTGTCCGTCGCTGCTGTTCCAAAGTGTCAGCGTGGGAGAAGCGGGACAGATTTACGAACTTGAAGAACCTTTTGTAATCAGAATAAACTTATAATTGATAGGATATGAAACGTTTAGCAATAGTTTTGGCTTTGTTTGCCATCAGTTTGTGCGGTATGGCACAGTCGGTCTCTGAGAGCACCATCCAGAAGCGCGAGAACCGAAAAGGCATGGTGCTGAAGGAGTGGAACACGGCTGCAGGTGACAAGCGTGCCTTCCTCGACCGCGTGACGACCTACGATGAGTTAGGCCGGAAGATTGAGGAAATCGAATATGCCAGCTATGGACAGAAATGGCGTGTGGTGAGCGAATATCCCGCCAACAGCGATATCACGGCTAAGGTGGTGCGCGAAATCGAGTATAACGACCGCGACAAAGTGGTCAGAATCAGGAAATTCGAATACAACGAGGATGGCTCCAAGAAATGCCAGAAGAACTATTATCCGAATGGCAAGCTGGAGTCGGTGAAGACTTTCGAGTACGTCCCCAAATAAAGCTTGTGGAAGAGATCCTCAGCATAGTGCAAGGCATGAAGCCCATCACGCTCGACGAGATGAGTGCCGTGAAGCTAATGAACCGCATCGACACGAAGTATGTGGTGACGGAGAACCAGCTTCGCGCCATTTTGTTGGGCATCCGCGACAGCTACTATGCCCAGGAAGTGGAAGGCAACCGGTTCTCGCCTTACAACACCGTGTATTACGACACGCCCGAGCTGACGATGTACCTCATCCACCACGACCGCCACTTGGTGCGCGACAAGGTGCGCGTGCGTACCTACGTCGACTCCCACCTGACCTTCTGCGAGGTGAAACACAAGAACAACAAAGGTCGCACGAAGAAGAAACGCATCAAGGTGGAACCCATACCCAACATCTTGGACAACCCGGAGGCGGCTGCGTTTTTGGCTGAAAAACAACCTTACCCTATCAGCACATTAAGCCCACATCTGGTTACCCTCTTCGACCGAATCACCTTGGTTAATTTCGAAAAGACCGAACGTCTCACCATCGATTGCAACCTGCGTTTCGAGAACCTGCGCAACGGTCACACCGCCTCGGTAGCTCCCCTCGCTGTGATGGAACTCAAGCAAGACGGTCGTGCCCACTCATTGCTGAAAGATGTGCTCTTTGAATTGAGAATCAGGCCGTTCAAGGTCAGCAAATACTGCATCGGCACCTGCCTGACCCGCCCCGAGGTGAAACAGAACCGGTTTAAGAAAAAGCTGAGGAGAATGGAGAAATTGAAAACTATGGCCTATGGCTAATGGCTCATGGCTCGCTACCCCAAAAGGTTCCGTTTTCACACCTTGGGTGAAGCGAGCCATAGGCAATAAGTCATAAGCCATCGGCCAACAACAAATCGAAGATTCGACGAAGTCAATTAAACAATTAAACAGTTAAACAATCAACAATCAACAAATATGAATCTACTACAAATCAACATGCAGGACTTCGACCCTGACATTGCGCGCGAGTTTGGCGGCGGTGCATCGACCATGGATTTCCTCGGCGTGCCGCTCTTTGATGCCCAGAGCCTCTGGACGACCTTGATCCGCTTCGTGTTCAACCTCCTCGTCTGCTGGGTCATCATTCATTTCTTCTACTACAAGAAGGCCAACCGCAAGGACTATTACTTCACCTTCATCATGTTTGCGGCGGTCATCTTCCTCATCATTTCGCTGATGGAGAACATGAAGATGAACATCGCCTATGCCCTCGGCCTCTTTGCCATCTTCGGCATGATACGTTACCGAACGGAGACCATCAAAATCCGTGAGATGACCTACCTTTTCGTGGTGATGGGCCTGAGCATCGTCAACGGCATGGCACTCTCGACGAGTTATATAGAGCTGCTTGCCGTAAACTTGATGATCGTACTGATTATCTGGCTCTTGGACGGCACGAAGATACTGAAGCACACGGCCATGAAGATCATCCTCTACGACCGCATCGAGAACACCAAACACGGCAAGGAGGAAGACCTGAAGGCCGACCTTATCGAACGCACGGGCTTGGATATCACGAAGGTGGAAGTGGGGCATATCGACTATCTGCGCGACGTGGCTTTCGTCAAGGTGTACTACAAGCCGATTGACGGCGAGGTGAATACGATAGATACGATAACTAAGCTGAAGGACTTTGATAGTTAGACTATGGCCTATGGCAGATGGCCTATGGCAGTCCCAAGTGAGAAATAGTCTCATGCTTTTCTTGGTCTGCCCAAGGCCATAAGCCATAATCATAGGCCATAGTAAATGATTAAATGAAGAGGTTACTAACCATATCATTATTATTGCTTCTGTCGGCAAGTCTCTTCGCGCAGAGCGAGCGCACGACCGACTTCGGCGGCATTGTCTCGGCTGAGGCAGAGGCGAGTCTGGGCGGTCCCTTTGGCTTGTCGGTGGAGGAGGAGCTGCGTTTCGACCATGACTTCACCCAGTTCGACCGTTGGCTCAACTCGGTGGGCGTGGACTACACCTGTCTGCACAACCGCATGAACATTGGCCTTACCGCTGACTACATCCGTCGCCATAACGACCGAGGCTATTACGAGAACCGTGGCCGTTTGGGTCTGCAGGTGACCTACACGGAGGAATGGCGCCGCTTCAAGTTTCAGGTGCGCAGCAAGGCCATCGGCACCTTTTTGGACGAGCGCACGGGCGAGCATCGGGTCAATCCGAGGCTGTATTGGCGCAACCGGCTGAAAGTGACCTATCAGCAACCCAATAGCCGATTCAAGTATGCCCTTTCGACCGAGCTGTTTTGGCTCACCAACGACCCCAAGAAAGGCGGCCTCGACAATCTCCGCACGGTGCTTTCGGTGGATTACCGGTTGGCGCGGCAATACTCGCTTTCCCTTTTCGCCCGCATGGACAACGACTTGCAGGTGAATGCACCCGTTGACCGATTCTATTTAGGAATGACGTTTAAGGCGAAGTTTTGAGCGGTTTTATTATTGCAATTTCAACAAAAAAAGCTGTTTTTTTCGAAATGGCTTTTTTTATTTGAATTGGTTTCCTATTTTTGTAGTCCCGAAACCAATCAAATCTTATCAATATGAATACTAAGCATAACATGAAAAGAATCAGTATCAGCATCATCGCTGTGATGTTGTTGCTGGGTTTCTTGTCGGGTTGCGGCAAGAAAGAGAATGCTGCTGCGCCGAAATCCTTTGTGGAACGCATCCAGCCATTGAATGAGGCCCTGCTGCCACTGCTTGACAGCTACACCTCCGGTGTCATCGCCTCTGGTGACCCTATTGTGGTCAGGTTTAAGAACCCGGAGACGATGAAGGTGAAGTTTGGCGAGACGATTTCCGCCAAAGCCTTCGAGTTTACCCCCGCATTGAAAGGTAAGGCCGTATGGATTGACGAGAACACCGTCGGGTTCCAGTACGACCAAATCGACAAGGACCAGAATTATGTCTGCAAGTTCAACATGTCTGAGTTTTTGGATGTGGCAGGCGACCAAAAGCTGGAGTTTGGTTTTGGCGTACGTCGCCAGAACTTCAGCCTCGTTGCCCAGCAGCCCATCTGCGTCTCCAACGAGTCGATGAACTACAACTTGCGCATTGCCTTTGCCGTGCCCGTCGACCAAGATGAGGCCATTCACATGTTTGACGATGCGTTTGCCAAAAAACATCCCGTGCAGGTGACCTATTCGGGGAACAATGTCTATGATTTTGAAGTTCAAGGCTTTGAACGTAAGAATTCGGACTATACGGTACGTGTCGCATTGGATGGAAAAGCCGTTGATTCGAAGGCGAAGATGGAACGTGAGCTGGTGATTTATGCCAAAGACAAGTTCATCCCCTTGAGCTTCGATGTCGACCGCAGCTCCAGCCAAGCCACGCTGTTCTTCAGCCAGCCACTGAAGGAAGACCAAAACCTTAATGGCTTTGTCGACGTTCCCAGGAATCTGGCTTATAAGGCCGACATCAAGGGCAACAAAATCGACTTCTATTTCGACAAGAGCAAACTCTATTCCTATCAGCTGGATGATTTGAAAATCGGTATCGGCAGTGGCATTCGTTCCGCCAGCGGCATGGTGCTACAAGAGGATATCGAATACGAACTGGATCTGACCGAGGTGCTGCCCAAGGTGCGTTGGACCGACGACGGCATCATCATCCCCAATGTGGATGAGACCACGGTCTACTTCGATGCTATCTGCGTCAATTCGGTGACTTTGAGGATTATTCGTATTTTCGACGACAACATCCTTTCCTTCTTGCAGGACAACGAGTTGGGTGAGACCTACGGTGTGCGCAAGGCAGGTCGTTTGGAGAAGAAAGTCCGTTTGGCTGTCGACAATCCTTATCCGAACCAATGGAAGACTTTCCCCATCGTGCTTTCAGATTACATCAAGGTGGAACCTGGCGCGATGTATCAGTTGAGCCTCAATTTCGGTCCTGCCGACTACACGTTCGCCTCCGATGAAATGAAGCATGCTGTGATTGAAAACGAAGCCCTTGAGGCCAGCTATTGGGATGGTGAGAGCTATGACTATAAGGAATACAACTACGACGGTGAATGGGGCGACCCCAACGGCTTATACTATTATAACTATGTAGAGGCTAAGAAGAACATCGTCGTCTCCGACCTCGCTGTCACCGCCAAGATGGGCCGCAACGATGTCGTGGATGTGTATGTCTATCAGATTTCCGATGCCAAGCCCGCCACGGGTGCCCAGGTGATGGCTTATAACTTCCAGAAGCAGGAACTGTCCAAAGGCAACGTAGACGGACAAGGCCATGTGCAGCTGAGCTGCGCCAACCGTCCCGCCTTTGTGGTGGCTTCCGATAAGAAAGGCAGCAAGTCGGTGATCAAGTTGAACGATGGCAATGCCTTGTCGTACAGCCGCTTCGATATTTCGGGTGAACCCGTGGAGAAGGGCGTTTACGCTTTCGCATATTCCAACCGAGGCGTGTGGCGTCCAGGCGATGAGCTGCAGCTCAACCTCATGCTGAATGATTTTGAGTCGGCCTTGCCGAATGACTATCCGGTCGTCCTCGAAGTGATTGACGCCTCGGGCCGTCTCTATGCCAAGCAGGTGAATACCAAGCCGGTGAACGACATTTATTGCTTTACCGTCCCGACCAACGTGTCGGATGAGACAGGTCTATGGCTGGCTCGCTTCAAGGTGGGGACGAACGTCATCACCTCGAATCTGCGCGTGGAGACAATCAAACCCAACCGTTTGGAGATTCTCTTCGACCTGCCTGAAGTCGTCAGTACCACACGCAACGAGCGCGTCAATCTGACCTCAAGATGGCTCAATGGCATGAAGGCCAACGGCTTGAAGACTGAGGTGGATGTGAAATTGCGCGAAGGTAAGACCACTTTCAAGAACTTCTCTGACTATACCTTTGAAAATGAGACCCAGTTGTTTGAACCGGAGGAGGTTTCGTTATATAGCGGCCAGCTTAATGCAGAGGGCGTGACCAATGTAGGTTTCGGCCCGTTGCACGATGTGTATGCCTCGCAAATGATGAACGGCATTTTCACGGTGAAAGTCTTTGAGAAAGGTGGTGACTTCAGTATTGCCGCATTCAATGCCAAAGTGTCGCCGTATGCCCGTTATGTGGGTGTGAGGTTGCCTGAGACTTCTTCAAAATACGGCAGCTATTATGATACCGATAAGGATTGGAAGTTCGACATCGCTGTGGTGAATGAGACGGGCTCGGCTTGCAAGTCGGCTGTCGCCTTGGACTATGCCCTGTATAAGATGGATTCCTACTGGTGGTGGTCGAGCGAGGACATCTATGATTTGCAGCGTTATGCCTCAGGTACCTACAGGTCACCTGTGCAGAACGGCGTTTTGACCTGCACGGGCACGACTTCGGTCAGCTTCAACATTCCTGAGGATAAGTGGGGCAGCTACCTCTTCGTGGTGAGAGACAATCAAGGCGGTCACATGTTTGCCAAGGTCATCGACTTCGACTGGGGTTACGGCCATTCCTCATCCGCTTCGGGCGCTCCCGCCCAGTTGGCCATGAAGGCTACGGCTGACAGCTATCAGGTGGGTGAGAAGATCGTGGTTACCTTCCCGGCCAATGACAAGGCCAAGGCTTTGGTCACTGTGGAGTCTAACGACCGTGTGCTGCAGAGCATGCTTGTTGAGAACCTCGGTCAGGAAGGCAAGGTTGAGATTACCGCCACGGAAGAGATGATTCCGAATGTCTACGTCTACGTGGCCTTGATACAGCCGCATGATGCCGCCAACGACCTGCCCATCCGTCTCTACGGCGTGATACCCGTGAAGGTGGAGAACAGGAAACTGCAACTGCAGCCCAATATCCAAGTGCCCGAAACCGCCAACACGAAGAAGAAACTCGACGTGAAGATTAGTGAAGCCGCTGGACAAGCCATGACCTACACCTTGGCTATCGTTGACGAAGGTATCCTCGGCCTGACCAACTACAAGACCCCGAATCCTTACGGCTACTTCAACAGCAAGCAAGCTTTGAGCGTCCGTACTTGGGACAACTACGCTTCTATCGTGGATGCCTTCAGTGGTGAGTTGGGCTCTGTGTATGCCATCGGTGGTGACGGTATCCTCAACCAAGAGGTCACTTTGGACAAGCGCTTCAAGGCTTACGCCGTCACTTTAGGACCTTTCGAGTTGAAGGCAGGCGAAACCAATACGCATAGCTTCGATGTGCCGCAATGCTCTGGCGCACTGCGCTTCATGGTGGTGGCTAAGGGCAACGGTAAGGCTTTTGGCTCGTCGGAGAAACGCATGACGGTGGTCGACCCGATCAACCTCTATGCCTCGGCACCGCGTGTGGTGGCTCCTGGCGATGAGCTGAACCTCAAGGTACAGGTGCAGGCGCCTACGATGAAGAACAAGACCTTACAAGTGAAGTTCGACAATAAGAACCTTGAGCCCATTGGCAGCTTGCCCACCACGGTGCAGATTGATGGCAATGGTGAAGGCATGGTTGCCGTTTTGACGAGCATCCCCAAGACTTTGGGCAATGCCGAACTGAAGGTCTCCGTGACGGGTGATGGCTACACCGCCGAATCCTCGACCGTGATGCCCATCCGTATGCCTTACGCCGAGCGTCGTAACACCATCACCAAGGAAATCGAGGCTGGACAGACAGCCAGCATCCCGTTCAACATGGAGGGTATGGCTGGAACGCAACAAGGCAACATCACCGTGTCGAGCCTGCTGCCTGTCGACTTGTTCGGTCGCATCGATTACCTGTTGGGTTATCCGCACGGTTGCCTCGAACAAATCACTTCGAAGGCCTTCCCGCAGCTCTATCTGAACTACTTCGCCCAACTTGACGACAAGACCAAGGAAGAGATGCAGGAAAATGTTAACTGGGTGATTACCAATATGAAGGCGTACCAGAAATCAGACAACTCCATGTCGAACTGGCCCAGTGGATCTTACGTCAATCCATGGACTGAAATCTATGCCTTGCATTTCCTCGTTGAGGCCAACAAGCAAGGCTATAATGTGCCGCAGTACTTCCTCGACGGCTTGCTGAAATACCAAGCTGACCGTGCCAAGCAGTGGAAGAACAACATCGACTACAAACAAGGGGAAACCATCCAGGCCTACCGTCTCTTTGTGTTGGCTTTGGCTGGCAAGGCTGAGATGGGTGCCATGAACCGCTTCAAGGAGTTAGATATGATGTACGACCTGACCAAGGTGCTTGCTGCGGGTGCTTTCGCTCAGACGGGTAAGACCAATATTGCCCAGAAGCTGTTGCCCGCCTATGAAGACGGCAAGGCCATGTCTGACTATTATTCTTCCTTCGGCTCACTTATGCGCGACCTCTCTTTCCTGACCTATGTCCAGATGCTCTGTGATGTGGATCAACAGACGGTGCAGAACAACATCAACGAGGTGTGCCGCATGATGAGCACCAACCGTTGGATGGACACCCAGACCACGGCCTTCTCGCTCTTTGTGTTGGGTAAGTATGCCGAGAAGATGAACGTTAAAAACACGAACCTCTCTGCCACAGTGAAGGCCAATGGCGACGAGCGTACCTTGAACACCAATATGGCTTCGGTAGGCTATGGCTTCACGCCGAAGTTGGGCAGCAACACGGTTGAGGTGAAGAACAACACCGACCAGAAACTGATAGCGAATGTCTTCACCAAGACTGCAGTGGCCGAATACGACATGAATGAGGGTGGCAACCTGATCAATATGACGGTGGACTACTTCGACAAGAACGGTAACCCAGTGAACTTGAACTCGTTGACTGCAGGCACCGATCTTGTGGTGAAGATTAGTGTGTATAATCCGAGCGAATGGCGTGTCACCGAGCTGGCGTTGTCGTACTATCTGCCTTCGGGTTGGGAGTTGGTTAACGAGCGTGTGGCAGGTGACGAGACGGTCAACCAAGGCGCCAAGCATATTGACTTGCGCGACGACCGCGCTTACTTCTACTTCGACCTGTGGTCGAGAGAAAGAGTGAACTTCACGCTGAAGGTCAACGCCACCTACGAAGGTAACTACATGATCCCTGCCGTCCGTTGCGAGGACATGTACAATGCTGATATCTTCTACAACGTTCCTGCTCGTGGGTGTGTGGTGAAGTAAATCGTTTAAAGCGATGAAATGGCTCGCAAGACATAAGAAAACCAAGGTTGTCTTATCGGTTCTTGCGGGCCTTTTCATTGCCTTCCTCTGCATCCCAGTGCCGCGCTTCGACAAGCCCTATTCGACGGTCTTGACGGCGAAGAAAGGAGAGCTGCTCGGCGCAAAGATTGCCGACGACGGCCAATGGCGTTTCCCGGCCACCAACGACTATTCCCCAAAATACATCGCCTGCCTCTTGGAATATGAGGACCGTTGGTTTTTCTTCCATCCAGGCTTCAACCCTGTCTCGTTCGTGAAGTCGTTTGTCGACAATATGAAAGCAGGGGAAGTGGTGCGCGGCGGCAGCACCATTTCGATGCAGGTGGTGCGCATGTCGCGCGACAATCCCCCGCGAACTTATGCCGAAAAACTGTGGGAGGTCATCTTGGCCATGCGGCTGGAATTGCATTATTCCAAGAAGTCCATCCTTGAGATGTATGCCGCCAACGCGCCCTTTGGGGGCAATGTGGTGGGCATCGATGCGGCGGCATGGCGCTATTTCCACACCACACCCGATGAGCTCTCTTGGGGCGAGGCAGCCACCCTCGCTGTGTTGCCCAATTCTCCGGCGCTGATTCACCCAGGTCGTTCCCGCGACCGTTTGGAGAAGAAACGCGATGAGTTGTTGCAACGTATGCCCGATGCCAAGGCTATCATTCCCAAACGATTTAATGTGCCCCGGATTTCAGAAGAAGATGCTGAACTGGCCATGATGGAAGACATCCCCGATAAGCCTTTCGAAATGCCTATGCTGGCTTATCATTACCTTAGCGATCAAGATAAACAACATCATGGACATCAGATTGCATCAAGCATAGACTACAATCTGCAACGTTCGGTGATGGAAATCATGCATCGACATCACGATGCCAATGTGATGAACAATATCGATAATGCAGCTGTTTATGTTCTTGATTATCTGAAAGATGAAATTGTTGTCTACGTGGGAAACAACATGGATGCCTCCGATGCTGCTATGGTCGACATGGTGAAAGCGCAACGCTCAACGGGAAGCATTTTGAAACCCTTCCTCTTTGCTGCCATGTTGGATGAAGGCACCTTGCTGCCCGAGATGGTGCTGCCCGATATCCCGATGAGTCTCTCAGGCTTCACGCCGAAGAACTACAGTGGTGAGTATTGGGGTGCCGTGTCAGCCGACAAGGCCTTGCAGAACTCACTGAATGCGCCTTTTGTCCACCTACTGCGCGAGTACGGCCAGCAGCGGTTTTATAACTTGCTGAAACAGTTGCCGCTGAAAGGCCTTGTCTTTGATGCGGAACATTACGGCCTTTCGCTCATCGTGGGTGGGGGAGAGGCTTCGCTTTACGACATTACCAATGCCTATGCCAAGATGGGACGGAAGTTAGCCTCGTATGTGAACGAAAGCTATAATGTCAAGATAGACGAGAAGGAGTCGCCTTTTTCGGCAGAGGCCATTGCTGAGACCTTTCATGTGATGCTGGGCTTAACGCGGCCTGTCAATCAGATAGGTTGGGGAGGCTTCTCTTCCTCGGCACAGGTGGCTTGGAAGACGGGCACCAGCTTCGGCTTCAAGGATGCTTGGGCGGTGGGCCTCACCGACCGTTATGTGGTGGGCGTTTGGGCAGGCAACTCTGATGGAGAAGGTCGTCCTGGGTTGACGGGTGTGGGTGTGGCTGCTCCCATCATGTTTGACGTGGTCGGCAAGCTGAGCGACAGCTATCGTTATCCCGCCAACACTCCAGGAAGTATTGAGATTGAGGTGTGTGCCGATTCGGGTTATCCCAAGTCGGAGCTTTGTGAGCATACGAAGAAGATCCTCGTGTGTAATGTGGAGAACCAGACGGGCGTGTGTCCCTATCATAAAAAGGTGTTTTTGGACGAGTCGCGGCAGTATCAGGTGCGTCCCGACTGCTATCCCGTTGACCAAAAATGCTTTGAAGTGTATTATGTATTGCCGCCCGTGATGGAGTGGTTCTACAAGAAGCACTCACCCTTGTTCCGACCCTTGCCGGCTTTCTATCCTGGCTGTGGCAGCGCCCATCCAGATGACGTGATGGCCTTCGTCTATCCTAAGAGCGATGCCAAGGTGAGCATCCCCATCGGCATCCGTGGCGACCGCCAACAGGTCATCTTCGAGATTGCACATCGCAACCCACAAAAAACGATATATTGGATGCTAAATGAACAATTCTTAGGTCAGACCACCTTCAACCATCAGATGCCTATCGACGTGGAGAAAGGCACCTACCGTCTCCGTTGCGTTGACGAAGATGGAGTGGAGCTGAATAGGAAGATAGTGGTGCAGTGATGAGCTTCTCTGCAGGAATGGAATTAAGCCTAAAGAAACAAGCGGCGGCCAATGACAATTAGACTTATAGGTCATTTTGCAGGCTGCGATGTATGCTGAAGCCCAATGGATAGAGGCGATTTCGGCGATTGAAACGTTTCAGGGGCAAAATTGAGGTTCA
>ONFO01000029.1 GCA_900317155.1 uncultured Bacteroidales bacterium
GATGGCTCATACCGCACATACTCGACGAATCTGGGGGGATGGTTCGGCACGTTGACGGGAATCACGGTTGGCCAGATGTACAAGATACAGGCCAACACGCCGTGCGACATCAGCCTGACGGGTACTCCGGTCAACCCGTCGGAGTGCCCCATCATCCTCAAGCCAGGATTCACATGGATAGGCTATACACCCAGCGTCAGCCTCAGCGTGAGCGAGGCGATGTCAGGCTATACGCCAACTGCAGGAGACGTGATCAAGTCAAAGAGTGGGAGCTATGCTTCTTACAGCGGCAATCTCGGGAGATGGATCGGCTCCTTGACCTTGGAGCCAGGTAAAGGCTATATATATGAATCTAAAGCTACGGAAAATAAAACCTTGATTTTCTCAAATCCCGCTAAAAGTTTCTATGTGCAACCATGAAATAACTAAAAAACGGGAAAAAAGAATTGTAACAATAGAAAAATCAGTATTTTTGCACATTTTAATAAAATAAGACAAATAAAAACATCTAAGTAAAATGAAGAAATATCTATTTATTCTGATTGTATCCCTGTTTTTCGGCGGATCAGTCTTTGCCCAAGAAACCCATCACTGGACTTGTAACGACAATGATTTCCTGAATAATATGACTGTAGCTTTTTGGGTTACTCTTGATGGCAACTATGTAGGTAATCCAGACATTCAAGTTAATAATTACGATTATGACATCGAAATAGCCGCTTTTGTTGACGACGATTGTAGAATGTCAACGTTTTTGTTTAGTGTTGCCCCAACATTACCTCTGTACGTCATGAATAGTGTACATTTTTCACCTGCTGGCGAACCTGTCTCTTTTAAGATGTATATCCACAGTACTGGCAAAGAGTATGATATGTGTGATTTTACTACTACTGTCTCTGAAAATGGTTGTGGCTCTGTAGATGACCCAATAATATTGCCGTTCCACACTTATTTTACCAAGGACATTACTCATTACACTGGCACTAGTGACCACTACTATCTCATTGCTTCGCCCGTTGGAGAGGTGAGTCCTGAGAATGTGACAGATATGCTTTCACCCAGCTACGACCTCTACTATTACGACCAAACCCAGGAAAAGGAATGGGTTAACTATAAACTTAATCCTGGAAATACGAATTTGCATCCCGGATTCAGCCTTGAACCTGGTAAAGGCTATCTTTATGCCAACAGTAACGATGTCACTCTTAAATTCATCGGTGCACCATTCACAGCCACTGAGCCTTTCGAAGTGTCGTTGGTATATGACGCAGGTGCTAATCAAAACACGGATTTGATAGGCTGGAACCTCGTGGGCAATCCCTTCCCAGTAGATGCATATATCGATAGGGATTTCTTTTATAGGACAAATTTGGAAAATACTGAACTTGAAACTGGAAGTGGTGCAATTGCACCTATGGAAGGTGTTTTCGTGAGAGCAACAAGTGCTGATGACAACACCTTGAACTTCAGTACTACAGCTCCTTCCAAAAGCGGAGAGCAATTGATTATCAACCTTACCCAAAATCGAGGTGTTTCCATCGACCGTGCTATTGTCAGCTTCGACGAAGGCGAAATGTTGCCTAAGTTCATGCTCAACGAAAACAATACCAAGCTTTATATTCCACAAGGTAACCATGACTATGCAGTAGTGCGCAGCGCTGTCCAAGGTGAACTTCCACTTAACTTCAGTGCCAGCAAGAACGGCACCTATACCCTCAGTATCGATACAGAGAACGTGGAGATGAATTACCTCCACCTCATCGACAACATGACGGGCATGGATGTTGACTTGCTCCAGACATCTAGTTATACGTTTGAAGCCAATTTGAACGACTATGAGAGCCGTTTCAAGCTGGTGTTTGCTGCCGCCTGCGAGGATGTAGAGGGTGACAGTGAGTCATTCGCCTTTTTCAGCAACGGCAACTGGGTCATCAACAATAATGGCAAAGCCACCCTGCAAGTCATCGACGTCATCGGCCGCATCCTGAGCAGCGAGACCGTCAACGGCAGCGTCAGCACGACCATCAACGTCGTTCCTGGTGTCTACATGCTCCGCCTCGTCAATGGCGACAATGTGAAAGTCCAGAAGGTGGTGGTGAGATGATTTGAAGCCGTAAGCCATAAGCTGTAAGCTATAAGCTCAGCATCAACCAAGCTTATAGCTTACGGCTTAGGCTGGCCTTTTTGGCAAGGGTCCTGGGATTTTCCATAAATTTCAAGAGGAACCTTTGTTCCCAGAGCATGCAATGGAAGATGACGTTGATGCTTCGAGTCCTTTAGGTAGTGGCATTGCTGTGCTCGTGAGCCTTGGTGCAGCCTATGCTGTTGCAAGAAAACGCCGCGAGGAATAATATAAAGAATAGAAGCTGGCTTGCTTTTTTTGGTAAGCTACCTTTGTCGAAGATTTTGAAGATATGGCCACTTGATTCGAAAGGTGGGATGCCATTGTCTTCAAAATCTTTGTTTATTAATACTATGCATTTCATAAATAACCCCCAAAAATAGTAAAGATATTTACTATCTACTTATTTACTTTTTGTATTTTTGCGCCATAATAGGATAATACAAATAGAAAATGATTTTCACCGAGACAAAATATCAGCTGCAGACTGTAGCAACTGGACGGGTCTTTGAGGACGAAGGTTGGACTCTGGACGACAAGGAATGTCCCACACCGAGCATGGTGCGTCCCATCTATGAGAAGAAACAACTTGAAGTGAAGGAAGGCGCCTGCTTGGGCTTGTACCGCTATGCCGATTGGTTGCCCATCAAGACCATGCTGAAAAAGCCTACCGAGCCTATCACTTATAAGAGCGAAAGCCTAGCAGCAAAACTGGGGCTGCGTAACCTCTATATCACTTTCAATGGTTGGTGGCCCGAGCGTAACGTCCACATGACCACTTGCTCCTTCAAGGAGATGGAGGCTTATTCGGTGTGTGCTCGTTTGGGTGACGACTTAAAAGACCAGGTGCTGGTGGTGGCTTCGGCAGGCAACACAGCCCGCGCTTTCGCTAAGGTGTGCTCCGACAACAATATCAAGCTGTTGCTTTGTGTACCTCAGGACAACATCAAGGCCTTGTGGTTCGACAAGCCTCTGAATCCTTGCGTGAAACTCATCACAACCGAGTCGGGTAGCGACTATTTCGATGCCATCAACCTCTCGAATGTGGTCTGTGAGATGGAAGGCTATCTCGCCGAGGGTGGCGCCAAGAACATCGCCCGTCGCGATGGCATGAGTACCACGATGATGTCGGCAACGACCTTCATCGGTCGCACGCCCGATTTCTATTTCCAGGCTGTGGGTAGCGGCACGGGTGCCATCGCCGCTTGGGAAGCCAACCTGCGCTTCATCGGCGACGGTCGCTTTGGCTCGAACAAAGCCCGTCTGATCGTCTCGCAAAACAAGCCTTTTGTCCCCATGTACGACGCATGGCGTGCCAACTCGCGTGCCCTGTTGCCCTACGATGCCGACCAGGCCCGCAAAGATGCCGCTGAAATCTGCGCTCCAGTACTCTCCAACCGTAAACCGCCTTACAGCCTTGCCGGAGGATTATACGATGCATTGAAAGACACCAACGGTGATATCCTCGCCGTCAGCAACACCGAAGCCGACGCTGCAAAGGCTTTGTTTGAGCAAACCGAAGGTATCGACATCTACCATGCCGCCGCTGTGGCCACGGCTTCTTTGCAGCAGGCTATAGAGCGCGACATGGTGAAGCCCGATGACGTGATTATGCTCAACATTACAGGCGGTGGCGAGCGACGCTTCCTTGCCGAGCATGAGATTTACCTTCTGGAGCCCTCGCATGTCTTCAAGATTGGTTTCACAAAAACTGAGGTGGAAGGTGTGTTGGCTGGGGTGAAGTATTAATTTAAGGAACCCCACACTTCCTTCCCGTAGACCCCTATATCTGCCATGCGGCAGATATGGGTCTCCCATATTTGAGATATGGGTTTCCCGAAAAAATAAGGTACCTAGTTTTTTTCCCAGAACAATTCCTCTGCTATACCGTCGGCGAAGAGCATCTGCTGGTCGGTGAGGTAGAGGAATTCGCGTGTCTTTGAAAGCCGGCCTTCGGCTATCAAAGGTTGGGCGTGTTGTTCGCAATAGGTGGAGAAACGTTCGCTCATCTCGCGTTTCATCCATTTCAAGTCGATGCCCCAATGGGTGCGCAGGCGTAGCATGACGTACTCGTCGTAGTGTTGTTCAGGGGAAAGGATTTCTTTTTCTATTTCTATGGCGGACCCTTCGACAGGCTTTGGGACACTTACACAATATTTTTCTACACTAGACACATTCCATTGCCGAGAGTTTCCGTCAAAAGAATGCGCCGAAGGCCCGAAGCCTATGTAAGGCGTCCCAAACCAGTAGCTGGCGTTATGCTTCGAATGCATGCCAAGTTGGCAGAAGTTGGAAATCTCGTAATGCAGATAACCATTTTCGGCGGCACGTTGGCAGAGGATTTCATAGTCGCGCAGGGCATCCTCCTCGTTGACAGGTTGTACTTTTCCTAGTTCAATCTGTTTGGTCAAAATGGCATTAGGCTCCAAGGTGAGCGCGTAGGCTGAGAGGTGGGGGAGACCATAGGCAAGGAAAATGTCCAAATTCTTGTTCCATTGCTCGGCGTTGGAGGAGGGGAGGCCATAGATGAGGTCGATGCTGATGTTCTCGAAGCCAGCTTGTTTGGCCCAGTCTAGGCATCGCAGGGCATGATGCGAGTCGTGGCGACGGCTCAGATACTTCAAGTCGTTGTCGAAAAAGCTCTGAATACCGATGCTGAGGCGGTTGACCCCGAGTTGTCGTAAACCTTCTAGGTATTCCAACGACAGCGTGTCGGGATTGGCCTCAAGGGTGATTTCGGCATTAGAGGCTACTGGATAATGCGCATTAATAAGGTGTAGCAACCCGCCGATTTCCTTTAGGGAAAGCAGCGAAGGCGTGCCGCCACCGAAATAAATCGTGTTGACGGCATCGCCTTGCAAATAATCTTTCCGCGCTACAATCTCAGCCTTCAATGTCTCCAAAAACCTG
Organism: uncultured Bacteroidales bacterium; assembly: GCA_900317155.1. GTDB lineage: Bacteria > Bacteroidota > Bacteroidia > Bacteroidales > F082 > Limimorpha. The sequence continues at coordinate 5,033 of ONFO01000029.1, forward strand.
TCTTTCAGCTTCAAGGAAGGCAGCGAATAGAACCCGCAATAGGCGCATTTCGAGTTGCAGAAAGGAATATGGACGTATATACCAGCCATCTTACTTTTCAACGACCAGTTTCACGGTCTTTTCTCCGTCATTGGTTTTGAGACGCACGAAATAGATGCCGTTTTGCAGGCGGCTGATGTCAATAGCCTCATAGTTTTCACCGATGCGCAGCACACTTTGGCCCATGATGTTGAACACCTCAACTTTCAGGATGCCCTTGCCTTCAACACGGAGTATGTCTTTTGCGGGATTTGGGTAGATACAACTTTGTCCCCAATGCTCGTCGACTCCATCGGGAATCCACATTGCTTCAATGGTTTCACTCATCGCCTCACATTCGTCGCTATACACGGCGTTGATATAATAAAGGTGGGTCTCGTAAGCATCTCCGAAGTCATCGTCGTCAAAATACGTATAGTCAGCGGGAAGCGTAGCTACCAGCTCATTGTCTCGATAAACCTGGAGCGCTATCAAGTCGCCCGTAGAGGTTTCCGAAGGAAGGTCCCAAAACAATCCAATATAGAAATAATCACCGCCTGTTTCCCATGTTAGGTTTTCAATAGGATAACATTGAACCAGAACGGTTTCTTCATGAATCCACCCTATGCGGTCGTTGCTACCTTTGTAGGTGCCATAGACCAGGTTGTCAACAGGTTGGTTTAGTGCGTAGGCGGTCACATACACAGGGTCATCGGGTGAGAAGTTCTGAACGTAGGTCAAGGTGACAATTTCCAAGTTGCCGTCGCCGTCAATATCGCCGAAGTTGGCACCATTCATATAGGAGAGACCTTGCGGGCGGAGCGGGAAGCCTTCGGTGATTTCCGTGCCGTCCATCTCCCAAGCGCGGATGTAGCCTTCGTTTTCGTCCATCAGGTTGAAGTCGGTGATGATTTCGTTTTCGCCGTCGCCGTCGATGTCGGCCACAGAGACAAAGCCTTCAACACCTGAGGTCAGGTTGAGCGGGAATCCAGGAGCCACGTTGCCGCCGATGTCGTATTGGTAGAACACGTTGCCCTCGCCAGAGACGCCCATGAAGATGGCGTATTGGTCACCATTTTTGGCTACCGTGGGGGCGGAGTAGGTCCAATAGGAGACGGGTTTGGGCCATCCTGTACGGTATTCGCCCGTGCGGGCATCGCGTACGTAATGGTTCGGGTTGTCGCCGTGGCAGGCTCCTACGAGGCTCCAGTTACCATCGTCTTCGAAGTCGACCACGAGCGGCGATTGGTAGGAATATTTGTAGGCTTCATTGCTTTCCACCGTATAGAGCAGCTCGCCCGTGTGGCTGATGCAATACAAAGCGGAGGTCGTGGAGGCGAAAATCTCAAGAGAGCCGTCGTTGTCGATGTCGGCCACGGTAGGCGTGAAAGCAGGTGTTGAGGGTAGCTCGAAGGGGAAGCCTTCCATCTCCTCGCCTTGCAGGTTCCACACATGAACTCCAGCTGAGATGTTGGCCGAGGCTTTGCCACGACCACAGAAGATGATTTCCAACTCACTGTCGTTGTTGAGGTCAGCCAAAACGGGCGCGCAGATGAGCGGATTGTTGTTGGTGACCGTCGAAAACAGGACGTTGCCGTTGGCATCGAAGACATTGAAGCCGCCACGTGCATTGCCGTAGGCCGTGAGGACCACGATTTCGAGGATGCCGTCTTTGTTGATATCACCCACGGCAGCAGGATATTGGGCCATGCCTCCGACTAAGGCCTGTGTCCAAAGTACGTTGCCTTGTCCGTCAATGACGTTAATCTCCTCGTTGTGGCATAGGATGATTTCATCGGCGCCGTCGTTGTTGAGATCGGCCAAAGCCAAGCCTCGCATGGGTTTGTAGGTGGTGTTGGAGGCAAAGGTTAAAGGAAAACCGGGCATGGGCGTCAGACCGTCGCGGGCTGCTGGAGGCAGCTGTGTCTGTATGGTTTCGGTACGGATTACACCTTCTTCGTCGAGGTAAGCCCGAGTCGCTGGCTGTTGGGCATTAATACTCAACGACAGCGAAAAGAAAGCTAGGAATAGTAGAGATAACTTTTTCATGGTAAATGTGTTTTGATGTAAAAGAAAGGCCGTTTCATTGCCGGTATCACCAGCGAATGAAACGGCCTGAAATCCTTTAATTAATGATAGTGATTATTTCTCTTTTTTGCAGCCGCAAAGGCACTTGTAGCAAAGGCCGGCGAGGCAGGCACCGACGAGCGGGGCCACGATGAAGAGCCACACTTGACCCATGGCGCTCCAACCGTCGCACTTTGAGAACAAGGCAACGCCGAGTGAACGGGCGGGGTTGACAGAAGTGTTGGTCAGCGGGATGCTGATGAGGTGGATGAGCACCAGGGTGAGACCGATGGCCAGACCGCCGAACTTGCCGTTGGCGTGGCAGCTGTCGGTGACACCGAGGATGACCATCAGGAACACGAAGGTCAACAGCGCCTCAACGAGGAAGGCACCGCCAGTGGAGATGGCTTGATAGCCCGTTTCGGGACCGCCGCAAGCCTTCTGGAAAGCTTCACCAAAGCCGTTGGAAGCGAAGACGCCAGTAGCGCCACCGCCGATGGCATTCCAAATCACGAGGAGCAAAGCACCAGCGATGATACCGCCGATGAACTGGGCAGCCCAATAGCAAAGCATTTCTTTAAGGCTCATGCGGCCATTGACGAAGACGCCAAAGCTCACGGCAGGGTTCAAGTGAGCACCCGAGATGTGACCGATGCCGTAGGCCATGGCCACTACGGTGAGACCGAAAGCGATGGCTACGCCAAGGAAACCGACATGTCCGAAAAGAGCGGTTCCGCAACCGCCAAAGACCAAGACGAATGTGCCGAACAATTCAGCAAAAAACTTGTTACTTGTTTTCATAACTCTTTAAATTTTAGTTAGTTATTAGTTGATTTAATGATGTTTTACAACTTTGGTTCAATTCTTATAGCCCTTTTCAATACCGCAAAAATACAAAAAACTTATCAGAAAACAATTTTTATTGATTTTTGTGTTTTTGAGTTTTTTTCTATCTTTGCGCTTCTTAAATGTCGAGTTATGAAGGTGCTAATGAAGATATTGGCCATCGTTTTTATCGCTTTGCTCGCTTCTACAGGTGTGGCGCAAGAGTCCAATTCCTACCGCTTTTCGCTTGAGGATTGCCTTCGTTTTGCCTTCGCCAACAGTTACGATCGCAAATCGATGGAACTGACTGGCGAGACCTTGGAGACGACCTACGAGCAGTCGAAACAACAGCGTTTGCCCAACTTGAATGCCTCGGTGGGACAAAACTTTTCTAATAATGAAAACGGCTGGTCCACTTCGGGCAACGTGAGTGTTGGCTCTTCCGTGACGATTTATCAAGGGGGTAACATCAGCAAAACCATTGAGCAAAACCGCCTCAACATGGAGCGCAATGAGGTGCAGTTGGAACGTTATGACAACCAATTGACGACCCAGATTTTGCAGGGTTTCCTCACGATTCTCGGCAATCAGGAACTGCTGAAGTATCAGCTTGAAGTGTTGAACACCAGCCGCGAGCAAATGAAGCAAGGCCGTGCGCGTCACAAAGTGGGTGCCATCCTCGAAAGTGACTTGCTGCTGCTTGAAGCACAATACTATAGCGACTCGAACAATGTGGTCGACACGCGCATTAATATCGATAACAACCTGCTGGATTTGAAGGTGTTGCTTTCGATGGACCCAACTGACGTTTTGGAAATCATCTCCCCTGATACGGATAACCTTGACAATTTGATGGCGTCGTTGCCCGAAGAGGAGGAAGCCGTCAGCCTTGCGTTGGAGTATATGCCCGAGCTGCGCATGAGCGACTACGATATCCGTTTGGCCGAAAAGGGTGTCGACTTGGCGCGAGGCAATTACTTCCCGACCATTGCAGCTAATGCCAACGTGGGCATGGGTGTGCTTTCGTTTGACGGCGACGGCAACTCGAAGTGGTACGGCAAGCCGACCGAGAGTGTGGGCGTCTCGATGAGCATCCCGATCTATAGCCGTGGCCAAACCAAAGCCAACGTGAAGAAAAGTCGTATCGCTTTGGAACAGGCGCAATTTGATTATGAGCAGTCGGCCCTTACGGTGCGCCAATCGGTGGTGCAGGCCTACCGCAACGTGGTCTCGGCTTTCAATTCCTATAAGGTATCTCAGGTGAAGGAGAATGCCTATAGTAAGAGTTTTAATGCGTATAATATTCAATATCAATACGGTACAATCACAACGGTGGAATTGCTGCAACAGCAGAACGCTTACCTGAACGTGTTGAATACCTACATTCAGAACAAGTATTCCCTGGTGATGAAACGTAAGATTTTGGACATTTACATGGGAAAACCGATCGAATTGTGACTGTAGGGCTGTCACACCGTGGCAGTCGCAAAAAACGAAAATAGATAATTGCGAAATATGAAAAAGAAAAGAAAAATAGGGCTGATTATCTTAGGCATTATCGTCGTGGCTGTTGCTGCGATACTGATTGTAAAAGCCAAGAAATCAGCGAACAAGGAATTGGTTATCCGTACCCATGTGGTTGCGGAGTACACCGTTGAGAACACGGTCACCGCGACGGGCACCATCGAGCCGGTGGAGACCGTCGAAGTCGGTACGCAAGTGTCGGGTAAGGTGGAAAAAATCTACGTCGATTTCAACGATGTGGTGAAGAAAGGTCAGTTGATGGCCGAATTGGACAAGCAGACGCTCAACCAGAGCCTGAGTCGTGCCAAGGCCAGCCTTACCTCTGCCGAGAGCCAACTCAATTATGCCAAACTCACCTATGAACGTACAAAACAACTTTATGAAGCGAATGCCGCCACGTTGGCAGCCTATCAAGAGGCGCAAAACGCCTACACCCAGGCCCAAATGAGCAAACGAAACGCGCAAGCCGCTTACGACCAGGCTATGGTGGATTTGGGCTACGCCGAAATCTACTCGCCCATTGATGGCATCGTCCTCGACCGTGCCGTGGAAGTGGGCCAGACCGTAGCTGCCTCGTTCAGCACGCCTACCTTGTTCACCTTGGCCAACGACTTGACCAAGATGCAGGTGGAAGCCGACGTCGACGAAGCCGACATTGGGCAAGTGAAAATGGGACAGCGCGTGACTTTCACTGTCGATGCCTACATGGACGATGTGTTTGAAGGCACCGTCAACCAAATCCGCATGAAACCTACCACCACGAGCAACGTGGTGACCTATACCGTCATCATCGATGCCCCCAACCCCGACCAGAAACTCTTCCCCGGCATGACCGCCAGCGTGACCATCGTCACCGAGGAGCAAACGGGTTTGGCTGTACCCGCTGAGGCGTTCAATTTCACTCCCGATGAGCAGGTGTTGAAGGCTATTCGCAAAGCCGAAAAGCCCGAAGGACAACGCCCGGAACCACCTAAGATGCAGGAAGGCGAACCCACTGGCGATCATACTGTGGTTTGGCTTAAAAGAGGCGACGACATGATGCCACGTCCTGTCAAGACAGGCATGAGCGATGGCGCCTACAAAATCATCGAACAGGGGGTGCAAGCCGGCGACTCAGTGGTGCTTTCGGCGCAGTTTGTGACGAAGGAGAAGGAAGTGAAGAAAGGTGAGAATCCTTTCATGCCCGGCCCTCCCGGTAGAAACAGAAACAGCAACCAGCAACAGAAAAAATAACGCCTGCTGTCATGAACGAGAAGCAATCCATCATCAAGGTTGAGAACCTCAAGCGGACGTTTGTCGTTGGCAGTGAGGAAGTTCACGCGCTTAAAGGCGTGTCGTTCGACATTTGTCAAGGCGAGTTCGTGAGCATCATGGGCTCGTCGGGTAGCGGCAAGTCGACCTTGCTCAACATCCTTGGTTGCCTCGACCAACCTACTTCGGGCGAGTATTTCATTGATGGCATCTCGGTCAGGGAGAGGAGCAAAAACGAACTGTCTGACATCCGCAACCGAAAGATTGGCTTTGTGTTTCAGTCCTACAACCTCTTGCCGCGCACTTCGGCATTGGAGAACGTGGAGTTGCCTCTGGTGTATAACCTCGACGTGTCGCACCGCGAGCGTCATGAGCGGGCGCAACATGCGTTGGAACTCGTTGGCTTGAAAGACCGCATGGGGCACATGCCCAATCAGCTTTCGGGTGGTCAACAGCAGCGTGTGGCCATTGCCCGAGCCTTGGTGAACGACCCCGTTATCGTGTTGGCTGACGAAGCCACAGGTAACCTCGACACCCGTACTTCATACGAAATCATGAGCCTCTTCCAAAGCCTTCACGAACAAGGTAAAACCATTGCCTTTGTGACGCATGAGTCTGATATTTCGGTATTTACAAGTAGAACCATCTTCCTTCGCGACGGTCACATCCTACGTGATGAGTCTGTGGCGACCAAATCGGCAGCCGAGGCTTTGGCCGCCTTGCCGGTAGACAACGATTATTGATATGGATATTCTGAACCTCATACGGATTTCGGCTAAAGCCCTGCTGCGCAACAAGACGCGTTCGGCCCTTTCCATGCTTGGCATCGTCATCGGCATTGCTGCCGTTATCGCTGTGGTTAACTTGGGCGAGGGATTGAAACAAAGCACCGCCAATCAGTTATCAGATATGGGCACCAACCTCATCATGGTGATGCGTGCCAACCAAAGGCGTGGCGGCGTCAGCATGGGCTCCAGCAACGTACAGTCGCTCAAAGTCAGGGATTGTGAACTGATAGCCAAAGGTGCCAAGAATGTCACTATGGTCAGTCCCGTGGTCAATAGCGGTGGACAGTTGGTGAACGGCTCCAAAAACTGGTCGGGAACGGTGTATGGTGGCTCCCCCGACTATCTGGAAATCCGCAAATACGAAATCGCCACGGGTGTCAACTTCACGGAAGAAGACGTAAAGAAATATGCCAAGGTCGGCTTGATAGGTCAGACCATCGTGGAAGAGCTGTTCGACGAGGGTGAAGACCCCATCGGCAAGACCATCCGCGTGGGCAATATGCCTTTCAAGGTCATCGGCACGTTGAAGGAAAGGGGAGAGAATGGTATGGGCATGGACCAGGACGACCTCGTGGTGATGCCTTATTCGACGGTGCAGAAGCGTATGTTGGGTGTCGATTACATACAGCAAATCGTGTGTTCGGCAGCCTCCGAAGATGTGGCTGAAGCTGCTGTGGAGGAGATTGAAAGTATATTACGGGTATCGCACAAAATCCCGGAAGGGGGTGACGATGACTTCGAAGTGCGTACCCAACAGGAGATGCTGGAGATGATGTCGTCGATGACGGGTATGATTACCACGGTTTTGGTCGCCATCGCCTTGATTTCTTTGCTGGTAGGCTGTATCGGCATCATGAACATCATGTATGTCACGGTGACGGAGCGTACCAAGGAAATAGGTTTGCGCATGTCCATTGGAGCGAAAAACTCCGCCATTCTGTTACAGTTCCTCACCGAGAGTATCATTTTGAGCCTTATTGGCGGCGTGATTGGTCTGTTGTTGGGCTTGCTGCTGTCCTACGTGGTTTCGCTGGCTATGTCGTTACCTTACGTTGTCAATGTGGGGTGGATGATTATTTCCTTTGTTTCGTGCGCCATTTTGGGCCTCATCTCAGGCTTCTTCCCCGCCTTGAAGGCCTCGCGCACCGACCCGATTAATGCTTTGAGGTATGAATAAAGTAAATGTTACCATGAAAAACATTAAATTTACCGAAGTTGACAATTACCTCTCGTTGAAGCGAATTGTTATGATGACACTCGCCATAACGATTGGATATTATTCCTTGTTTGCGCTGAGCCATTATTTTGGCAGGCCGTCTTTTGCTAATGCAGACGAGCAGGAGGAGTTTGAGCGAGAGAAAGATCATATAGTAGGTCCCAACGAATATGTATTTGGGACATTTCAAAAAAAATGTCCTGTTTTATTTCAGTCAGATAGATTTCAGCCAGGTTATAAGTTCGAAAAGCCAAGGTTCTCTCTTGTATTGCTTTTTAATGTGCCGTTTACATTCCTGATGATTTTTTGTGTTTTTATTTATAATAGAAAAATCATGGGAAAGAGCTTTAGGCGGCATCGTGAAGAATTGATTATAAACATCATAGGTTCGTTGTTGATTTCTGGTGTCTTGAGTTCGATTTGTACGCTTGTCCAGCTGTATATTTGGCCTTATGGCCCTGTTCCCCGTTCGTTGATTGGATACATCAGCAGAGGCATGTTGGGCGATTTTACCTTGGTGTCCATCGCTTTTATATTCAGTTATTTGCAGCGGTCACTTTATCAGGAGAAGCGAATAGCAGTCGAGAACGAGATACTTCATGCCGAGAACCTCAACTCGCGCTATGAGACTCTGAAAACCCAGATGGATCCACATTTCCTTTTTAATTCGCTGAATACGCTGAAAGCGTTGATTGACGTCGATGTCGACAAGGCCGGTGATTTTGTCCACCAATTGTCAACGGTGCTTCGTTACACCTTGAAAAATGAGGAAGTGGTCACTTTAGCCCAAGAGTTGGACTGTGTGCGTTCCTATTGTCATATGATGAAGATGCGTTATGGCGACAACCTCCTTTTTGACCATCACATCGATCATGAAAAATACGATAACTATAGTGTCCTACCTCTTTCTATACAAGGGCTGATAGAAAACGCCATCAAGCACAATGTTGTCTCCTCGAAACAACCTCTAACGATTAATCTTTATACAGATAATGATAGTCATCTGATAATCAGTAATAAAATTCAACCAAAAATAGGAAAAGAAGAAGGAACGGGTATCGGATTGGCCAATCTTTCGGAGCGATATCGAATAAAATGGAACGAAAATGTTGAAATTTTTGACGACGGAAAGATTTTTAGCGTAACTTTGCCTCTTAAACTAAACGTACAATCACTATGAAAGCACTGATAATTGAAGACGAAGTAATGGCTGCGAAGACGCTGAAGAAGCTTCTTCTGGAAGTCAGCCCAGGTGTTGAAATCGTTGGCGTACTTGAATCCATTGAAGACAGTGTCGATTGGATTGCCATCCATCCCATGCCTGACCTGATGTTTATGGACATTCATTTGGCCGACGGCTCTTCGTTTGCCATTTTTGAAAAGGTCAATATCACTTGCCCGGTCATTTTCACCACGGCTTATGATGAGTATGCATTGAAGGCCTTCGAGGTGAATAGTATTGACTACCTGCTGAAACCCATCAGCAAGGAAGCTCTGGAACATGCTTTGAACAAGTTTTACAGCCTTTCGGAGAAACGTGTGAATGTCGGCCAGCTCGATAAGCTTATGTCGCAGTTGGGTGAGAAGAAAAGATACAGAAGCTGTTTCTTGCTTCCTGAGCGTGACAAGCTCGTCCCGGTGCTGGTCAACAGTATCGTGTATATCTTTATCGATGCCAAGACGGTGAAGATTGTCACGACAAGTGGCAAGGTTTACTACATGAACCATACCTTGGACGATATTATGAGCGAACTTGACCCTTGGGTGTTTTTCCGCGCCAACCGTCAGTTTATCGTTTCGCGTGATTCCATCAAAGACGTTTCGGTTTGGTTTGGCAACAAGTTGGCCATTAATCTGAACGTTGAGGTGCCTGAGAAAATCATCGTCAGCAAGGCTCGTGTGAGCGAGTTTAAAAACTGGTTCACTGATTAAATAATTGATTTACAATTGTTTGTATATTATAAGGTAATTTTTTGAATAAAAAGTATTGCAGGAATAAAAAAAGGTTGTACCTTTGCACCCGCAAAACGATGCTTCCGTAGCTCAGTTGGTAGAGCACCTGACTCTTAATCAGGGTGTCCAGGGTTCGACCCCCTGCGGGAGTACAAGAAATAGCCGCTGTCAAGCGGCTTTTTTTGTGTTACATGATGACTTCATGATGCTTGAATATGAGCTCCACCTGCTCCTCGTATTCTTTCAATGAGTTGATTTTCTTGATTTTCCGCCAAACGTCTTGTGAGTTGTCGAAACCATTCATCAAATAGGACCATAATTCCTTCATCCGTCCCAAGACCTTTGGGCTGCCTCCAGCATGATGCAGTCTGTCTTCATAAAGGTCAATAACATAAGCATGCAAACGTTCGGCTTTTTCGGACATATTGCGTGTGTTCCCACGGATCTCTTCTGCCAAAAAAGGATTCGCCAATATACCTCGTCCCAACATGAATTGGTCGACTGGACGCACTGCCTCGTGAATACGCTCAAAACTATCCACCGAAACGATATCCCCATTATAAACCAAAGGCACATTAATCATAGGTATTAATGTCTTGAAGCACTCCACATCAGCCTCTCCTTTGTATAGCTGCTTTCCGATGCGAGGGTGGATGATTAATTCGCTCAGCGGAAAGCGATTGAAGATGGGAATGAGGGCATTAATCTCCTCGGGACTGAAATAACCCAGCCGACACTTAACGCTGAATCGGATGTCGATGTGCTCGAAGATGGCTTCAAACAGCGCCTCCACCTTGTCGGGGTAGGGTAGAAGACCGCATCCACGTTTTTTGTTGGCTACCCGTGGAAACGGACACCCCATGTTGAGGTTGATTTCTTTGTAGCCAAATTGTTGGCATTGCTTGGCGAAACGCAAAATCTCTTCTGCATCGGTGCTGAGAATTTGTGGTGTCAAAGTCTCAACGTCGTTGCAGCGTGGGTCGATTTCCTCGCCTTGCAGGTTCTTTGCGTGGTTTTCTTTATGAATGCCCGTGAAAAATGGAGTATAGAACTTGTCAATGCCGCTAAAATGCTTCTTGAACACGTTGCGGAATGGCGCATCTGTGATGCCTTGGAAAGGACCTAAGGAAAGCAACGGCTGATTCATTTCTTCTTTTTCTTGTTCTTGCGGGTGGTCTTGTCGGCTTTTTTGGTTTTGCCTATGCTAAACAGCGACTTGGCTATCCAATAGATAAGCAGGACAAAGGTCAGATAAACGGCGATGCGGCTGAGATAGTCGCCGTGCTGCGCGTAGAATGTCACCTTGGTGTTGGCTTTCAAGGTTGCACGGATGGCGTCGGGCACCCAGTATTGGGTCTGTTGCAGCACGTCGCCGCGTTGGTTGAAAAATCCCGAACGTCCCGTGTTGGCCGATCGTGCAATGCAGCGTCGGTTTTCGATGGCTCTTAACTTGGAGAACTCGAAGTGTTGCTTATAGCCGGGTGTATCACCCCACCAGCCGTCGTTGGTGATGACGAAAAGCAGGTCGGCACCTTTCTTGCAGAAGTTAGAGACATATTCGCCGAAAGCCGACTCATAGCAGATGGGCACGCCAACTTTATGGTCGCCGAAAGTCAAAACCCTTGCTTCAGGGTCGGTTTTTAGGGTGCCGCGCGCTATGCCCATGGTGATGCTGTAGTTCTTCAAGAACCCCATCCATTCGGGGATGGCCTCCACACCTGGCGTGAGCTGCGATTTGTTGCGATATTGCAAATTAATGGTGTCGATGAGCAGTGCCGAGTTGTGGCAATAGTAAAAATGTTCTCCGTCGCCAATGTCGCGTGCTGGGAAGTCGTTTTCCATGCCTCGAGGCACAAACTCGTAGGTGGTACCGCCAATCACAAAGGCCATCTGCGGGAATCGTTTAATATAATCGTGAAGGGTGTGGAGCGCCTTTGCATTATCGATTTCATGCAACCAAATACCCTCCTGTATGGCCGACTCGCTGCTCACCACAAACTTCGTCTTCGGCGTGATTAATGGCAAAGAAAGATTAATGTTGTTCTGTATGACTTGGTCGTAGAATTGGCTGTCGAACTGTTCGTTCCATGGGTCGCAGTTCTGTTGCACTACGATGACTTCCGTGTCGGTGCCTTGCTCATCATAATGGTTATACATCCTGGTGCTGATGATGATGGGCAAAAGGAGGATAATGGCCTCGATTCCAATGCAGGCAAAGAGTTTCTTTGTCTCTTTCGACTTGAAAAACAGGATGATGTTGGTGATTAATATATTGACGGCCAAGATCCAAAGCGTTCCGCCTGCCACACCTGTGTATTCATACCATTGTATCCATTCGATACGCGAAGAGAAGGCATTACCCAAATTGAGCCATGGCCATTTGATAGCCCAAAGGTAGGTAAGCTGCTCGAAGGCCATCCAATAGGGGATGAGGAAAAAGTTGCCCCAGGGGTTGTTGCAACCCTTTTTCTTTGTGAGGTGAAACACATTGAATACGATGGCCATAAATAACGAATTCAGTACCCATGCGGCAGTGGCTGCCGGAGTGGCGTTCCAGATCCACCAGGTAGTAACTACATTCCAAATGAGGAAAGTAAGAAACGAGAGCCAGAACAGTTTGCCTTTTTCACCTTTGGCAAAGCGGTCTTCCAACAATAGCAAGGGAACAAAACCGATGAAAGCGATAGGGGCGATTCCCCAGGTAGGCCATGCAGCCGACAACAATAAGCCACTGAGCAGGGCTGACAGTATTTTGTGTGATTTCTTCATTGCATGAATATTAAGCTGCAAAAATACGAAAAACCTTTGGGAGCATTCTTCTTTTTCCGATTATTCAACAAATGTGTCTTTTTTCACTATTTAAATGACGGATTAGAAAAAAAAGCCTATTTTTGCAAAAAATTTGTCCGATGAGAAAAGAATATGAGGTAGCAGGCCATAGGTTTGCCGTGGTGATGCCTGATAATGAGGTGGCCTGGAATAGTATGGGATCATACAAGCCCTTTGAAGTAGAAGGGGTTTCCGACTGTATTTTTACTGCAGAATTAATCGAGGCCATGCCCGACATTACTGAGAAAAAGCGTGTCACCGTCAGTTGTGCTGGCTCCGATCAGGCGCGTATTGAGTTGTATGAGTATAAGGATGAATGGTTGATGGAGTTGGCTCCTACGATGAATGCGCCTGTCAGGGCATATCTGATTACGGATAAGGCATTCAAAAATGCGCGATTCCGTATGTTGGGCTCCATTTGGTTCTCTCTCAACACTGTGATGATGCTGATGTTTGCATTTGCGACGGCTCGCAAAAACACGCTCCTCATGCATGCCTCAGTGACTGTGAAGGACGGGAAAGGTTATCTTTTCTTGGGCAAAAGCGGCACTGGAAAAAGTACCCACAGCCAGTTGTGGATTAATAATATAGAAGGTTGTGAATTGTTGAACGACGACAACCCCGTGCTTCGTGTCGGTGATGATGGAGTGGTTCGCGTGTATGGATCTCCTTGGAGCGGCAAGACGCCGTGTTACCGTAACCTCAATGTTCCGGTTGGTGCCATCGTCTCGCTGCGTCAGGCGAAAGTGAACAAGATTTACCGTCAGTCCATGCCCGAATCCTATGCTTCGGTGTATGTTTCTTTCTCTGGCTATCGTTTCATCAAGGAAATGGCTGAAGGACTGCACATCACCAACGCTATGGTGGTAAGTACCGTTCCTTGCTATATGCTTGATTGCCTGCCGAATGCCGAGGCCGCATTCTTGTGTTACCAAACGGTTTCGAAGTAATGGAAAGAACTATCTCTTATGATGATTCAAATCTGACCCAAGTGCCACGTCTGCTGGCAGAAGGCAAGGTGGTCATCTTGAAGAGAGTGAAGGGGATTAGTATGTTGCCTTTTATTCGTGGTGGCGTTGATAGCGTCAAATTGCGCAAGGTGGAGGGACTGAAAGTGGGTAACATTGTTTTGGCCATTTTTAATGGTAGGCCTCTCGTGCATAGGGTCATTGCCATTGAAGGAAACAGGGTCACGCTGATGGGTGACGGAAACCTGGAGGGTACAGAACAAGGCGACATCTCGGAGGTATTGGGCATTGTTGATGAAATCATCACCCCATCAGGACGCTGCCGCAAACCAGGTAACGGCCGGCTATGGTACAGACTGCTTCCTGTCAGGAAATACTTGCTTAAGGTATATAAAAAGTGGAATAAGTTATTTGTCAAATAATTAAAAAACAAAATGAGATGAAAACAAAGAAAGGTTATACCCTGCGTCCCTTAGGACAAGAATATATTTTGGTCGCTGAAGGCCTTGATGTGGCTGATGCAACCCGTATGATTTCGATGAATGCCACTGCAGCTTTCCTTTGGGAGGAAGTGGAAGGCCGTGATTTTGATGAACAAACTCTGGTTGATTTATTAATTGACAATTGGAATGTTTCGCCCGAAACTGCCAAAAAGGATATCGCTGCCCTGCTCAAGTCGTGGAGGAAGGCTGAAGTCATTGTGGATTAATTAACAAGGATAATTAATTAATAAGGTGGAGGCAAAACGGATGACGAACACCGAAGTTCAATACTTTGCACTGCTGCAGGCAGCCATTTGGGACCGCCCTGTAGCCTATGAGGGTGCAATAAATTGGCCTGAAGTCATGCAACTCGCCCAGCATCATGCCACAATCATTTTGTTGTGTGATGTAGCCTCCAGGATGAATGATAGCCGCCAACCTGATATGGAGATGCTGGAAAAGATGAAGCAATATATGCGATCCAACCTCTTTTTCCATATCAAGTTGAGACAGACCATGCTACAGGCTGTAGCAATGTTACGCAAGCAGGGCATCGAGCCTGTGTTGCTCAAAGGCTTTAGTTTGGCCGCTCTCTATCCCAATCCTGCCCTCAGACAGTTCGGCGACATTGACCTCTTTGTCGGATTGGAAAAGTTTCATGAGGCCTGCGCTGTGTTGCGTGCCATGCCTGGTTCCTACAACTGGGGTACGATTCTTGATTCGGGAAGGCACTTCAATATCGAGTTCGGTGAGTATTCCCTTGAAATCCATCGCGTCAGTTCCGAAGTTCTTGAGGCTGAAGAAAATGCCGTTTATATGGAATTGGAGCGCCAAGGTTTGGTGATTAATGCCGAAGAGGTTGAACTTGAAGGTGCCCACCTTCGTGTCCCTTCAAAGGACTTCATGGCGTTTTTCACCTTCTATCATGCTTGGCATCATTTCTTGACCACAGGAGTGGGCTGGCGACAACTGTGCGACATAGCCATGGTGCTTCACATCTATCATGGCCAAATTAATGAAGAACAGCTCCGTCGTGGCCTCGAAGGCATGCACCTGATGAAGCCTTGGCAGGCTTTCGGAGTTTTGCTGGTGCAGTATCTTGGCTTGCCTGAATCGGAGATGCCTTTCTATACGGCAAAACTGCATCGCACCCCGCAAAAACTGTATAGTTTTATTATGCGTGAGGGCAATTTTGGACGCCACGAGGATTTCAAAAAGAAACGCCCCAAGAATTACCTGCTGCGTAAGGCCCATGCTTTTATCTGCATTCTTGTTGATTTCTTTAGGATGTACAAGGTCTTTCCCCAAGTGGCTTTTAGGGAATTGGCTAGTTCCCTGAAGCAAGGTTTTACAAAAGTTAACCATGATATTATAGGTCATGGAAAAAAAATCTGCAAAAAAAAGTAATTTTTTTCTTGTATATCAAAAATAAGTGCTATTTTTGCAGCGTGAAATCGGATAAAAAAACAACGACAACACATGATAAATTCATCTAAATAACAAATTGTTTCACTAAAATCTAATTAAAAAATGAAAAAAATGAATGTTTACATGGCTCCTGAAGCCGAAGTGATCGAATTGAACGTGTTCGCCACTGTTCTCAGCAACTCAAACACTGGTGAGATTGGCGGTGACGATCCTACGATTGACCCCACAGGTTTTAACGGCGAAAAGAAATAATCTTGCCTGACTAACCTGGTAAAAAACTGAATTCAGTACTAATTAAAAAGAATCGAAAAATGAAAAAAGTTATGAGAATTATGGGCCTGGCTTGCATGGCTGGCCTTCTTGCATGCACCACTTCTTGCAAGAAAAAAGAAAATTCCACTTCTTTGAATCTCACGGTTCCTGCAATGTCTGTTGTCTCTGTAGACGGTGAAAGAGCTTACATTGATGGCGACTTGCATTTCCAATGGAACGAAGAGGACTACATCTATGTGTACAACCTCTCCGACACCTATGAAGAGTCAGTTGTGAACTTGTTTGAAAATTCATCGGGTGCTGGTACTACCGCTACCTTCCATGGCAGCGAAATGGGTTCTCGCAAGTTCTATGGCTACCGTTATTTCTATCCCACCACGATGGTGAGCGGCAATCCTGAAGAGTTGGCCGATGAAAACCGTCAGACTTTCACGGTTGACCCTATTCAACAATTTGAAGGCTATGAGGCCACAGGTCATCCTGCCAGTGCTGTTGATGTCGACCAAATGGCTATGGCCATCAATACTGATGACCTGCAGGCTTATGCCCAACTGAAGCACATCTTCGGTATTGCTGACATTCGTCTGAAGACTGCTTCTGGCAAGGACACCAAGGTTCAGAAGATTACCATCACCGACAATGCTTTCGCTCTGTGGGGCACTGCTTCGCTGAGACTCCACGCTGTTGACATGGATAAGCTCAATGCTCTGATGACTGCCTATAAGACTCAGACTGGCTACGAAGCTTTGTGGGCTAGCTACGTTATCGGTGAACTCGGTTGGATGCCTGGTGATAACACCGGTAACAACAGCATCGAGATGGACTGCACCATGGGTGATGCCGCTGGTGTTACTCTTCCTGCTGGTTTCCAACAGTATCAGGACTTCATGTTCCTGCTCCGTCCTCTGGCTCTGAGCGAAGGTTTCACTGTTGATGTTGAATACACCACTGGTGGCGTTGCAAAGACCAAGCAAATCACTTCTTGGGGTGCTAATAATCCCAGCAAGCGTTTGTTCGTCAGCGAGCCCGGCGTTATCAAGATGTTCACCTGCACGACTTCTCTGCAGTAATTCATTCTTGAAAAATGAAAAAAAGCACCTCCCATCGGGGGTGCTTTTTTTGTGTCTTCTCTGTTGAGGAGGCGCGAGTTTATGCGTCACTCAATACGAAACAAAAGGCAATAACAATGAACAATAATGGGGACGCAAAGCCAATAAAAAAAGAGACGCATGACCATGCGTCTCTACGATTTCGTGGTACCGACGGGAATCGAACCAGTGACACGAGGATTTTCAGTCCTCTGCTCTACCAACTGAGCTACGGTACCTCCGTTTTGTGGCTGCAAAAATACGACAAATTTCCTTATTGGCAAGAAAAAATCTTCAAAAAATGAGATTTTTTTATTTTTAAAAATGTTTCTACTTGAAATTCAGATAGATAATATATGACGATGATAATTATCACAATAAAAACTTGCGCTTCGAGTTAAAAAATCGGATATTTGCACGCTCTAAACCCTGACATTATATATGAGAACTTCATTAATGAAATACATAATGCTCGTTAGCTTGGCGGTGTTTTTCGGCATTAATGCCTTCGCCCAGGCCGACGTCGATTCGCCTTATTCCTTGTTTGGGGTAGGGCAGGTGAGAGACAAGTCGATGAACGTCAGGTTGAAGGGTATGGGTGGCGTAGCCAATGCCATGTTTGGTGGAGGCATGATTAATGGAGAGAACCCTGCCGCGTATGCCAAAATCGATTCCCTGGCTTTCCTCTTTGATGCCGGGTTCTATTTCAAGACAGCCACCTTCAGTACCTCAAGTCTTTCCGAGAAATCCAACAACGCTTCTTTCGACTATGTGTCAATGGCCTTTGGCCTGACATCTTGGTGGAAGACGGCCTTGGGTGTGCAGCCCTACAGCACTTCGGGTTATACCATGCTGGTCAGCAAAGTGGATCCTGAAGTTGGTTCCACGGTCACCCGCTTCAAGGGCAAGGGCGGTCTCAATCAAGCTTTCTGGGGCAATGCCTTCAAGATTGGCAAACATTTTGCTTTGGGTGCCAACGCCTATTATGTGTTTGGCAATACCAAGACCGAAACCTCCCTCTATTTCCCTGACTCTATATATTATATTGGCTCAAGGCGCAGCCTCGATGTGATGGTTCGCTCCTTCATGTTCGACTACGGCATGCTTTTCAACACCAATTTGTCCAAGGATTTATGTTTGAGTTTGGGTCTTACCTACACCCAGAAAATAAAGCTGAAAGGCGAGCAGACCCTATTCATCCGCTCTTTTGAGGAGGATATGGATACCGAAGTGGAATACATCATTGATACCGTTTATAGTTCTTCTGGCTCGACCAAGATCACCATGCCCCAGGGCATTGGCTTTGGCGTGGCATTGCAGAATGGTGAAAACTGGGCTCTAGGTGCTGATTTCAACTGGATGCAATGGTCGAAGTTTGCCCGCGAAGGTGCCAACGATGTGCTGCAGGATGCTTGGTCGGTCTCGGCTGGTGCCGAATTCACGCCGAAGCATACTACCATTTCGGGCTATTTCTCGCGCGTCACCTACCGTTTGGGCGGTTTCTACGAGCATGGATTCATCAACCTTGAGGGTAACGACGGCGTGAGCCATAGTATTAATAAGGTAGGGGTGACAGTAGGAATGTCGCTACCCTTGCCTAGAACCTTATCGAAGGTCAACATGGCCTTGGAGGTGGGGCAATATGGCACCCGTGAAGGTGGGCTGATACAAGAGCAATATGCCAAACTGAGTGTGGGCGTTTCGGTGTTCGAGCGCTGGTTCATGAAGCGCAAATACAATTAAACACCTTTTGCTCATTTTTTTGGAATGATATTTGAGAAAGCGACAAACAAGTCAAACAATAAAAATAAGACAAAATGAAAATGAAAAGATTTTTGATGATTGCCGTCATGGTTGGAATGGCAATGAGCGTTTCGGCTCAGGATTCTAAGTATGGTCACGGAGAAGACAGCGTGGCCTGCGTGACCAACCTCTCAATGTACCGCGAGTACTTCAAGCAATGGGAAGCGGCCAAGTATGCGCCCGAATCCATCAGCATGGAGATGGTCAATGCATGGAGAGAAGTGTTCCTCAAGTGCCCGCGTGCAAGTCAGTTTGTCTACACGAACGGTGAGAAGATTATGGAATACTTCATCCGTACTAACCCGAAGGACAAGGACGCTTACATCGACACACTCTGCCTGTTGATGGACACAAGAGCCCAGTATTTCCCGGTTGATCCGAAGACGGGTGCCTCGCAGGTGGCCAACATTATGGGCCGTAAGGGTCTCCTCATCTACACTTATAACAAAAACCGTTACGAAGAGGCCTACAATGTGTTGAAAGACGCCGTCGCCCTCGACCCCTCGCAGCTGCAAGGTGCCTATATCGACGCCTATTTCAAGGCCACCATCGACATGGTGAACAACAACAAGGCCGAAAAGATGACCATCATCAATGTCTATCAGGAACTTTCCGAGGTGCTTGACAACAACATCGGTGCCTTGGCTGAGACCGAGACGGAACTGCAGACTGCCAAAGAAGAAGCTGAGGCGGCTGGCGATGCTGATGCTGTTGCCGGCTTCGATAAGCAGTTGGAGAAGAACGAGAAGAACATCAACATCAACAAAGGTGTAAAGAACAACCTCGACAACCTGTTCCAGCCCTTCGCCTCCTGCGAAGACCTGATCAAGGTGTTCAGCGCCAAGATGGCTGAGACGCCCGACGACGTGACGCTGCTCAAGCGCATCACTACCATCCTCGATAAGAAGGACTGCACCGACTCGAAACTCTTCTTGGATGCTGCTGTCAAACTCAACGAACTGGAACCCAGCCCCGAGGCATCCTACAGCTTAGGTGTCAAGTTCTTCAAGGACAAGAAGTACAGTGATGCTGCCACTTTCTTCGAGCAAGCCACAAAGACCGAGAACAACGACCGTAAGTATCGTGCCTACCGTAACTTGGGCATGTGCTACCAGAACATGGGTAGCCTCTCCCGCGCTCGCGATATCTTCAGAAGAGCCGCTCAGGTTGACCCGACCAACGGCGAGCCTTACCTCCTCATCGCCATGCTTTATGCTGAAAGCTCCAAGCAGTTCAGCGGTGAAATCGAAAGCAAGGCCGTGTTCTGGGCTGCTGTCGACAAGTGCATCAAGGCCAAGTCCATTGATCCTTCCATTAACGACAGGGCCAATAGCTTAATCCGCTCCTACTCGGCTGCCTTCCCGTCGATGGAGACCATCTTCTTCAACGACTACAGCGAGGGACAGAGCTTCCAGGTGGGTGGTTGGATTGGTGAATCGACCACCATCAGAGCCAAGAAATAATTGGAACGCATCCTGAAAATAGGAATCATATTCAACATCACAGCCTTTTTGGCTGTGATGTTGTTTTCGTGTTCAAACCCCGATGCCATTGTGCAGGCCATGGGATCTGACGACACGTTGTCGGGCATCATAGCTGATAGCGTGGTTTTCTATCGCAGCGACTCGGGCGTGGTTAACCTTGAACTCCGCACGCCGCGTATGGTGCGCATGGAAAGCAAAGAAGACATTATGGAATTCCCCTTGGGCTTTGATGTGTATATGTACAACAACCGGGAGAAGTCAACGGAACTCCACGCCGATTATGGTAAGAGCTATGGAAAAACGGGCTTGATTGAGGCACGAGGGAATGTAATCGTGCAAAACTATGGTAGTAGCGAGACCATGTATTCCGACCAGCTTTTCTGGTACCGTGACTCAAAAATGATTTATACCCGTTCGCATGTGAAAATCGTTACCCCCGACAAACAGATTGAAGCTGACAGCTTGGTGGCGCGTGAGGATTTTTCGGAATACACCATGTATTACGGCAGTGCCGAGCTTGACATCGATGAGGAGGATTGAGCCATGAACAGTTGGATTATTGTTGTCGTCACCTTGTTTTTCTCCGCCCTCTGCTCTGGTTTGGAGATTGCCTTCAATAGCATTAATCGGCTTCAACTTGAGGTGGAGTTGACAAAAAAGACATTCTCTGCCAAGATTATCAGCCTTTTTTTCAAAGACCAGTCGAGGTTTATCACGTCGTTGCTTTTGGGCAATAATATTGCGCTTATCATTTATGGCATGAGCATGGCCCAACTGCTTGATGATCCCGTGAATCATTGGCTGCAAGCCATTTCGTTGGATAACGATTTCATGGTGTTGCTGGTGAAGACCATTCTAACGACCTTGCTTGTACTGTTGGTTGGCGAGTTTTTGCCCAAGATGCTGTTTCGTCTCAATCCTAATGGTATCCTTTCGTTTTTTGCTTTACCGACGTTTGTATGCTATTGCCTGTTTTATCCTCTGACCCTGTTTTACACCTTCATTTCTGAGTTCATCATTCGCCGTGTGCTACGGCAGAACGTGGATAGCGAGGAATACAAGTTCAGCACGGTTGACTTGAATGATTTCATTGCGGAATATGCCGACCCGACGGAAGCCGACGAGGACATGCAGCAGGAAATACAGTTGTTCCAAAACGTGATGGAATTCCGCTCGGTGAAGCTGCGCGAGTGTATGGGACCCCGCAACGAAATCGAGTCCGTGAAACTGACCGACAGCATCGAGGCTGTGAAGGCACGATTCGAGGAAACCAAGCACTCCAAACTTATCGTGGTTGGCGATAGCATCGACGACATTGTGGGTTATGTGCACCTCAACGATGTGGTACGCGCCATAGCTGGTCACAAGGAGGTGGTCTTGTCGGATTTGGTGCGTCGCATCGATTTCTTCCCCGAGACCTATACGGCCGACCGTCTGCTGAAACATTTCATCCAAAAACGTCAAGGCATTGCGGCTGTCGTGGATGAGTTTGGCGGTACCGCTGGGATTGTCACCATGGAGGATGTGGTAGAGGAGATTTTCGGCGAGATTGACGACGAATATGATGTGGAGGAAGAGGTTGAGAAAGTGGTTGACGACAACACTTTTGTCTTTTCGGCCCGCCTTGAAATCGACTATCTCAACGACATTTACAAACTTGACCTTCCCGTTTCAGACGATTATGAGACCTTGGCAGGCATGATTCTGCATTATTGTGAGAGCATTCCCGAGCAGGGAGAGGTGCTCGAAATCGGCAATTATAAGATAAAAATCCTTAAGGCATCCCATATGAAATTGGATGAAGTGGAATTACAAATTCAAAATAAATAATTGATTTTTAATATTTTATAGAACGAATACACCGAAAATAAGGCGTTTGAAAAATAAAAATCAAACATTTGTCCCTGCGAGTTGAAATCTTTACTAAATTTGCACGCTCAAAATTGAAGTTTAATAGTAATAGAAAAATAGAATTATGGCAGCAATTGAAAAAATCAGAAGACGCTCAGGATTGTTGATTGCAATCATCGGTATCGCATTGTTAGCGTTTGTCTTACAAGACCTTTTCCAGAGTCAGGGAAGAAACACTGGCCCGTCGGTGGCGGTTGTTGATGGCGAAAAGATTTCCATCAGGGACTATGAACAGCTCAAGGAGAAGAATCTTGAAAACAGAAAGTCTTCAACAAACAACAACAATCTCTCTTCAGCAGAGACCTATAGTGTTTATAATAACACGTTAGAAGAGATGATCAAGGAAAACCTCATGACTAAAGAGTACGATGCGGCAGGTATCGGCATCACCAGTGAGGAACTTATGGATCAAATGACGGGCGAAAACCCGCATGAATGGATTAAGCAGAGCTTCAGCGATGCTAATGGTTTTGACCAGCAGCGCGTGGTTCAATATCTCCAAAACTTGAGCGACCTTCCGGCCGAGTATTACAACCGTTGGATTGATTTCGAGAAGGCTTTGAAGCAGAATCGTCTGGAGACGAAGTTCGACAACTTGGTGAAGGCTTCCTATTTCCTTCCCACAGCTCTGGCCAAAAAGTATTATGAGAACAAAAACATGAAGGCTTCTGCCGATGTCGTCGCTTTGCGTTATACAACTATCCCGGATTCAACGGTGACCGTTACTGATGCCGACAACAGAGCTTTCTATGAGGAGAATAAGTACCGTTATGAGACAGATGAAAGACGTGACATTGAATACGTCGTTTTCGAGATTAAACCGTCATTGGAAGACCGTCAGGAAGCCCTGAAGTTTGTGCAAGACATGAAGCCCGAATTTACCGCTATTGAAAATGTGGTCAGCTTCGTGAATGCCAATTCCGACAAGCGTTACGACAGCACTTGGGTGGGTCGTAAAGACGTTCCTGAACAAGTCGAAAAGGCTGTCTTCGACAGTGGCAATGGTGTGGGTTACGTTTATGGACCTTACGAAGACGGAGACGCTTTCAATCTTGTCCGTATTGTTGATATGCAGAACCGTCCTGACTCACTTAAGGCCAGCCACATCTTAATTGGCTACAAAGGTGCTTATGGTAGTCAAGATACCATCACTACCAAGGAGCAAGCCGAAGCCAAAGCCAATGAGTTGCTGGCTCAGCTGAAAGCTGCCAAGAACAACGATGAACTGTTTGCCGAGTTGGCTGCTGAGTACAACACCGATGCCACCAAGGAAAAAGGCGGTGACCTCGACTGGTTCCTCGATGGACAGATGGTTCCTGAATTCAATACTTATGTTTTGAATAACCCTGTGGGTACACTGGGTGTTGTGGAGACGCCTTTTGGTTACCATGTTGTGAAGGTTACGGGTAAGACCGAACCTCAACCCAAGGCTCGTCTTGCTTATCTGACCCATGAAATCACCTCGAGCACGAAGACCTACCAAAACATCTATGCCCAAGCTAACAAGTTCGTCACCGATAACAGAACCTACGACCAATTCAATAAAGCTATCGAGGAGCAAGGTCTCACCAAACGTACCATGCCGAGAATGAACAAGTCGACCTATCAGATTGCTGGTATTGACAACCCGCGTGAGATTGTGCGTTGGGCTTTCGATGAAAAGACCAAGAAGGGCGATGTTTCCGAGAAGATTTTCGAACTCGACAATATGCTGGTTGTGGCTGCTTTGACAGGTGTCGTCCATGAAGGCTATGCTCCTTTGGAGGCTATCATCGACCAGGCCAAATACCAGATCCTCAATAAGAAGAAAGGTGAGATTGCTGTGGAGAAGATGAAAGCTTGTGGTAATGATGTCGACAGAATGATTAAAGAATTGGGTGCTGAGTCCACTACAGTTTCTGATATCTCCATCGACTCGCGTGTGTTAGGCAACTTTGGTGTTGAAGCTGACATTGTTGGTACCCTCCTTGGCATGAAAGAAGGTCAGGAGACAGGTCCCATTGCAGGAAACAGCAGTGCTTTCATTATCAAAAATGTGAAATTCACGGCGCCTGCTGAGACTACCAATTATTCGGATATTGTCAGAGAGAAGACCAGCCAATTCACTAACAAGGTTGGCGGTGGTGCTGTCTACAACGCATTGAGAAATCAGGCTAAGATTAAGGACAACAGAACCGATATCTTCTGATTATAGTAATATACCAGATAAGTTTTTCATGTTAGTTTGGTGCGTCTGCTTTGTGCAGGCGCACTTTTTTTGCCTTAGGCATACTAACCCATCTGTTTTTGCGTTACCAAATACAAAGAGTTACTTTTTTCTTATCATAATAATTAGTTTCAATGAAAAATCTGAAGTACTTATTATTTGTCGCAGCCGTGGCATTTGCCATTGTAGGTTGCCGTAAGCCCGTTGATGTTTCTTTTGCTGTAGCCACGCAAGAGATGGAAGCCGCGGGCGGTTCAGTTGAAGTCGCGCTGAACTCGAATGGCGAATGGACTATCGAGTCCACTGCAGAGTGGCTTACCGTTTCGCCCATGTCGGGCAGTGGCAATGCCACGTTGACGCTTACTGCCCAAGCCAATGCGACAGAGGATAGCCGTTCGGCACAGATTAAAGCCATTACCAAAGATAATGCGGCGACTATGAACTTGACCCAAAATGCGTTGGAATACTATTTAACTGTGTCGCCCAAAGTAATACAATGTGGCAGCAATGGCGGTGAGTATACTGTCTCGGTGTCGTCCAATGTCGATTGGGAAGTCGGCCTACCTCAGTGGATTTCAAGTACGGTGACTCATGGTTCCGATAATGCGACAGTCACGTTGACGGTCATGCCTATTGACGGTGAGATGGCTGATTCACGAGAAGCTGACGTGTTTTTCGGAAACAGCAGTTATGGCGATAAAGTCCATGTTATTCAGACTGTCGATCCGATTTTAAGCATTGATGTCAGGCCTAAAAACCTTGAATTTGTCAGTGCGGGAGAGACCAAGTCAGTCTTCGTTTTTACCGAAGATTCGTGGTCGGCTACAGTTGATGTAGATTGGGTTACGCTGAGCAAAACAGAAGGACAAGGCAATGGTGAAGTCAGTGTGACTTTAGGAGAGAACCCTGAATATGTCCAGCGCCAGACCACTGTCGTTTTCACTTCGGGTGGTAACATGACAGCTATCTTAAGCATCAGTCAGGAAGCCTTGCCTGACCCGCATTTCTTGGAGGTTTCTCCTCTTTCATTCCAGTTTGGAAATGAAGGTGGCGAACAGTCCATGACCATCGGATGTGATGATGCCTGGACGATTGATGCAAGTAATGACTGGCTTACCGTTACGCCTATGACGGGAACAGGAAATGCCACTGTCACGATAGGGGTTAACCCTAATACATTATTGGAACCCAGAATGGCATACGTTATTGTTAAATCGGGTGATTTGGTTCAGGAAGTGATGGTCAATCAGGCGGCAGGCGACACACCTCTTTTCGTTGGTTTTGAACCCGACACGTTGTACGTTTCATATTCGGGTGGTATACAGCACTTGGAGTTGACTTCAAACACAACTTGGCAACTTCAGGCGAGTGAGTGGATTAATCTTTTAAATACTACTACTGGAGAAGGTGATGCCTCGTTCGATATCGTTGTTGACTTCAATGAGAATTCGGAGGATAGGATTGGCTATGTGAATGCCAAGCACAATGGGCAGATTATGGCTACTATGATAATAGTACAAGAGGGTTGGTACAGCATCCTTGAGGCAAGTCTCACGGAAATTGAGGCACGTCCCGAAGGTGGTGAATATGTCATCCAAGTTACGGCAAACCAGTCATGGTCGGTTAATACCACTGAAAACTGGATACATTGTACGCCCAATAGTGGCTTCAGCAATGGAGAATTCACTATCACAGTTGATGCGATGGAAGGGGTTCGACCGCGAATGGGTAGAATAAAGTTGGGCGGATCGACTGGAGACCAGGTAATGATAATGGTGAATCAACATCCATGAAAAAAGGGAGCTTATTGCTCCCTTTTTTCATGGATGTATGTAATGATAGAAGTTTAGAATCCCGTACCGAACCAATACCAAAATTTGTTCTCCATCTCTTTCCATGCTTGGCGCGTTGAGGCGGCGAAGTCGGAGGTGTATTGGTTGAGGAGTTCGGTGGCTTCTTTCTTCTTGCCGTCGGCAATCAAGGCTTGGGCTCTGTCTTCGATGGCGGGGATTTCATCGAAAGCTTTTTGTTCGAAACGGTTGGCCGTGCCAAGTAGGGTTTGCTTGGTGCGACCCCATTGTACGGTAGCCAGTTTGTTGGCTTTACGATAGTGCCAAATCCAAGCCTCGTCGCGGTAACGCAGTTGGCCGCATTTGTCGAAGCCTTCAGGCAGGGTAGTGGAGCCGGAGAAAATCGGTATGCGCGGGCTTTGGCCAGGGTTGTCGCAGGCCATCCAGCAAATAGCACCGATTTCGTCGGGCATCCAGCTGCGGCATTGGATGATATGATGGTAGCTGCTCCATGCCACGGCCACGGTGCGTTGGAAGTTGATGGTGCCAGGTGCCAGATAATTAATGGTGTTCATCATTGTGCTACTCACCCAAGGATTGGCTATAGGGCTGATAATGGTGTCGTTGACTACACCGTCATCTGTGCGTTTCTTGCTCACCATTTTCACGTTGCGTGTCATATCCATATCGGTGCCTTCGTAGGTGCTACGGAAGAGTTCCATCACCTTGCGGACGTCGACGTTCTCATCGGGCTTCACCGAGAAGGGCAGTTCAGGCATGTCGCGGTTGAGGTTCAAAGAAGGAGCCAGTTGGCTGAGGATAAAGAACTCGCGGTCGCTGTAGTTCTTGCCGCCGCCGTAGGAAGCGCGGAAGGCTTTCCAGAAGATGAAGTCGCCTTGTCCGTCCCAAAGGCCATATTTCTTTGCTACGGCTTCGCAGTTGTCGGAGCAATAAAAGTCCTTGCTCTTGCGCTCGAGTTTACCGATACGTGCGATATTGGCGCTGACACCTACTTCGTCGTCGGGAATGCGCTTGGCTGCCCAAACACCGCCGATTTTGTCGGGGCCTTCTCCGAGGATTTCCATCTGCCAGACTTCGTTCTTGTCGGCAATGGTGATGCACTCGCCGCCATCGCCGTAGCCGTATTCTTTTACCAGTTTGCCGATGAGTTGGATGGCGTCGCGGGCATTGTCGCAACGCATCAAAGCCACGCGTTCGAGTTCTTCAATCATGAACATGCCTTTGTTGTTCACTAAAGTGTCGGGACCCGAGAAGGTGGTTTCGCCGATGGCCAGTTGTTTTTCATTGAGGCAGGGATAGGCCGTGTTGAGGTAGGCATAAGTGTGTGCTACCTGTGGGATTTCTCCAGCCAATTCCACGTTGCGGTTGTCGAAGGGGTCTTCGGTGTGCATAGTGCCTTTGTAGACTTTGTACATCTCGCCTTTTTCGTGGTCGGCGGCGGCTTCCCAACGCATCCAGGTGCGGTAGCGTCCATCGCAGGTGTGGGAGGTGATGACAGAGCCGTCGGTAGAGGCTTTCTTGCCCACCATGATGCTGGTGCAGTTGGCACCGACGCGTTGTTCGTTTTCGTCTTGAGCCATCGTGTTTAGGCCGATGAGCAGAAGAGCAGAAAGAAATAATGTTTTGAATTTAAGCATATTGAATCGATTTGTGTTGATTACTTTTTGATGATAGTTTGCTTTTTCGAACCGCTTTCGGTAGCAAGCAAAATGACATAAGTTCCAGCTTGAAGCCCTCTCAAATCGAGTTGTTGTTTATTGCCGTAGGTAAAAATGCTATTGAGTATTCTGCCAGTCATGTCATACAAGGTCACTTGTTGAAGGCCTTCTGCTTCAATGGTCACGAAATCGGTGGCTGGATTGGGGAATACGCTGATTATTGGCGTTTTGTTTTCAGATAGCGCGGTTGGGTCAAGTGGTGTTACCCAGAAGGTGACCATGGCCGTGTTGCATCCGCAGGGGATGGTCATTATGATGTCTAGCCATGTCACCGTGCCGGGCTCGGTTTCGGGGCGTAGGGTGGCGTAGGTTGTCACTTCGACGGTTTCGTCAGGTTGTACGGGGAAGGTCATGCCACTGACGCCGTTGACATAAGTGCTGAAATTGGTGAAATACTCGTTGGAAGGATGAGCGGTGATGTCAAGCGGGTCGTAGCCCGTGTTGTGGACGCGGTAGCGGAAGGTGGCCTGCGAGCCAGGGTACAAGACCGTGTCGCCGGTGATGGGTTCGGCCTCAAAGTCGTATTGTAGTACCATGTCGATTTGGATGTCGTCGATGGTGAGGTAGGTAGCGCCTTGAGCTGCAATGGCGCGGATGCCGACATATTCGCAGTCCTCAGGGATGGAATTGATGTATGATGATACCTTTTCGTAAGTGTCACCATTGATGGTCGCAGAGAGGAGTTGCGTGTGCATGCTGTTGGGATCAGGTGTTTTGCCTGTCCAGAATTCGAGTTGGAACTCGCCATCCGAAATGGCCCAGCAGGTGAAGCGGTAATGCATGCTTGTAATCAGGTAGAGCGGCATATACATCCACGATTCGTCTGCGTTTGAAAATGCATACCAGTTGCCCGAATGCGGAATGCGGTTGTGGTCTTTTTCCAGATAACCGCAAAGCCATGAGTTGTTTTCACAAATCCAACCAGTGGGCTTTTCGAAGTCGTGGTTGGCATATTCGAAGCTTTCGATAAGGATGCTGTCGGCGAAGGCCTGGTTGGCAAGAAAGGCTACCAATAGGGTAAAAAAGAGTTTTCTCATTTGCTTGTAAATTTGGGCAAAAATAGAGAAAAAACTCAATTGTAGGCATGAATTCCACCCAAAATCAAATTGACACCAAAATAGGTGATGACGACACTCAAGAAGGCGAGGATGCCATAGATATGGAAAAACATAGGTTTCTGGAAGGATTTCCAAAGCTTTTCATGCAATGGTGCAGCATAGATAAGCAGGGTGATGAGTGCCCAGACTTCCTTCGGGTCCCACGACCAATAGTTGCCCCACGAGACGTTGGCCCACACAGCCCCGATGAAGATGCCGATAGCGAGCAAAGCCACGGCAGGGTAGAGCATCGCCGTGCTAAGTTTTTTCAATCGCTCCATACGAACTTTGTCTTTCGGCTTGATGAGGGCAATGATTCCGACTACCAGAATGCCCAGCAACAAAGCGTAAGCGGTGACGATGGTCGAGATGTGGAAACTGAAGAAAGGCGAGCGCAGCACTGGCAGCAGAGGATGGGTGAGCATCCTAATGTAGAGCACCACCATCAAAACTACAAGTACCGCAAGCCATGACCAGGTGACGACACGGAAAGTTTTCCGTCGTTCGATAAGAATAGCCACCAAGGCCGCGAAGAGCAGTGCATAGCCCGCGTATGTTACCCCGATACCCCAGGGATCGCGGGCGACGTCGAGGATGGAGTTGCCTTGCTCGTCGTAGTCGCTTTGGTAGAAACGGTAATGTTTGTGCCTCAAGATGTTGTTCATCGAGATGACAATATCCTCTTGTGTGTTGCCGTCTTTGAGTTGGAGATAGCTCACATAGTCCTTCGGCTTGTTGCTGTCGGGATATTTCTCTATCTCGAAACGGTCCAAGGTAAGGCTGAAGGGCAGCGCTTCTTTAGTGATTTCGCCTTTGTCTTGGATGAAAAAATGGCTATTGGGGCGATTGGGCTCAAGCTTCATCCTGCCGTGTTGACTCGTAAGCATGGTGAGCAGGGCACCCAAAAGGATGAGCAGGATGGACAGGTGCAAGGTGCAAACCGCCATCCGTTTCCACAAACGGCATTTCACCGCCATAAAGGCCAAAAGGCCAGCCAACAAAGCCCATAGTCCTACGAACCACCATGCGGAATAGACATGGATAAGGGCAAACTCCGAGCCGTGTAGTTTCTCGACGATGGTGCCTGCGGCGAGGACGGCGATGAGTATGATGACTAAGACAGATGTTATGTGACGGAGGTACTTCATAGGTGTTATGAGTATTTAGGAGAATTACGTTGCAAATATCCGATATTTTACCAAAACGCAAAAATCCCCAAATTTGGGGATTTTTGCTTGAACCATTCCTTATTGTTTGTGATTGTTGTTTCGTGCCTGTAGAGACGCGTCATGGCACGTCTCTACAAGTGTTGGTTAAATCGCGTCAATGAATTTCACGACGGCATCGCGGTCTTCCTTGGACAGCTCGCGGAATTTCTCCACCGAGCGGCGGGCATCGCTTTGGGCGTTGCCGTGCCACATGATGGCCTCGATGACGGTTTGTGCGCGGCAGTCGTGCAAACGGTCGCTGCGACCGGTGCATCTGGCACTTAAGCCACGACCCCAGAGCGGGGTGGTGCGGCACCAACCTGTGCGAATGTCGTTCTCCATGTGGAGCTTGTGCTGGATGTAGTCGCTATAAGGCCAAATTTTCTGGTTGGGATAGCGTGGCAGGCGAGCGTCACCGTCAGCGAAGAAGCCAGTCGGGTCGGCGAACATGTCGTCGCCGGTCTTCCATGACGGACGGTGGCAGTAGGCACAACCCATTTGGTTGAAGAGTTCTTTGCCGTGTTGCACTTCGGGGTCGTCCATGTTACGGGCGGCAGGCACGGCCAGGCCACGGTGCCACACCATGAAGTTGACATAGTCCTCGTCCTTCATCTCGGGCACTTTCAGCGATTCGGGGATTTGGTCGTTCATCATCAGGTAGTTGTAGATGTCGGTCTCCACATTGCCCGTGAGGTTGTACTGCGGGAAGTAGTTGTAGAACTCAGCCTGTACGTCGGGGTCTTGCGACGCCTTGGTGGCGTAGGCAGCGGTCATGTAATGACCCATCTTGGTGCGGTGCGTCACGTTGGTGATGTTCCAGATGGCGTTGGCGCCGGGGGCATCCTGCAAAGGACCACGCGTGAGTGCGTAGGTGTACTTCTTGGGATGGGTGGTGTTGCCATAATAACCCGTAGGGGCGAAGTCAGAGCCGGCCCACATCGCGGGATTGAGACCATTTTGCATGTAGCCGTCATTGTATTCCTTTTGGTACTGCGCTCTCAGCGAGTCGTCGGGGATGGCATCGATTAAGCCAGTGCCGTAGATGCCGATGGTCGATTCGAGACGGCAGACAAAATCGCTGTAGGGGATGGGTTGGCCTCCCACTTCGAGCGGTACATAGAAAGCCTCCTCGGGGATGTAGACCTCAGGATAGGTAAGGCTGTAGGTCTCACCATCAGGGAACTTGTTGCCCCACTCGTCGGTGTAGCTCAGCCAGTTGATTTGGATTTGAGTTTCATCCAAGGGTGCCTTGAAGGGCGCGACTGCCTTGGTTTGAGGCATGCCCGTGTAAGAACTCAGGTAAGTGTCGTTCTTGTCGGTGAACACGAGCAGGTAGCCATTGCCCCAGTCGTCGGCGCGATAGCGGTTCATGCGCATTCCGTGACCATAGCCGGGATGGCAAGCGATACAGCTGCTACGGATATAAAGAGGACCAAGGCCGTTGAAAGGCTCGTTGCTTTGTGTGTAGGTGCGCTCAAAGAAATACTCGCCGTACTTGAAGGCAGTACCCAAGCCAGCCTTTTCGACGGCAGGGGTGGGATCTTCATAGGCGGATTGGGAACTGTTGAAGGTGGTGCCCAGTTCGCCGCCGGCGTAGGTCTCTTCACTGATGACCTCGGGGATGGGGTCTTTAGGGTTACAGGCGGCCAAAGCCATGAGGCCTGCAAGGGCATAGATGCTTAAATGTTTGTAGTTCATCATGATATTTGGGTTTATTGGATTACTTTCTATCAATCTTTCCAAACTCAGCCTTCACCTCGGCCATCACGTCGGAGAGGTTTTGGCAGGCTTCCATGGCCTCACCAGCGCTGGCGTCGGCATAGTACTGTACGAAAGGAGCCTTCATAGCTTGAATCTTCTTCATGGCGTTGTCGATGGCATTCATGGCCTTCGTGTCAAGTTCCTTGTTGTTGTCCTTGATATAGGTGTGCAGCGAGAGGGCTTCGTCGCGTTGGCTTTCCATGCCGCCCATGTAGGCGTTCTTGATGCTGGTGATGTTGTCGTAGAAGTCGGTGATGGACTTCTGGCTGTAGGGTGACTCCACATAGGTCACGTCTTCACCTGTGTGGCACTTGCCGATTTTGGAAGTACCCACCTCATCGGCGATGTCGATGCATCCGTCAGCGATGGCTTCGAGGGCGTTGGTGAAGGTGGCGAAGGTGCTACCGGCTTGACCTGCTTGGGTCATGTTCTCGCCGTAAGTGTTGGCGCCTCCGTTGACGGTGGTGTTGAACTCAAGTTCTTCCATCAGGTCTTTGTGGGCTTGCGGTGCGTTGGGGTTCCAGCTCACTTCGAGTTGGAAGCAGCGGTTGCGCAGGTCGCGCGACACGGCGACGATGTAGGTCATCATGTCGTCGGTGATCTCATTCACATTGCGTGGCT
Organism: uncultured Bacteroidales bacterium; assembly: GCA_900317155.1. Taxonomy (GTDB): domain Bacteria; phylum Bacteroidota; class Bacteroidia; order Bacteroidales; family F082; genus Limimorpha. Next base: position 37,363 of record ONFO01000029.1, read on the forward strand.
GGCCTTCACGGAAGAGGATGAACTCGATGCCATGGAAGCCAAGTAGGGCGTTGCCAAGCTGTTCACCGGCTACCATGCCGTCTTCATCAGTGGCGAGGGCGGCAATCATGTTGGGGCTGGCCATCAGGTTATTGAAGGCGTCTTCGTCGAGCGGCCATGAGTCGATGTGCGGGTCGATGCCGAAGTCAGAGGCGGCGCCGAAGAGGAAAGCCTCGCTCATTTCCCACCATTTACGGGCTTCAAGGAAGGTGACCGTGGCGGCATTCACGTTGGCTTGGGTCTTGTTGGCCTTCAAGGCTTCGAGGTTCTCCACCAAAGCGTCTGTCTTTTCAGCCAAGCTGGCATAGGTGGGATACACCGTGTGGTTGAGGTACTGTTTGACGATGGCCTCTTTTTGGGCCTTGTTGGCTTCCTCAGTGTTGGTTTGAGGATCTTTTTTGCAGGAGCTGAAGTTCACTGCGAGCAGGAGGGATGCAGCAACTATAGCTGCGGATTTGAATAAATGCTTCATTTGATTATGTGTTTAATTAAGATTATTTCGTAAAGAATCCACTATATGCCACGCCCAACGAGAACATCGGTTCATCGTTGTACTGCTCCTTCAGGAAGCGTTTGGCATATTCCGCCTTGATGACGACCTGCTTGATGGGATAGTAGTTCACACCGAGGGTCATCACGTGGCGGTCGGTCCATTGGTAGTCGGTGAGGGCGCTGGCGGTGGGGATATAGGTGTCATAGTAATCGTAGCGGCCAAAGACATAGAGCTTTTGGTCGCCGGTGTTGTGCATCGGATGCATGATGTCGTAGGCAATCTCACCGCCATAGGCGATGGCTTTCTCTCCGACCAAGGAGCGCGGATAGGGCGAGAAGCTTTGGTGGTTCTGGTTCTTGTTCCACGACGAGATGAGGTTGGCGTCGCTGAGGTAACCATAGTCGAAGTTGCCGCGCACCACGAGGCCGTGGCCTTTGTAGTCGAACTCGGCCGTGCCGATGACAACGGTGCCTTTCACATCTTTGTATTGGCTGGTCTCGCTGAACTCGTTGGTGACGATGTCATTATTAAAGGTGTTGCCGATGTAACCGCTCACGCCGAGATGCAGGTTTTTAATGCTGTAATTGTCGATGCGCAAGGCACCTGCCAGGTTGTTTGCCACTCGGAACTCATAGCCCGAGGCGGAGCCATTCTTCACCCAGTTGGCATTGTTGAACATGTTGGAGTTCAAGGCGGGGATGACCATGGCCTCGTAGCGCCAGTCGCCGAGCTTACCCCACAGGCTGATGCCTGTCTCGTGCCAGGTGCAAGGCAGGATGTTGAATTCGCCTTCGGGGCGGTAGCAGGTGAAGAATTCGGTGGGCAGGTGGGCGTTGTTGGTCTGTCCAACGGGCACCACGATGTGTCCCATGCGGATGTTGAAGCCCTTGCCGAATGACTTTTGCAGCCAGAATTGTTCCAAAGCCACCTCGCCGCCGCGTTCGATTTCATGTTCGAATTCGCCGGTCTCTTCGGCCTCGATTTCCACGGCTACTTCGCTGCCACCATGTTCAAACTCGATTTCTGAACCCATGCTCCAGCCTTTGCCGAAGTCATAGCCTAAGTTGATGACCACATGGGGCAAGTCAATTCGACCATGGCCTTTGGCATCTTTGTACCGCTCTGCATGGGAATAGCGGAACATATTGTCGCTATAGAAGTTGCGGGTGTAGACGGCCTCACCGTAACCGCCAATGGTCAAGCGAGGCTTTGTAGTGATGGAATCTTGGGCCTGCAAAGAGCTGACACACAATGTCAAAGCTAATGCAGCGCATTTTGCAATCGTTTTCAGTTTCATAGTTGGATACTATTCGTTCAAAATCGATTGCAAAGCTCTTGGTTTTGTCCTCGCAGTCCAATCCCCAAAAATTGGGGTTTTTGAATGTTTGGTTAGTAATAAATGAGGATGCTCCAGATTGAAGAAAATGTCGTATCTTTGCATCATGTTTGGCCAAGGGAATGCCGTGTAAGTCGGCAACAGTGCCCGCTGCTGTAAGTCCGTGTAAGGCCTGTCAAACAAAGCCACTGTCTGGCTCATCCAGATGGGAAGGCGACAGGTTCGGGCGAGTCAGAAGACCTGCCAAACCAAGAGTTCAATTGCAAGCCTTCGGGAACAAGGGCGACGCTAAGCGCGGCAATTAGCATAGCTGCTTGCGATGGTCTTGCATTATTCGTTTAATGCATTAAAACAAATAAGTTATGCGAAAGCTTTTATCTTTAACCCTCGCGCTTTTTTTGGCTGCTTGGGCTTTTGCTCAGGATCCGGCCACTTTCGAAGACGTCCAACTCGGCAGTAATGGTATTTGGCAACCCCCTATTGGATCCAATGAAATGTCCAGCGGCGGCTGGCTCTTCACCAATAATACACAAAACGGCTATTGGGGCGGTTTTACGGCCTCCAACCGCACGGATTTGAACCAATCCGGTATGAATGCCCAGTATACTGCGGCTGCAGGCTGTGGCTATGATGGCTCTACCCAATATGCCGTGGCATATACCATGGGTGTGCAGACGGATGTCTATGCCGCCGATGGACAATTACATACCGTCACAGGCTGCTATGTCACCAACAATCTTTGGACATATCAGGACATTCTTCAAGGTGGGTATGGCGAGCTACCCTACGGAGGATCTACAGGCAACGACCCCGACTGGTTCAAGGTGACGGCGACAGGTAAGAATGCCAGTGGACAGACTGTGGGCACATTGGATTTCTACCTCGCTGACTATCGCTTTTCCAACAATGAGGAAGACTATGTCCTGAATACTTGGGAATGGTTCGACCTCAGCCCCTTGGGTGATGTGGCCACCATTTCCTTTAGCCTTTCGTCATCAAGAGGCAGTGGCTACAACATGATTACGCCGGCCTATTTCTGCATGGACAACTTTAATGGTGGTGGTGCTGCTCCCGATCTTCCTCCATATATCGTCAACCCCGTTTCTGACGTGGTCTTTAACGAGTACCCGCAGACGCAGCAAGTCAACCTTGACGGTGTGGCCACCGACCCCGACGATCCAGATGCATCGTCAACAATTCGAATCCCTCTGCCTTGACAGCCACGATGAGCGGCAAGATCTTGGTCATGACGCGTCAGAACGCCAACCAGGCCACTGCTGACCTCACTATGCGCGCCACTAGCGATGGACAATATGTCAACTTCACTGTGCATGTCATCCTCAACGCCGTCATTGACGAGCCGCCCTATATCGTCAACCCCGTTTCTGACGTGGTCTTTAACGAGTACCCGCAGACGCAGCAAGTCAACCTTGACGGTGTGGCCACCGACCCCGACGATCCAGATAACATCGTCTATAGCATCGTCAGCAACTCGAATCCATCTGCCTTGACGGCCACGATGAGCGGCAAGATTTTGGTCATGACGCGTCAGAACGCCAACCAAGCCACTGTCGACCTCACCATGCGCGCCACCAGCGACGGACAATATGTCAACTTCAATGTTCATGTCATCATCAACGCCGTCATCGACGAGCCGCCTTACGTCGTCACTCCAGTTCCGGATGTGGTGATGGATGAGTTCCCCAAGCTAGTGTATATCGACTTCAACGGTGTGGCTACCGACCCCGATGACCCAGACGAGTTGATTGAATACACCATGCTGTCCAACTCCAACGAGTCGGCGGTTTCAGCCACCATGAACGGCAGGATTCTGATGCTTGAACGCTTGACCGCAGAACAAGCCGAGTCTGAAATTGCCATGCGTGCCACCAGCGATGGACAATATGTGGATTTTAACTTCCGCGTGATTATGAACGAAGTGGAGGGAGTGGAAGAAAACCATTATGGTCTCATAGCTTATCCAAATCCCACTGATGGCCAGTTGACACTGACTATAGAGGGTGCTTCTGGTTTTGATTATCATGTCTTTAGCCTTATGGGGCAAAGCATCATGAAAGGTAAAGTCACTGGCAACGAAACCACCTTTGATTTAGGTCACTTGAATAAAGGTGTCTATTACATCTCCATTGAATGGAATGGTAATAGACTGATAAAAAAAGTGATAGTGAAATAAGGAAAGTACATCATAGATGGTTTTTTGAGTGTGAGGAAGCGGCTTCTTTTGGGGTCGCTTCTTCTTTTGAGTGCTACAAAAAAACCGATGACAACTTTTGCTGTCATCGGCGTAACAATATGATAGAAAAAATATCTTTATTTTGTTTCTTATTAGAGCGTCGAAATGGATTATTTTGGCACACTTGCAATGATCACCGAAATATTGTGCACGAACATGTTCACGGCGATGGCTAACAAGATGACACCGAAAAACTTGCGCAGGATGAAAATCAGGTTTTCGCCCAAGAGTTTCTGGATTCTGTCGAGTTGGCTGATAACGATGTAGTCCAACAAGATATTGAGCAACAGCGCGATGATGATGTTGACAACGGCATAGTCGGCACGAAGTGAGAGCAAGGCCGTCAGTGCACCAGGACCTGCAATTAACGGAAAGGCGATAGGCACGATGCTGGCACCACTCTTTCCGCCTTCGTTCTTGATGATTTCGCGACCGAGAATCATTTCCACCGCCAAGATGAACAACACGAACGAGCCTGCCACAGCAAAGGAAGCCGTATCGATGCCAAATAGCTTCAGCAAAGCGTCACCAGCGAAGAAGAACGCTAAAAACAACCCCAAAGCCGTCAAACAGGCCTGTCCCGCCTTGATGGTCTTGTTTTGTTCCTTCATGCTCACGAAAATGGGAATGGAGCCGAAGATGTCGATGATAGCGGCCATGACGATGAACGCGCTGAAGATTTCTACAAAGTTGATGCTACTGAACATGGTGTTTTGTTTTGATTAGGAGCTACGAATTGCACAAAATCGGAGATTCAATGATAATGCATAATATTTCGTGCAAAATTAGAAATTATCGCGCAATTCGTAGCTCATTAATCACACAATATTATTCCACAAATAGTGAAAATGCGGTCCAAATCGCTTGAAGGCGGCCTCGTCCAGCTGCTCCTGGAACTGCGGATGCGCTACCGAAATGATGAGTTTGGCCCTTTCCTGCAAAGAGCGTCCGTAGAGGTTCACAGCACCATATTCCGTGACGAACCAATGGATATGGTTACGCGTAGTGACAGCACCCGAACCCAAGTCCAAGGCTGGCACAATCTTGTTGATGCCTTTGCGCGTGGTGGAGGGCATGGCGATGATGGCCTTGCCGCCTTTGGCACGCGAGGAACCGTAGACATAGTCAATCTGGCCACCAACACCTGAGTAAATGCGTTCACCCAATGAGTCGGCGCACACCTGTCCCGAGAGGTCAATCTGGATGCCCGAGTTGATGGAGGTCATCTTGGGTTGCTGCGCGATGATGAAGGGGTCGTTGGTGTACTCCACGTCCATCAACAGCACCTCGTGGTTGCCGTCGATGAAGTTGTAGATTTTTTGCGAGCCCATCACGAAGGTGGAGACAATCTTGCCCTTGTTGAGCTTCTTGTTGTTGCCCGTGATGACGCCTTCCTTCACCAATGGCAGAATGCCATCGCTGAACATTTCAGTGTGGATGCCGATGTCTTTGTGGTTGTGGAGGCACGAAAGAATGGCATTGGGTATGGAACCGATACCCATCTGGAGGCAAGCACCATCTTCGATGAGCTCGGCACAATAACGTCCGATGGTCTTTTCCACTTCGTTGGGTTCGGGCATGTCGACGGTGAGTAGGGGAGTGTCGTCTTCGACAAAGACATTGATTCTGCTGATGTGGACCAAGGCATCGCCGAAAGTGCGGGGTACATGCTTGTTGACCACTGCGATGACAAACTCGGCACTCTCCATGGCGGCCAAAGTGGCGTCGACCGACGAGCCTAACGACACATAACCGAACTTGTCGGGCGGGCACACCTGAATCATGGCCACGTTGCACTTGATGTAACGCTCGCGATAGAGTTTCGAGGTCTCGCCGAGGAATACGGGGATATAATCGGCCAAGCCTTTTTGCACGCTCTCACGCACGTTGGCGCCCACGAAGAAGGCATTGTGCTGGAAGATGCCCTCAAATTCGGGGTTGACGTAAGGCGCGGCGCCTTCGGTGTGCAGGTGATGGATGTAGACGTTCTTCAACTCGCCCGCGCGACCTCTGTCGCACAAGGCTTTGACCAGACATTGCGGCACATTCGACACCGAGCTGATGTGGACATGGTCGCCCGATTTAATGACTTTTACGGCTTCCTCAGCCGTGACTGCATGATATTGTTTCTTCATTTCTCACGAACTTTTGTTTCCTAAAGCAAAAAAGCCGGTGACAGCCGGAACTGTCACCGGCAACAACATGTAATAAAAAAGAGTTTTAGTTATTCATAATGCATCGGAAATGCATAAAACAATTTCTATTGGTTTGACAATGCGTTCATTACCTCAAAACCTCTGGAAAAATGTTGGAATACCTAAAATGAAGATAGTACCCAGCCATGGGGCATACCTTGTTATAAATAGAATCCAAGCTCCAATTCCCGGAAGCCTTGTTTCGCGACTTGAGGCAGGTCTTCTGACTGAGGTCTTTTCTTGCCGCCTTCCCGAAAGACAAGGCTTTCAGTGACGTCATGGCAAGCGTTGTAACCAACACAGCAGCGGGAACTGTCCGGGATTCACACCCGATTCCCTATTGAGTCCAAAAGGGACACCACAAATCGGCTGCAAAAGTACGGAAAAAATCCTATGGGTAACATTTATTATTGGGAAGTAAGAAAAATCTCTTCGATATGTCTTCTGTTTCCCAAAAAAACCGTAATTTTGAAGCGTTTTTTGAAAGCACCTTATTATTATATTAATGCCTCACATTTTTGGTAATATGGTTTACTTGAACATCAAGGAACGTGATCGTTTCTGAGAGATTCTCAGACGAGGAATATCGGTTTGCCATTGTGTCATAGGCGACGGCCTATGGCATCTTATAACCTCCTAATTTTTCCTGCCGTCGCTTTCAAACACAACCACTTTATTCATTCTCCACAGGGGAACTTTCAACACAAATCTAATAATTTTAAATCATTAAATATTAAATCTTTAAATCAATTGAATTATGGAATTACCATTTGCAGAAGCTTGGAAAATCAAGATGGTTGAACCCATTAAGAAATCCACCCGCGAACAACGCGAAAAATGGCTCAATGAAGCCCACCAAAATGTCTTCATGCTGAAGAGTGACTATGTTTACATCGACCTGCTGACCGACTCGGGTACAGGTGCCCAAAGTGACCGTCAATGGGCAGCGATGATGATGGGTGACGAGAGCTACGGCGGCGCCCGTTCGTTCTATCACATGAAGGACACCATCACTGAACTCACTGGCTTTGAGTACGTCATCCCTACCCACCAAGGCCGTGCAGCTGAGAACGTGCTGTTCTCTTACCTCGTAAAACCTGGTATGGTCGTTCCTGGCAACGCCCACTTCGACACTACCAAGGGCCACATCGAGAGCCGTAAGGCCTTTGCCATTGACGTTACCGTACCTGAGGCTTACGACACCCAGCTTGAAGTTCCCTTCAAGGGCAACGTCAGCCTCGAAAAGCTTGAAAAGGTGCTGAAAGAGAACAAAGGTAATGTGCCTTTCATGGTCCTTACCGTGACGAACAACACCGTTGGTGGTCAGCCTGTCAGCATGCAGAACATCCGCGAGACTTGCGAGCTCTGCCACAAATACGGCGTGCCGGTCAACATCGACAGCGCTCGTTTCATTGAGAATGCTTATTTCATCAAAACGCGCGAAAAGGGTTATGAGAACAAGACCCTCCGCGAGATCGCCCTTGAGATGTTCAGCTATGCTGACTCAATGACAATGTCTGCCAAGAAGGACGGCCTTGTCAACATGGGTGGCTTTATTGCTACTAACAAGAAGGATTGGTACGAAGGTGCCAAGTTGTTCTGCATTCCCTTCGAGGGCTTCTTGACCTATGGCGGTATGAACGGCCGCGACATGGACGCTCTGGCTGTTGGTTTGAAAGAAAACATCGAATTCGACATGGTTGAGACCCGCATCAAGCAAGTGCACTACCTTGCTGCTAAACTTGATGAGTACGGCATTCCTTACCAGCGTCCTGCTGGTGGTCACGCCATCTTCGTTGATGCCGACAAGGTGTTGACTCAAATTCCAAAGGAAGAGTTCCCGGCTCAAACGTTGACCTGCGAGCTTTACCTTGAAGCTGGCATCCGTGCTTGCGAAATTGGTTATGTTTTGGCCGACCGTGACCCTGTCACACGCCAGAACCGCTTCGGTGGCAACGACTTCGTGCGTCTCTGCATCCCGCGCCGTGTTTACACCAACAACCACATGGACGTGATTGCTGCAGCCTTGAAGAATGTGTACGACCGTCGCGACAGCATCAAGCGCGGTCTCGAAATCACTTGGGAAGCCGAGCTGATGCGCCACTTTACCTGCCAGTTCAAGAGATTGGGTTGATTGCTGATTCAATACACTTTCGGGAAAGCCTGATCAATCAGGCTTTTCCGTTTTTTGTACTGCTGCTTCGCTTCTTAGCTTTATTGCTTTTGCCTTGATTGTTTTTCTACCTTTGTGTCTATAAAACATGAAGTTATGTTATTCAATTCCATCCAATTCGCGATATTCCTTCCGATAGTATTTCTTCTCTATTGGTTTGTTTTCGATCGCTTCATCAGCAAGTCGGAGCACCAGTTGAGGTTGCAGAATGCTTTCGTGGTGGTGGCGAGTTATGTGTTCTACGGTTGGTGGGACTGGCGTTTTTTGTTGCTCATAGCCTTTACTTCGTTCTGCTCATGGGGTAGCGGATTGCTTATTGGGAAAGCTGAATCGAATAAAAAAGCCAAGACTTGGATGTGGCTCAACATCATCCTAAATTTGGGCATTTTGGCTACATTCAAGTATTACGACTTTTTCGTCACCGAGTTTGGGCAATTATTCCATATTTCCACTGATGGTTTGTTGTTGAAGGTGATACTTCCCGTAGGCATCTCGTTCTACACCTTCCAAGCCCTAAGTTATTCCATCGATGTCTATCGTGGCAAGATAGAGCCTACGACTGACATTATTGCTTTTTTTGCTTTTATTTCGTTCTTCCCGCAACTGGTGGCAGGCCCTATCGAGCGGGCAACCAACCTCTTGCCTCAGTTCCTAAAGAAAAGGGAGTTCGATTACGACACCGCCGTTGACGGAATGCGTCAAATCCTATGGGGCTTATTTAAAAAGATAGTGGTGGCGGACAATTGTGCCGTGTATGTGGATCAAGTTTTCTCGAATTACACGAACGAAAGCGGAAGCACCTTGCTTCTTGCTGCCATCTTCTTCACCTTCCAGATATATGGCGATTTTTCTGGCTATTCCGACATTGCCATTGGCACGGCCAAGTTGTTCGGTATAAAACTGATGCGAAACTTCAATGTGCCGTATTTCAGCCGCGATATTGCGGAGTTCTGGCGCAGGTGGCACATCAGTCTGACGACATGGTTTAGGGATTACGTCTATATTCCGTTGGGTGGTAGCCGAGTAAGTAAAGCAAAGGTAATTAGGAATACTTTCATCATTTTTCTCGTTAGTGGTTTATGGCATGGTGCCAATTGGACCTTCATCGTTTGGGGGGCATATCATGCTTTGCTTTTTCTACCTTTGATCCTTACGGGCAAGAATAGGAAATACACGAACCAGGTAGCTGAAGGTCGCATCTTGCCGACTTTAAAGGAATTAGGCCAGATGCTTTTGACTTTCTTTTTGTCGGTATTTGGATGGGTTATTTTTAGGTCGGAGAACATTGAACAGGCTTGGGAGTATGTTTGCAGAGTGTGCAATGAAAGTGTATTTACAATTCCTGAAGCAAAAGAGAATTCTGCACTTTTTATGAATATAATTGTTTTAATGGTTGTGGAGTGGTTACAAAGAGGGAAACCTCATGTATTGGATATTAGTTCTATAAAGAAAGGATATTTAAGATGGATGGTCTATTTTGGATTATTGTTTTTCCTTTTTGCCTTTGGTGGCAATGCAACTAATTTTATCTATTTTCAATTCTAAGTCATGCAAAGGTTTATCAGAAAAGGTTTGGTGTTTGCACTATTGGTATTACTATTAGCAATTGCTTTGGACGCAATGCTTAGTTTTGGACTGTTAAAGACGGATTGCTATAGATATCAGACATTTAGAGATATCCTCAAAGGCAACATGAAATATGATGTGCTGTTTATGGGTAATTCAAGAGGCTTTTCGCATTTCAACCCGAGAATCATTGATTCGATTTGTCATGTAAATTCTTACGGTCTGGGTTTGGGTGGCTATCCAATCAATGCACAAATTGCGGAATATCATTGTTACAAAAAGCATAATGCCACGCCAAAGTTAATCGTACAGCAAGTGGATTTTATAACAGTCAAAATTATGCAAGATATTAGGCATCAACATGATTCTGATCGTTTTTTCCCGATGGTTTATGATAGGACTATGCGTAAGGAATTAAGAGATTTGGGGTATGGTTTCATGGAATTGTTTTGCCCTTTGTATAGATACAATGGCTATCAAAGTGTTATCAAGGATGGCTTACTTGAATTTATTGGAGTTAGACATAATGTGGAGAGGCCTGCATACAAAGGTTTCAGTCCTGAGAAAGGCACATGGGATGGAAAATATGCAGCCGCAATGGACTCAATTACAGTTGTTTTCGATAAAGGTGCAGTTATGTTGTTTGAGAATTATCTCGCTGAATGCAAAAAAGATGGAGTATATGTTTTATTGGTCAATTCGCCTGTTTATGCACCGACTACGAAAAAAGTGAAGAATATGGACGAAGTAAATCACTATTTTGAAAATGTTGCACAACGATTTGGGTTCAAATACTTGAATTACACAGAGAACTATGATCTGTGTAACAGCACGGCAAATTTCTGCGTGTCAGTCCATCTCAATCCCAAAGCAACGGATAGGTTTACAACGGATTTTGCACATGACCTTGATTCGATAGGTGTATTATTCTAGGTGAGTTTTCTTTGTTGATATTCTTGTTTAAAAAAGCGCAACATTTCCGTTTGAAAACAAAGGATTTTATTATACCTTTGCACCGTGAATTCACCAAATATTAATTTATTCGAATTAAGATATGCAACCATCTCACATTGAACACATTGGAATCGCCGTCACAAGCTTGGACGAGTCCATTCCTTTCTTTGAAAAATTGCTTGGCACCAAGTGCTATGCCATCGAAGAAGTCGCCGACCAGAAAGTGAAAACCGCTTTCTTGCGCTGCGGACAGACCAAAATTGAGCTTTTGGAGCCCACCAGCCCCGAAAGCACCATCGCCAAGTTCATCGAGAACAACAACGGTCGCGGTGGTATGCACCACATCGCTTTTGCCGTGGAGAACATCGAAGGCCACCTCGAAGAGGCCAAGGAACTGGGCATCCGCCTCATCGATCAGACCCCGCGTGGCGGTGCCGAAGGCCTGAGCATCGCTTTCCTGCATCCGAAATCAACCTTCGGCGTGTTGACCGAACTGTGTGAAAACAAGAACAAATAAAAACACATATAACCATGTTAATTGAACAGAAAATCCAGGAATTGCTGGAGAAGCGTGGTGAGGCACGTCTTGGTGGCGGCCAAAAGCGCATCGATTCCCAGCATGCCAAAGGCAAGATGACGGCTCGCGAACGCATTGCTCTCCTCTTGGACGAAGGCAGCTTCGAAGAGACTGACATGTTTGTGACCCATCGCACCGTCGATTTCGGTCTCGACAAGCAACAGTACCTCGGCGACGGCGTTGTTACTGGTCACGGCACCATCGACGGTCGCGTCGTCTATGTCTATGCTCAAGATTTCACCGTGTTTGGCGGTGCCTTGAGTGAGACCATGTCCCTCAAGATTTGCAAGGTGATGGACCAAGCCATGAAGGTTGGCGCTCCCGTCATCGGCATCTGCGACTCGGGCGGTGCCCGTATCCAGGAAGGCTCACGTTCCCTCGCTGGCTACGCTGAGATCTTCCAACGCAACATCAACGCTTCGGGTGTCATCCCGCAGATTTCAGCCATCTTCGGTCCCTGCGCCGGCGGCGCCGTGTATTCTCCAGCCCTTACCGACTTCATCATTATGACCAATGCGGGTAGCTACATGTTCCTCACTGGCCCGAAAGTCGTGAAGACCGTTATTGGTGAAGACGTCAGCACCGACGACCTCGGTGGCGCTCGCATCCACAGCCAGAAGTCGGGCGTGGCCCACTTCGCTGTCGAGAACGAAGAGGAGGGCCTCAGCCTCATTCGTCGCTTGATGTCGTTCATCCCGCAGAACAACATGGAGAACGCTCCGCTCGTGGAATGCAACGACCCCATCGACCGTATGGAGGATGCCCTGAACCAGATTATTCCTGACAACCCGAACAAGCCTTACAACGTTGGCGACATCATCACTGCTATCGTTGACAACGGCGACTTCCTCGAAATCCATAAGAACTACGCCAAGAACATCATCGTCGGCTTCGCCCGCTTCGATGGCATGTCGGTCGGTATCGTGGCTAACAATCCGGCCTTCTTCGCTGGTGTGTTGGACTGCGACGCTTCCCGTAAGGGCGCTCGTTTCGTCCGTTTCTGCGACGCCTTCAACATTCCGATCGTGACCTTGGTCGACGTCCCTGGCTTCTTGCCTGGTACAGGTCAAGAGTACAACGGTATCATCGTCCACGGTGCTAAATTGCTCTATGCTTACGGCGAATCCACCGTGCCGAAGGTGACTGTCACCTTGCGTAAGTCCTACGGTGGTTCCCACCTCGTGATGGGCTGCAAGCAGCTCCGCAACGATGTCAACTACGCTTGGCCATCGGCTGAAATCGCCGTCATGGGTGCCAGCGGTGCTGTTGAAGTGCTTGATGGCAAGAAGATTGCCGAAATCACCAACCCCGAAGAGCGCGCCGAGTTCGTTGCCAAGAAGGTGGATGAATACACCAAGAAGTTCGCCAACCCGTACGAGGCTGCCAAGTTCGGTTACATCGAC
>ONFO01000031.1 GCA_900317155.1 uncultured Bacteroidales bacterium
TATTTTACAAAGTGTAAAGTTATTTTACAGTGGTGTAAAGAAACTTTACAGTGTTTCCAACTTGGATTTGAGGCAGGGAGTAATTTATATCTTTTACAAAAATGTGATTTTTTGATAAAAAAATTGTCAGAAAATGTGATTTTTTGACTATTTTTGCAGCAGAAAATGTGATTCGATGCAATGGAACTACTTGAAAGAAAAATAGATAAGTTTCTATATGAATGGAAAAACAATCCTGAAAGAAAGCCTTTGATTGTGAAAGGTGCCCGACAAATCGGGAAAACCGAGTCCATCAGGGCTTTCGGACGAGCTAACTACGAATCGGTCCTGGAGATGAACTTCGTGCTTCAGAAGAAATTCCGCAACATCTTCGACGACGGATACGAAGTGGACCAAATCATCAAAAACATCACTATCCTCGAACCCTCATGGAAGGTTATCCCAAACAAGACGCTGCTGTTTTTCGACGAGCTTCAGAAATGTCCCGATTGCGCCACTTCGCTCAAGTCATTCTGCCAAGACCGACGTTTCGACGTGATTTGCTCAGGCTCGTTGATGGGCATTTATTACGAGGAAATCGAGTCGAATGCAGTAGGCTACAAAGAAGATTACGACATGTTTTCGATGGATTTCGAGGAGTTTCTTTGGGCCAAGGGCTATTCCAAGGAACAGATCGAGGACCTATATGCCCACATGCTTTCGCTAAAGCCTTTTTCCCAACTCGAAATGGACACTTTCATGGGCGTTTTCCGCGACTACATGACGCTGGGAGGCATGCCCGAAGTGGTCAAAAAATATATCGACAATGGCCATTTCGGCGGAACGCTGAAACTGCAACGGCAACTTCTGAAAGACTACGAGGAAGACATCACGAAATACGCCAAGGAAACCGACAAGGCGAAAGTCCTTGCTGTGTATAACCACATCCCAACATTTCTGGCGAAAGAGAACAAGAAATACCAAATCACGAAGATTGCCAAGGGTGCACGAAACAGGGAATACATTGGCGCCGTGGATTGGCTGAAAGAGGCTGGAGTTGTCAATGTGTGCTATTGCTTGAACAATGTGGAACTGCCATTGAAAGGCAACTACGACACCGAATGTTACAAAATCTATTACCACGACACAGGGCTTTTGATAGCCTCTCTTGACGAAGAAGCTCAAGACGACCTTCGCATCAACAAAAACTTCGGTACATACAAAGGTGCCATCTACGAGAACGTTGTCGGTGAGATGCTACGGAAATCGGGATATGAGCAGCTGTATTACTACAAGCACGACAGCCCCGCCATTGAAATGGATTTCTTCGTAAGGGATGCCGACTCGCTGATTCCCGTCGAGGTGAAAGCCAAGGACGGAGCCACAGCCTCGTTGAACAACCTCATCAAATGGGACTCTTACCCCGAAGTGAAATACGGCATCAAATTGAGAAATGATTCATTCGGAGTGGCGGTAGCTGTCACAAAACCTGCAAACCCCTAAAAATTGGTTTTGCAAGTTTTGTCGGTTTTGTGATAAATACTATTGTTCCAAATACGATGTCCCTCCATAGTAATTAACCACACTATTCTTAATAAAGTATTGAAGCCTAGCGTTCAATTGTTCCGCAAGGGCGTTGAGGTAGTTGTTTGAGGCCGTCTGATATTCGATAGACGAGATCAATCCCTGCTCAAAGCGTTTGGTGTTCAGCGTGAAGGCCTCCTGCTGCAATTCTGCGCGGGTATCGGCTTGGCGCAGGGCATCGGCGCTGCCGTCGCGGTCGGCGATGGCGCGGCGCACCTCGGCCTCCACCGTCTGGAGCGCCTGCTCGTAGTCGGCCTGGGCGCGGTCGTAGGCATTCTTCCGCTTTGCGATGTTGGAATGCTTCGAGAGGCGGTCGAAGATGGGGATGCTCAACGAGAGTTGCACATACTCGCCGCCGTTGTTCTTCATCTGCTCGAAATACGGTGTGGGCACATATCCCTCCATGCCCGGATAGGTGAAGTAACTCGACGACCAACCGCCATAGAGCGAGAGTCGGGGCAGCAACTGCCAGCGGGCCGTTTTCAGCGCGAGGCGGGCGTTTTTCATCGTGCCTTCCGCCAAAAGGACGGCAGGCATGTTGGTTTTGGCAAATTCCACCATTTGGGAAATTTCATCCGTTCGGCTGCCACGGTGTGAAAGCCCTACAGACAAACCTTCGATTTTCAACGGTTTTTCAATGGGCCAAAACATCACATCCTTCAAGGTGATGATGGCGTTGTTGAGGTTGTTCCGACAGGTGGTCAGTTGGTACTGGCGCTCGGCGAGGTCGCTCTGCATCTGCACCACATCGGCGTGAGATTTCTGTCCCAGTTGTTCCTGCCTTGTAGCGAGTTGCACGGCTTTTTCTGCCGTGGTTACCTGCGCTTGCAAGGCTTTCTGCATCTCGGTGTAATACAACACATTGCAGTAGGCTTCCATCGTGGCGAGACAGATCTGGTCTTCGGTTTGTTGCTCTTTCGTCAAGCCCATCAGTTGGGCCGTCTTGGTGATTTTCAGGTTGTTGACCGCCTGGAATCCGTTGAAGAGGTTGATGCCCGCCGAGAGACTGTAGCCGTTGTGGAACGAGGTCGTTCGAATATAGGTGTTGGTCTCGGGGTCGATGCTACGGCCAAAGTTGGAATAGGCGTATGTGTTACCCTCAATCGTAGGCGTAAAGGCGGTAAGGATAGCATCGCGGCGGTCGATCTGCGCATCGCGGTTGTCGGCATGGGCAATGCGCATCTTGGTGGAATGCTCCACGGCATAGCGCATACAGGCTTTGAGATCCATAGTGACGGTGTCCTGGGCCTTGACGCTGGTCAAGGCTCCAAGAACCATCATCAAAATAAAAAAGTTATGTTTAGCTTTCATCTTACACATGTTTTTACACGTGCCAAAAGAAAGCATATCTCATGCCAAAAATTTAACTATTTGAAATTCAAATATTTAAAATTTTACACTCAAAGCAAAGTGTAACGTTTTTTTACAGTGGTGTAACAAAACTTTACAGTCAATTGTTTACAACGAACGACAAAAAACCACTAGCCAAAACAAACAATTATCTCTTTTTGCGAAAATTGTTTATTTTTGCCAACGAAAAACAACACAACGAACTATGGGACAAATTGCCACTATTACACCTGCGCAGTATGAGTTGCTCAACATGCTGTCATGCCTCACACATGAAGAGGATATTGCAGATTTGAAGAGTGTCATTGTTCAGTTTCTGAACTCTCGCTTGCAGAAGGAAATCGATCGGCTTTGGGACAATGGCGACCTCACTGATGAAAAAGTCGCTCAATGGAGTCACGAGCACATGCGGACACCTTATCGTCCAATACCATGAACCGATATATCGTACTCGATACCCACTCCATTCCCTCCTGTTGAAATCAAAAGATTGCATGAATTTTACGAAGAGTTATGTACGTTTGACGAACCCTAATAAGCAAATCAATTTTCTATTTTTTCGTATTATCGACGACACACGAAACGGTCATGTCGCCCGTCACATTCACCACGGTACGCAACATGTCCAAAGGCCTGTCGATACCCAAGATGAGCGCCAAACCTTCAATCGGGATACCAACGGAATCAAGCACAATCATCAGCATGACAATGGAGCCTCCTGGTATACCCGGTGTACCTATCGAAGAGATGGTGGCAGTGGCCAAAATGAGCAGCATCTGACCAAAGGTCAAGTCCAAGCCCAAGACCTGCGCCAAAAACACCGCCGCCACCGCTTGATAGCAACTCGTGCCGTCCATGTTGATGGTAACACCCACAGGCAACACAAACGACGAAACCTCTTCAGAGACGCCCAAATGCTTCTGCGTACGCTCCATGGTCAAGGGCAAAGTGGCCGCACTCGAGCTGGTAGTGAAGGCCAACATCTGCACAGGCGCCGCCGCCTTGAAGAACTGCTTCATCGTCCGCTTGCCGAAGACCCGCATGATGAACGGATACACCAACAAGATGATGACGGCCAAAGCCAACACCACCGTCAAGGCGTACAAGCCCAAGGCGGAGAAAATGCCCACATCGCCCGCATAGTCCACAATAAGGGCGGCCATCAAAGCAAATACACCAATGGGCGCAAAGGCCATGATGAAGTCAATGATCTTGAGCAAGACGAGATTCAACTGTTGGAAAAAACGCACCAACGAGGGCACTTTTGAAGGTCCCACGACTATTAAAGCCACGCCAAAGAGCAAGGCAAAGAAGATGATTTGCAGCATCTTGGAGTTGTCGCCCAAAGCCTTGAAAAGGTTCTCTGGCACCATGTCGACCACGAACTGCAAGGGCGACTCATCTTTCACCTGCTGCATCTGCGCCTCGCGCTCCAAGACGGTCTGCTGGTAGCGCTCCATAAACTCCGTCTGCCGGTCTTTCGGGAAGACCTTTCCCGGCTTGATAACGCTGACCATACCCAAACCTATGCTCACAGCCAAAATGGTAGTGCAGACATAAATCAAAATGGTTTTCAAGCCGATACGCGACAGGTTGCGGATGTCCTTTAGGTTAACGACACCCAAAATGAGCGACACCAACACCAATGGAACGGCGATCAGCTTGAGCAGGCGCATGAAGATAGTGCCCCAAGGCGCCACCCAGTCATGCACAAAGCCTTCCCAATGCAAGGCCATGGCCAGAAAGCCAAAGCCCAGACCCAAGCCCATGCCCAGCAAGATCTTGGCATAGAGCGGCACGCGTTTCCTATGTGCTTCTCCCCTATTCAATCAAGTTGATTTTTTGTGTGGCCACGCCGTCTTCAGTCACGATGCGGACGACATAAATACCTTTAGAATAGCCTTCCAAGTTCAGCTCAACCTTGTTCGAATTGGTCTTCCTATCCTCCAGCATCTCACCCTTGATGCCCATCAGAGTCACCTGCTGGATATTGCATTGTGCTTCGATGACAACCTTTTCCTTTGCCGGGTTGGGATAGACATCAAACCTCATGGCAGCCAACTCATTCACATTCACATCGGTGGTGTCGGTCGGGACGACCTTCACATCGTCGACAAACCAGTCGAAGGCCAGCCACTCACCAAAGGTGTTGTAACCTCTGAAGCCAATCTTGATGTTGCGACCGATGTATTCATTCAAATTAATGGAAATCGGCTCGTCGTATGCGTTGATTTGTCCGTATGGCATGTCGGCAGCATCCCATTTGTCGTCCCAAGTGCCGTTGTAGGTGTCGTACACCCTGACCACAAAACGGTCATAACCATCGGTGCCGTACTGCACCCAGGTCCAGAACTGCAAAACGGTGGGTCTCGTGATGGTCAAAACGGGCGTAATCAAAGTCTGGTCTTGTGCCGCGGGACTCTCACTGCTGTCCCATTCCAACACGGCGTGTTTGTTGCCGCGATGCGGATTCACGATGAAGTCTTCTTCGTAGTAGTCCGTGTAGTACACCGTGCCTTGGACGGTCCAATCCCACCATGTCGGGTTGCCGTCGGTGGTCCAGCCTTCGGGCATGGTGAACATGCTGCCACATTCCTCGAAAGTTTCATAAAGCAAAGGTCTCTGATAATCCCAACGAATCAGGATTTCATCCGACATCGCGCTGTTGCCCAAGGCATCAACGAGTTGCACAGTCATCGTGCCAGAGGTGTGGTTGTCGTAGGCAGGAATGGTGGCTGTGTAGTCGTAATTACCCCTGCCCTTTCCAGCTCTGATGAAGGTCAAATCGTGACTTACGCCCCAAATCGAATATGTAGCCGCCAAGGTGGAAGGCATGTCTGAAGCATCATGAACCCGCAAAGTGAGGTTCATCTCGGTGTCGGCGTAGGACTGGTTACCACTGACAGCAATCACTGTGGGGGCCTCATGGTCTTCCGAAGAACTATTGATAAAGATGTCATCGAGATACAGGTTCCAGCCGTAGTCGCTGACGCCCTCGAAGATGATAAAGCCATAATCGTCGGGGCAATCGAAGGTGAAGGCATATTCGTACCAGTCGTCCACATCGGCAACAACGGGTTCCTTATAGGTGCAGCGATGAACGGTACCAAGCAGTTGCCCACCTTCCGAACGTGGCACAGCGTTATAATACACATTGATACGGTCGTCCTTGTTGATATTCGGGTTGCTATTGCGGAACATCCAGAAGCTGACGATATTGTCGTGTTCATTCAGGTTCATCTTGGGCGAAACCAATTCGGCCGAGCCTCCTGAAGGATTCGTATAGGTGTAGAAACGCGCCATATATTGGCTGCCTTCATGTGGTGTCGCGCTCGGCGTGGAGCCTTCCGTGATGCGGTCGAAGGCATAGTTGCCATTAGTGATGTGGTTTTGCCAACCGAAGGGCACAAAGTCGTTCTCGAAGCCTTCCTCAAGCGGGAAATCAGCGTATGGAGCCAAAGCTGTAATTGAGAAATCAACATTTTGTGAGGGTGCCATAGCAGAAGGATAGACATCGAAAGTGGCGTGAACCACTTCGTTATTGTTCAGATTCATTGGCAAAGAGGCCTTGGCGACCAGTTCCACTGAACCGTTGTAAGGCACCGTGACTTCGGTCACCGCAACACCGTCTTTAAAAAACTCAATGGGTAGTGTACTAATATTGTCGAAAAGATAGGTGTCGGACTCCATGCCCGTGTTGTTCAGGCGGAAATGCAAATAGGCCGGCTCTCCGAAATAGACGGAAGTGTCGGCGGTGAGTTGCTCCACATTGAAGTTGTATTGCTCGGTCTGCTCGATGATGATATCATCAATGGACAAATACCATGGTCCGTTGTCGGCCACGCTGTGGAAACCTACATAGTAAGCGCCCGAACTCGTTGCCTGAAACACGCCCGAGGTCTGTTCAAATTCCTCGTTGGCGACCACCATCATCGGCACAGCCGTGGCCGTCATTGCCGAAGGATTGGAGTTTGCGCCGGCTTTCACTTCCAAGTTGAAGTGATCGACATGCCAGGTGGCATACCAGAACGAAACGCGGTAGTAGTTTCCTGCGGTCACATCGATTTCCTTGTAAACCCACACATCGGTATTATAGGTGGCATACATGTACCAGTCGCCAGTATGCGGCTTTCTGCCACGGGCTTCGTTGTCGTCAGGGATGGTGATACCAGCTTTCCAGCCGCCATCGCCAACCCAACCCACAGGGGTCTGGCCTACGGTGTTACCATTTTCAAAAGTCTCATTGACAAGAACTTGGGCGAAGGCACTTCCTGCAAGAAGCCACATCGCAATAAAAGCGTACAGTTTTTTCATATTGATTCAGTTTTAATTTGCTACAAAATTAGAAAATGTTTTGATTGGACACCCAATCAATCGTTATTTTCTCGCCACCGCCAAGAAATGCGGGCTCATCCCCATCATCTCAGGCTCCGATTCAGTGATGCGCACAATGTCAAGGAGGCGTTCGCGGCTGGCCTCATCTTCCCATTTCTCGTTGAGGTGAGGCGTAAACCAGATACAGCCCTCTACGGAAATGGCTTTCTCCACCATAAATCCCGCTTCTGCAATTTCCGATTTCATCTCATCAGAAGTTGTAAAATAAGACTCCGCGATGAATTTCGGGTATTCCTTCGGTCTGATATGGTCGCCAGTGGTCATCTCGCCTTTGATCATGTTAAAAAACACGGGGTCGTCAAGGAATTCCATGAGCAATGCATTCTTTTTCTCGCCATACACCGACAAAGCCCAAGTCATGGAGCTGAACTTGGAGATGCCCGCAGCCACCAGGAGGCCGCCTTTCTTCAACACTCGGAACGATTCAAGTAGCGACTGCATGCGGCCTTTCCTATCACGCAGATGGTACTGTGGTCCCATCAGGAGCACCACATCCGCGCTCTCATCAGGGCGATTGACTTGCAAGGCATTGCCCGTCTCGGCGATAAATTGGCAATCCTGCATCATATTCGCTTTGGCATATTCCACGGCGTTTTCGGCCAACTCAATCAGATGGACTTCGTTGCCTTTCTTCGCCAGCCAAGCCGCATACATCCCGACGCCGCCGCCGATGTCATAAATTACCTTGCCGCCATCAATGTAACGCGACAAGATTTCCTTTGTCCTGTGAAACTCCACGATGCCCAGGCCGCGTTCCAGCCGTCCTATCTCGGCACCATTATTGTAGAAGTCGTAGATTTCGTTCATAGTTGTGATATGTAATAAACCACTTAGTAATAGAATTATTACAAAAGTAGATAGTTTTTTGTTTCCGTGCAAATAAAACGGAATGATTATCCATAATCCTATTATTATCAACACATTAAAACAAGGATTTTCAGTCTCAAATCATCAAAACATGCTTTTATTCAACGGCAAAAAAGGTAATTTTGTCGTTCACCGCTGGATAAAAACACGTTTTAGCAACCAAAAATTAAAACAGCGACCATCGTTTCAATTCCTTCACTTTCTTTTCTGCATCTTCATCTCCCTGAGCAGCAGCCTTCTTGTACCAAAACACCGCTTCCCTTTTGCTTTTTTCAACGCCATAACCATTTTCATACATTAATCCAAGGTTGTATTGGGCATAAGATTTCCCCTGCTCTGCCGACTTCCTGTACCACCTCACCGCCTCTCCGTAGTCTTTGTCAACTCCATAGCCATTTCGATACATATATCCAAGATCGTTTTGGGCATTGGAATTCCCCTGCTCTGCCGACTTCCTGTAACACCTCACCGCCTCGGCATAATCCTTGTCAACGCCATAACCATTTTCATACATTAATCCAAGGTTGTATTGGGCAGAAGCATTCCCTTGCTCGGCCGACTTCCTGTACCACCTCACAGCCTCGATATAGTCCTTGTCAACACCATAGCCATTTTGATACATATATCCAAGACCGTTTTGGGCACTGGAATTCCCCTGCTCTGCCGACTTCCTGTACCACCTCACCGCCTCGGCATAATCCTTGTCAACACCATAACCATGTTCATACATTATTCCAAGGTTGCATTGGGCAGAAGCTTTGCCCTGCTCTGCCGACTTCCTGTACCACCTCACCGCCTCGGCATAATCCTTGTCAACTCCATAGCCATAGTAATACATATCTCCAATATTATCCTGGGCATAAGAATTCCCCTGCTCTGCCGACTTCCTGTACCACCTCACCGCCTCGATATAGTCCTTGTCAACACCATAGCCATTTTGATACATATATCCAAGACCGTTTTGGGCATTGGAATTCCCCTGCTCTGCCGACTTCCTGTACCACCTCACCGCCTCGATATAGTCCTTGTCAACACCATAGCCATTTTGATACATATATCCAAGATTGTTTTGGGCATTGGAATTCCCTTGCTCTGCCGACTTCCTGTACCACCTCACCGCCTCTACGTAGTCTTTGTCAACTCCATAACCATTCCGATACATCCAGCCAAGGCTATATTGTGCAGAAGCACTGCCCTGCTCCGCTGACTTCCTGTACCACCTCACTGCCTCGGCATAATCCTTTTGAGCGTATGCCTCCTCTCCTTTTGAATAAAAAACTTCACCTGAATCTGACTCATTCTCATTATTGCTATCCAATATATCCTCGTCAGTTTGATTTGTCTCTTGTAAGCTTTCTCCCAAGCCAATCCATTTTTTCAAGTCTCGAATCAGTTTTTCCTTCTGTGGTTCATTATTCCAATCAATCAAATCACTCAATCCATACAAAAACAAAAACTCATCGTTCATTTGACAGTTGTCAATATTAACTATTACTACATGCTTTCCCTTCTTTTCCGCAAAATCCAATTCCTTTAGAGCAAATTTTGAATTTTGAGAATTCTTTGAAAGCATGAACAGAAACACCCGACAATTATTGATACCATCTATTATATCTTTTGTAAACCTTCTTGAGTCGCTTTCAATGGCATTCAAATCCATCCAACATTTAGTCTTCACAGTATCTTCGATGACAGATTTGATTTCCTTAATTCTATCCAATTCTTTCCTTGAATAACTGATGAACACATCAAACTGTTTCTGTTCCATATCGAGTTGTATGTTGTATTTAGAAAGTGCAAAAATAAAACTTTTCCAAATACAATTTGCCAAAATGTCAGTTTTTCCAATGGCACACAATTTGACAATCGCGGTTCGTCAATCTGGATTGCTTCGTTCCTCGCAATAACGCGAAGCGACAGAAATTTTAAATCTTAAATTTTGAATTTTAAATACTTAACGATATGACAACCGGTAACATTGGAGTAAAGACAGAAAACATTTTCCCTGTCATCAAAAAGTTCTTATATTCGGACCAGGAGATCTTCCTGCGCGAAATCATCAGCAACGCCGTGGATGCCACGCAAAAGCTGAAAGCCTTGGCAGCATCAGGCGAGTTCAAGGGCGAACTGGGCGACCTTACTATTAAGGTGGAAGTTGACAAGAAAAAAAAGACCCTCACCGTCCGCGACCGCGGCATCGGTATGAACGCCGAAGAGGTCAATAAGTACATCAACCAGATCGCCTTCTCGGGCGCCGAGGAGTTTATTGCCAAGTTCAAGACCCAAAGCGAAGCCGAAGCCGCCAACATCATCGGACATTTTGGCCTGGGCTTCTACTCCGCCTTCATGGTCTCATCAAAAGTGTCTTTGATTTCAAAGTCCTACAAAGAAGAAGGCGCGAACGGTGTCATCTGGGAATGCGACGGCAGCCCCGAGTACACGATGAACGAAATCCCGAAGGGCGACCGCGGCACCGACGTCATCCTCTACATCAGTGACGATGCCGCCGAGTTTCTCGAAGAAGGCCGTATCCGCGAACTGCTTAACAAATACTGCAAGTTCCTGCCCATCCCGATCCAATTCGGCACACGCAAGGTGCAGGAGGAAATCGAGGGCGAAACCGACAAGGACGGCAAACCCAAGACCAAGGAAGTGGAGAAGCCTTGGATCATCAACGACGTGGCTCCGCTGTGGAAGAAAGCCCCGACCGACATCAAGGACGAGGAGTACAACGACTTCTACCACACGCTCTACCCGATGAACTTTGGCGAGCCGCTGTTCCACATCCACCTCAACGTGGACTACCCCTTTAACCTCACGGGCATCCTCTACTTCCCGAAGGTGAAGAACCGCTACGAGTTCCAGCGCAACAAGATTCAACTCTACTGCAACGAGGTCTTCGTCACCGACAGCGTTGAAGGCATCCTGCCCGAGTTCCTCTCGCTGCTGCACGGCGTCATCGACTCGCCCGACATCCCGCTGAACGTCAGCCGCTCGTTCCTGCAAAGCGACCAGAACGTGAAGAAAATCTCGACCTACATCACCAAGAAGGTGGCCGAGAAACTGGAAGAGCTCTTCAAGAAAGACCGCGAGGCCTACGAGAAGAACTGGGACGACATCCGCGTGTTCATCGAATACGGCATGATGAGCGACCCGAAGTTCTACGAGCGCGCCGAGAAGTTCTTCCTCTTCAAGGACACCGACGACAAATACTACACCATCGAGGAGTACAAGGCCTTGATTAAGGAAAACCAAACCGACAAGAACAAGGCCCTCGTTTATCTGTATGCCACCGACAAGGACGACCAATACACCAACATCGAGAACGCCAAGGCCAAGGGCTACAACGTCCTGATGATGGACGGCATCCTCGACCCGCATTTCATCAGTGCCTACGAACAGAAGGAAGGCGAGAAAGGCGACGACAACCGCGCGATGTTTGCCCGCGTGGACTCCAACACCATCGACAAACTCATCGTGAAGGATGACAAGGAAGCCGCCTCTGGCCTCGACGACAAGCAGAAGGAGACCGTGAAGGCCGCCTTCGAGAAGGTCATCGACAAGGTGAAGTTCAATGTGGAGTTCAGCAACGAAGGTGCCGAAGCCGCTCCCGTGGAGGTCACCCAAAACGAATGGATGCGCCGTATGAAGGAGATGGAGCAGATGGGCGGTGGTCCGATGTCGTTCTACGGCTCGATGCCCGACAGCTACACGCTGATGCTCAACACCAACAGTCCCGTCATCACTGGCTTACTCGACAAAGACGAAGCCGCACAGGAAGCCACCATTCGGCAAATTTACGACCTCGCTTTGCTTTCGAAGAATTTGCTGAAAGGCAAGGATTTGAGCGAGTTTGTCAAGAGGAATATGGAGAAACTTTAATCAAGAATTAGAGAATTAGAGAAATCCCCGTAGCACAAGATGGCGTTACGGGGATTTTCATTATTCGGCATCACGCACAAGACGCACGGACAATCCAGCGTAACGGGGACAATAATTGGGCATCCCTACTGTACCCCCAAAACACTGAACATAAAACACATACGCAAAGGGATCTGACTGTCCAGCTATCCAATACAAGCCTGCTTCCTGAACCCACATTAATGTCGCCCCTCTCCTTACTCCTGCAGCGGGTAAAAAGATGGCACCATACCTCTCCATAATTTCCCATTGGGATTCAGTAATAACATTAGAACTAAACGGACTCCCGTGGTTATAGTCAATTATAGCAAAAACAGATTCGTCCCAATTATCTGGCAACAATATCAAACCATATATATCATTAACAGTTGCAGATGCATAAAGGATCCCTGAATCGGTATTTCTACGATACAACAAATAATGCCAATCCGACCAATCAAGGGTCCACCACTGATCAGCAAAGCCATTCCAATTGCTGATAGGATTCACGCCCCAATCTACAAAATTGGCATAGACAACATGCTCCATATAAGTCGAGGTATCCGTTGGATGGTCTCCAGTTCCCCATGCAAAAAGGTCAATCCAACCGTCGTAGGTGTCAGAAATATTGGCATTCCCTTCTCCAATATAATCCCATTGGTGTTCAGCAAAGCGCCATGTGTTGGTTGAGGCTTGGTATTGCAGGTTACCTGGTGAAAAACACACTTGCGTGCTATCATTTATCGAAAACAAGCCAACAACTGGTTCTTCAGGAAGGTCATTGTTTCCGCCATTATTCGGCTCATCCGGTTTGTTGCAACCCACTGCAAAAACCATCATCAGCATTATGGCTGCGGTTGCTTTCATAGTCCTGTTCATGTTGCTTGTGCTTTAGTTGTTTGAACTTGCAAAGAAACAAAAAATGCTCGATTTGGCAAGGTTGAAATGCGTATTTGCGGAAAATGATTATTTTTGCAGGTGAAAAAAGAAAGAAAATGGCTACTGTAACATTACAATATGACGGAAGAAGCGCTGCGATGAAGAAACTCATCGAACTCTTCGTCACCCTCGGTGGAATCGTGACCGAACAAAAAGAAACAAAACCGAAAAAAGGAACTATTGACGAGGCTATTGCAGAATATCGCTCGGGAAAGACCTACAAGGCAAAAGACGCTCACGACCTTATTGAACAATGCTTGAAATAATGTATGAGATTGAATACACTGGCTTGTTCAAAAGAAAGGTCAAACTGCTGAAAAAGCGAGGTTATGACCTTTCGTTACTTGAGTCTGTTATCTCCGAACTTAAAGAAACAGGTACGCTCCAAGAGAAATACCAACCCCACAAAATGACAGGAAACTATGTCGGTTTTTGGGAATGTCACATCAAACCTGATTGGTTGCTGGTTTGGGCTAAAGAGGATAATCGACTCGTTTTGGTAATGATCGATACAGGAACCCATTCAGACATTTTTGGATAAACTAAAACGATTATGGCCACACCCAATACGATATTCTCCAACTACCATCCCAACGGTCACCACATCAACCCTTCGTTGCTGTGGGAATACGACATGAGCACCTTTGATTGGCAGCGGTCTAAAGCCTTGGTCGCACAAAGAGTAGTGGAATTGGGCTGGCCAGAGGATTTTTACGGCGCCTTCGACCTTTATGGTGGTTTTGAAGGCTTCCGCGAAGTCATCAAGAGCATCCCACACCTTTCGGACATCGACATGAATTTCGTCTGCCATTACTTCAACCTGCAAAAGGAGGAACTGCTATGCTACACAAGGAAACAGTCGAGACAAGCACGAATCTCTTTATGGTGCAAGGAAACTTTAACTGGAGAATCATCGCCAACCGACTGAACGAGATGACCTCACATCCTGAGAGACACTTCAAACGCCTTTAAACCAGAATCTTCAGATTCGCAAATGCATTATCAAACAATTAGTGTTTTCAAACACTATTTATATTATTGATTTAGTATTTTTAAACATTACTTTATACAATATTTTAGTGTTTTTAAACATTATTTTAAGCAAAATACTTGTGTTTTAAAATATTATTTGTATCTTTGCGGCAAAATACAACTACCATGAACTCAATTGAATATCTTCAAAAGGTCTTGGACAGGAAGCTTCAAGCCACCTCCACCGATTTCAAACGATACTTGTTCGAAAAAATCGACTGGAGAGACCGCCTTATCGGAATCAAAGGACCGAAAGGCACGGGCAAGTCCACACTGATGCTCCAGCACATCAAGGAGGCTTTTCCTGACACTTCGGAGGTGCTGTATGCTTCCTTGGACGACCTATGGTTTGCGACACACGCTTTTGCGGATGTGGTGGAAGACTATTATGCCTATGGCGGTCGCTATCTTTTCCTTGACGAGATTCATTATTTGGATTCGTGGCAGACCGTACTGAAGAACCTCAACGACAACTACCCAGGGCTTTATGTCGCCTACACGGGCTCGTCGATGCTCAAGATGGAGAAAGGCAAAGGCGACCTCTCAAGAAGGCTGATGGAATACACCCTGACAGGACTTTCGTTTCGCGAATACCTGAAGTTTGAAGGCATCAAGGACATCCCCGTCATCGAACTAAAGGACCTACTGAAAAAGCACAAGAGCATCGCCATGGAAATCATCAGCGACGGCTTCAAGGTGCTGCCTGCTTTCGTCCAATATCTGAAGATAGGGTATTATCCTTTCTACAAAGACATTTACGAAGGCTATGCCAACCGCTTGCAGAACGTGGTCAACCACATCCTGGAGAACGATTACGCAGTAATTGAGAATGTGGAGCAATCCACCATCAAGAAAGCAAAGAAGATGTTCATGATTTTGGCCGAGCAGGTGCCGCAGAAGCCCAACATGTCAGAGCTTTACCGCGAGTTAGACACCGACCGCAACCAAGGGTTGAAGATGCTGTATGCCTTGGAAAAGGCAGGGCTACTCTCATTGCTCACCGACACGCCCAGGAAGTTGTCGGACCTGTCGCGGCCCGAAAAAATCTACCTCAACAACACCAACCTCATGAACGCTTTCACAATGCAGCCTAACATCGACACAATGCGTGAGTTGTTCTTCTTCAACCAATTGAGCCAATCGCATCAGGTGACCTATCCACCCAAAGGAGATTTTCTTGTTGACGGGAAATACCTCTTTGAAGTGGGCGGGCGCAAGAAAAGCTTCGACCAAATTAAAGACATCCCCAACAGCTATTTGGCTGTGGACGAAACCGAGGTGGGCTTTGGAAACAAAATCCCCTTGTGGATGTTCGGGTTGCTTTACTGAAGGGTCATACCCCCCCCGCAACGCCTGAGTATTGCTGGGATTGTTGTTTTAGTATAGTTCAACTATTTCTTGATGTACACGGGACGGACAATTTGCCCTCGGCTGCGCTCGTAAGTGCCGCACACGTGGCTGCTTTCCCAATCAAAATGATAACTCCACCCGCGCTCAGGGAAATGGCTGTGAAGCGTACTTGACCAGTAAATGCCAAGGCCAAGACATATAAGTTCGCCATCCAGGCGGAAACCCGTAGCAGGCAAGAAGAGACTGTTGCCATTTGTGCCGGTAAGAAGTCTCCCCTTCACGCCATTAATGTCGGTCCAAGTCCAGGTTGTTTTTTGGTACAATTCCTCCCATTCTTCCTTGGTTGGCATACGCCAGTCATCGCCCCAATTGACCGTTGCCGCGTCGTCATCGGGTTCCAAAAGGGTCAGGTTGTCGACAAATCCATCGAGTCCGTAACACGAATCGGTGCAATATTTGGTCATTTCAAATTGCTCGAAAGTCCAATTGCCGTATTTGTAGCTCTTCCAATCATACAGATCCTTCGGCGAGGTCTCGCCCCAGGCAAAATAATCGCCCACGCTTTCTGGTGTATCGGCTCCGACATTGCAGACAGCCCACAAAGTACCACTTGGCAGGCCAAGATCAACATAATCATGAGCTTCGTTTCCGCTATTACCACCATTATTAGGTTCAACAATACTATCGTTTTGACCGCTGTTGTCTCCGCCATTACTTGGATTATCTGGTTTGTTGCAGCTCACCGCAAAAACCATCATCAACATTATGGCTGCTATGGCCTTCAAAGTCTTGTTCATGACGAATTAGTACCCGCTGCTTAAAATCACTTTGAAAGGGCTAGCCTGAACCCATGACCATTGCCTCTGAAATCGGGACCACCTTTGCCTCGGAAGGTCACTTGACTGCGGTCGGCATTACGATTCCAGCCACCGCCACGAAGCACACGCATCGTTTCCTTGGCATTCACATCATACAGGTCGCTGCACCACTCCCAAACATTACCGCTCATGTCGTACAGACCAAGTTCGTTGGGCTTCAACTGCTTCACCTCGTGTGTGATGTTTCCACAGTTTCTGTTGTACCAAGCCACATCCTCAATGTGGTTGCTCCCCGCATACAAATAGCCATTGGCTTTCTTTCCGCCTCGGGCTGCAAACTCCCACTCGGCTTCAGTAGGTAGACGGAAGCTCATGTTGGTCAAAGCATTCAATTTGCGGATAAAAGTCTGAATTTCGTTCCAACTGATTTCGTAGGCAGGATAGTTGTCGCCCAAACCCGTTTCAGCGGTCCAGCCTCCGTTGTGGGTAGGCACTGTGCCCATCACCGCTTTCCACAAAGCTTGCGTCACTTCGGTCTCTCCCATATAAAACGAGCTCACTGTCACCTCATGCGCAGTGGCATCATCAGTGCTACCCATCACAAAAGTCTCGCCTTCAACGGGTTTCATCATAAAACTGACCCCATTGGCAGCGATGGTAAGATCATCAAATGCTTTAGGAGTGGTCTCTGGCTGCTCCCCATGCGAGCCCAACATCATCGGAATCAACGCTGCCAAAGCTCCGACGACCAAAACGCCCAACACAATCCAAACCGCTTTCTTGCTTTTTTTGCCGGCATCCTTGGTCGGTGCGGCTTGAACCGTGTCTACACTCTTATGGACAACTGTCGGAAACTCTTTTGTTTCAGGTTGAGTGGTTTTCATCTCCGTTTTAACCATACCGCTCTCCTCTCTCCGAGGCAGCTTTGATTTTATCGTCCTAACCAGTTTTTCCATCATCGGCTGGCGCATGGCTGGGTCAGTATAGTCGATATAGTCGAGGTTCACCAAATCAAACTCAATATCCTCACTATAAACCGTCTGGTCAATCTTAATGGGAATGATGGGCTTTTCATAATGTACGGCAATACTGACCTCCTTTGTAGTCCACGGCGAGGTATTCGACGACTCGGAGGAGAAAAACATGAATAAGGCACTCTCCTTGATAGCGTTCACAATCACCCTTTTAAACGCGTCGCCACTCTCAACACCGTCGCGGTCGATCCACACACGAAAGCCCTCCGACTCCAAGCGGCTCACGAATTCATCCACTATCTTAGTGTCTTTACGACTATAGCTGATAAACACATCGTTCTTCATAATAAATGGTTTTATTGCTGCAAAATTAATAAAATATCAATCTCCCACAAAAAAATGACTATTTTTGCGCTCAAAAGGAGCAAATCATGTCAAACGCCATCACCATCCTGAATCGCGAGGAAGACCACCGCATTGTGAAAGCTATCAAACTGGCCGAGAAAAACACTTCAGGCGAAATCAAAGTGCATATTGAGAACTACTGCAAGGGCAATGTGGAGGAACGTAGCCTTTTCGTTTTCAACCGCTTAAAACTGAATAAAACCAAATTGCGCAACGGCGTGCTCATCTATCTCGCTGTCAAAGACCACAAGTTCGCCATCCTCGGCGACGAAGGCATCAACAAGGTCGTGGGAAACGGTTTCTGGAACGACGTCAAAGACCTGATGCAGAGCCGATTCAAAGAAAACCGCTTTGCCGATGGACTTGAGGAAGGCATCATGCGCTGTGGCGAAAAACTCAAGAACTTTTTCCCTTATCAATCCGACGACACCAATGAAATCCCTGATAACATATCCTATGAGAACAACTAACAGACATAAACTCCCACTCTTTCTAGGGCTGCTTCTCGTTTTACTCTGCTTGGGCGCGACCGTGAAAGCCCAATTGCCAAATCCGCCCTACCCGCCACGCTTGGTAAACGACTATACTAGTACACTTACCGCCCAACAAATCAATGTCTTAGAGCACAAACTCGTGGCTTATAACGACAGCACTTCAACCCAAATCCTCGTCCTTCTTGTCGATGACCTACAGGGGTACAGCATCGAGCAGTATGCCACGGAAATCGGACACAGTTGGGGCGTTGGACAAAAAGGCAAGAACAACGGCGTGGTCATTCTCGTGAAGCCAAAGAAAGGCAGCGAGCGAGGCCAAGCAAACATCAGCCCTGGCTACGGCATGGAGGAATATGTCACCGATGCCACTGCCAAGCGCATCATCGAGTATGAAATGATTCCCGCGTTTAAGGAAGATGACTACTACACGGGCATCGACAATGCCGTCAATGTGATCATGGACCTTTGCTCGGGCAAGTTCACCCAAGACGAATATGCTGATGGCGGCAAGCCTATTCCCTTTTGGCTCATCCTCATCTTCATCATTGCCCTCATCCTCATCTTCCGTTCAGGCAACGGCAATCAGAACTATTCCGGTGGCGGTAACCGCACCATTTGGATTCCTATGGGCGGAGGCGGCTTCGGAGGCGGTGGCTTTGGTGGTGGTGGCTTCAGTGGAGGCGGTGGCTTCGGCGGCTTCGGAGGAGGCGGCTTTGGTGGCGGCGGAGCCTCAGGGAGCTGGTAAATAGATTCCCTTCGGGAATGGCAAATAGTGCTATGTTATTCTGCGGCGGCAGATAGTGCTACAAGCCGTTAACAAGTGCTGCCGCCGCTCGACAACAATAACGGGAACTCTATTCCCTAAGGGAATCTCAAAAGAAATCAATATGGCTGAACCCATCATAGAAATCAAAAATGCCTCAATCTTCCAGCGCGAGAACCTCGTCTTGACGGATGTCAACCTAACACTCCACAAAGGCGAGTTCATTTACCTCATAGGCCGCACGGGTAGCGGGAAGTCCTCCTTGTTAAAGACCTTGTACGGCGAGTTGCCCGCCCGCGACGGCATCGTGCGCGTGGCTGGTTACGATCTCACAAAACTACGTAAAAAGGATATCCCCTATCTGCGCCGCAAAATCGGCATCGTGTTTCAAGATTTCCAACTGCTGTTTGACCGCACGGTAGAGAAAAACCTTGAATTTGTGTTGGGCGCCACGGGTTGGAAAGAACCAAATGAAATCTCCAACCGCATAGATGAAGTGTTGGCCAAGGTTGGGCTGACCGGCAAGCGCAAAAGCATGCCGCACCAGATGTCGGGGGGTGAACAACAAGGTGTAGCCATTGCCCGAGCCCTGCTCAACGATCCAGACGTCATTCTCGCCGACGAGCCCACAGGCAACCTTGACCCCGACACGACGTTAGATGTGATGAAGTTATTGCGCAATATCAGCGAGAACGGCACCGCTGTACTGATGGCCACACATAACTATACCTTGATGCAAAAATATCCTTCCCGCATCGCCAACTGCAAGAATGGGACGGTAGTTTGTTCGGAAATGGAGTGATTTTGAGCTATACGCTTTATGCTAGAAGGCGTAAGCAAAAGGCCCCTGTCAATGGCTTATTGCTTACGGCTTAAAGCTTAAAGCTTCAACGATTTTCAGCGCATTCGCCTCGTTATCATAGAGTTGTCGCATTTGCGCATCGCGTTTCTCAATATCGTCTTCAGTAAAATCTTCCTCCATCAGTCTTTTGATCTCAGCTATCATCTGTTTCGGCTCATCGGCCACCACACAAAGGGTATCCAACGAAGTTCCCTTCACCATGTCGGAATTAACTAGACAGAAACGCCCGTTATAAAGTGCATTCAACAGTTTCAATTTCAGTCCAGTAGGTTGGTTCGTCACCAAAATGTTCACCTGTGCCTGGCGCAAAAGGTCAATCATCTCAGCATCATCAGGATTGGCCATCAAAGTCACATTGGTATATGTATCAACCAATTTCTTCAACTTATCGGAAGGGTTCAAGCCCGACACGATACAATGCAGGTCAAGCTCAGCAAACACATTCTCTATCAGCCATTTGGCTGCATCTTCATTTTCTCTCACAGACAAATTGCCATGATAAAGCACGTATTCTCCTCTTCCCGTTTCCGAGCATACCGAGTCGATGGCGCTGAAGCCTGGGACAAGGGTCACATTATTATAATATTGCGTAAAATAATCAGCATCCTTTTGTGATATGGCGAAAATACCCGCTGCATTTTTAAGAACAGGCTCATAACGTCTTAATTTCCATGCCTCTACATGATAAAACAGCCGTTTCCAACCACATCTTTCAACTTCAGCCAGACCATTGTAATAATCGTGCTCCACATTGTGGGCGCGAACAAATACTTTCCTGTTTCTCAAGCGTTTGTCCAACAAAATAGCCGTTGTGTGCAAGCCTTCGCAAAGAATAGGGTAATCATCTTTCAGTAAGTCCAACACCAAAGCTTCGGATTTGCGCGAATTGACAATGAACGGTGTAAGACTCAATTGCTTAACAAATGAAGTGTCGCGCTTGTAGTATTTCACCTCATGACAACGATTCAGAATTTCCTGTTCGCCGCGACCGTACTCAAAGCAATGCAGATGCACTTTGACACCTGCTTCCGAAAGAGCCTTTACGCGGTAAAACACGTCTATCACCCCACCGTAATTAGCAGGATAAGGCACATCAAAAGCGATGATATGTAGGTGATTTTCAGTCATAACGGCGGTAGATTTCAAGCAGTTTTTTTTCCTCGTTTTCCCAACACAAATCCTGTGCTGCAAGGGCTAGATTCCGCTGCCATTGTCCCCTTCGTGCCTCGCTCAACAATGCTTCACGGATCGTTGCAGCAATAGTGGCTGGTTTGTGGTCTTCAATAAACAAACCGACATCATAACACCTAATAATTTTCTCGATTTCAGGCAGATGCGAGGCTACAATAGGGACGCCTGCTTGAATGAAATCAAAGAGCTTGTTGGGTAAGCTGAAGCGGTAATTGAGGTTGGTGTCTTTATCAAGGCAGAACCCTAACTCGGCAAGTTGTGTATAGGCCATCATCTGCTGGTAAGGCATTCTTGGGAAGAATCGAACGCGGTCGGTAATGCTTTTGTCTTCAACCATTTGCTTCAAAATGGGCAGCACATCACCACCTCCGATAATCATCAGGAAACAGTCATCCAACAATGCCATGGCCTGCACCAGTTCCTCCGCCCCACGTTGGATGTTGATGCCAGAGCCTTGCAAGACCAAGAGATGCTTGTCAATAGGCAGGCCAAGTGCCTGCTTATCGCCCTTTGGCGGCAAAGCTTTACGAGGAGGTATATTCCTGATAACATGACACTTGACACCGTATTTCTCACGGAACAAATCGGCAATAGAGTCGCATACTGTAATCATCTCATCCAACTTGGGCACCACAAAGCCCTCAATACGCTTCCAAACTTTCTGTACCTTAGGCCGATTGACCAACTCAGGCGTTTCGGTGAAATACTCATGGCTGTCGAATATCATCTTGATGCCTTTCAGGCGCGAGATGAAATAGTTGGGCAGAATCGTATCCAAGTCATTAGAAAGCAAAAGATTGGCGCGATGAAACAGCAGGAAGAGAAACAGACGGATATTATATTCGGCATAAAAAAGTGGTCCTTTCTCAAAGAGCAATTTCATACGATGCGATGCGTAGGGGCGCTCATCCATCGGCGGGCTCTTGCGTTGTTTACGTCCCACCAAAAGCACCTCATATCCAGCCTTTTGCAAAGCCAGACACGACTTGTTGACTCGTTGGTCCGTGACCAGGTCGTTAATCACCGATACGATGGCGCGTTTCATGGGACAAAGATACGAATGTTTTTGATGAAACGGCGAGAATTAACTTCTATTGTGTATTTTTGCACCCATGAAAACCAATGTCAACCTACGACCTTACAACAGCTTCGGCTTTGATGCCATAGCCAAGTATTTCGTTGAGATTAATACAATCGACGACTTGCAAACACTTATCAAAAGCGGAGTGTTACGGAAACATAAAACTCTGATTCTCAGCGGAGGGAACAACATTCTTTTCCAAAAAGATGTGTTTGACGGCCTCGTGGTTTACATCAACACAAAAGGCATCGAAATCCTTAGAGAGGATGGAAATGAGGTCGTGGTTCGCGCACAGGCTGGCGAGGATTGGCCAGAATTCGTGCGTTTCTGTGTCAGCAAAGGATGGCATGGCGTTGAAAATCTCGCCTACATTCCTGGAAAGATTGGAGCCGCCCCCATACAGAACATCGGCGCATACGGCATGGAGCTGAAGGACAGTTTTTTGCAATGCGAAGCAATGGATTTGACCGCAGGTGACACTAAGGTTTTCACCAAAGAGGAGTGTCGTTTTGGCTACCGTGAAAGTATCTTCAAGCATGAACTGAAAGGGCGATTTGTCATCACCTCGGTTGACTTTTTGCTAAAGAAAAACGCGCCGCTCAACCTCGAGTATGGCAACATCAAAGCCTATCTGGAGCAAAACGGCATCGAAAATCCAAGTTTGCAACAACTCCACGATGCCATTTGCGCCATCCGCGATGCCAAATTGCCTGACGTGAAGCAAATCGGTAGTGCGGGGAGTTTCTTCAAGAATCCCGTTATAAGCATCGAGCAATTTGAAGATTTGCAGCAACAATATCCCAACATTCCGCATTATCCCGACACCGAAGGAATGGTGAAAGTGCCTGCAGGCTGGCTCATCGAGCAAGCTGGATGGAAAGGCTGGCGCGACGAGCATGTGGGCGTGTACGACAAGCAAGCACTCGTGTTGGTGCATTACGGCGGCGGCACAGGCCTAGACATCGTGGAACTGGCCCACAAAATCCAAGATTCCGTGGAAAAAAAGTTTGGCATCAGAATTAGCCCAGAGGTAAATTTTGTTTGATAAAGGGTGAACTAGTAATTCAACACTTCAATGTCTTCACCATTGCTGAAGATGATGTATTTGCGTCCGTAAATGGTTACGATTTCGTAATCTGCACTACGGCTCGTACCTGTTGCAGTGATTTCCATTTTGTTTTCTGAAGGCAGTGCAAGTTCACGAGTGTCGTTACCAGCGTACGATTTAGTAAAGATATTGTTGAAAGTCAAACCTATGGCGAAGCCGATGACCGTAAAGAGTATCAACAACAAATAAAAACGAGATTTTTTCATGATTAGAGGGGTTTTGAATAGGATTACTCCTTAGCAAAAATCGTTCCTTTGCCCTCAATCTGACACTTTTTTACTTAGTTCAAACGGATTAAGGAATTTAGAATACTCTTCTTGCAACGGTCGGACTGCAAATCCGCCTGAACTAATAAGACACGCTACATTTTTAGCACTCCAATGCCCCAATCAACTCTGTGACCTTTTGGAAACCGTGCCGCTCGCAATACTCATTGATTCCCCAGGCAACCTTCGCCGAAACGGTAGGATCGATGAAATTGGCCGTGCCGATTTCGATGGCAGAGGCTCCGGCGAGCATAAACTCCACAGCATCGGTGGCATTGGAAATGCCGCCCAATCCCACTACGGGAATCTTCACTGCTTTGGCCACCTGCCACACCATGCGCAACGCTACCGGTTTCACACAAGCCCCTGACAAGCCACCTGTAATGACAGACAATTTCGGCTTGCGCTTCTCGGCATCGATGGCCATGCCCATCAAGGTGTTGATGAGCGACACCGAATCTGCACCGGCAGCCTCAGCTGCCATAGCTATTTCAGCAATGTTGGTTACATTCGGCGACAGCTTGACCATCAAATGTTTATGATACACTTTGCGCACCTCGGAGACCACCTGAGAGATGCCTGTTGTGGTCACACCGAAGGCCATGCCGCCTTGTTTCACGTTAGGACAAGACACATTCAGCTCAATGGCAGGGATCTTCTCCAAGGCATCCACCATCTCAGCACCTTTCACATAGTCCTCCAAAGAGGAACCCGAAAGGTTGAGCAACACATTGGTGTCGAAGTCCTTGATGCGCGGATAAATCGCGTCGATAAAATATTGCACGCCTTTGTTTTGCAGTCCTACACAGTTCAGCATTCCCGAGGCAGTTTCGGCCATACGCGGATAGGGGTTGCCCTCACGCGGATGCAAGGTCGTACCCTTTACAATGATGCCACCCAATTGGGCCAAGTCCACGAAATCAGTGTACTCCTCACCATAGCCGAAGGTTCCCGAAGCCGTCATCACAGGGTTGCGCAGCACAAGGCCGCGACCCAAGTCTATCGTCATGTTCACCATTTCAACCTCCTTGTGTTAAATACCGGACCTTCCTTGCAAACACAAACATGGCCATCGACGGTGTCCTCCACGCAGCATAGACATGCGCCGAGGCCACAAGCCATCAGGTTTTCCAGCGACACTTCGCACCAAACGTCCTTTTCTGCAGCCATTTTCGCCACGGCCTTCATCATTGGCTTCGGACCACAGACATAGATTTTGTCAAAATCTTGATTCTGCCAAACCGAGTGCATGGTAACAAAGCCTTTCTCGCCCAAAGAACCGTCTTCGGTGGTCACGAAAGTCTCGCCAAGTTGTTGGTAATCCGCCAAACGAAGCAAATCCGACTCCGTTTTACCTCCCAAAAGCAACATCGGCCGAATGTCATTTTCAACAAGAACTTTGGCAAAATAAAACAGCGGCGCGATGCCGATGCCACCACCAACAAGCAACACTATCTCCCCTTTTTCGGGCAGGCTAAAACCATTACCCAATGGCATCACCATATTGATAACATTACCCATTTCAGCCATAGCCAAATGTCTTGTCCCTTCTCCTACCTGTTGCACTAGCAGCGTGATTTCATTGTGTTGGAAATCCACATCGTGTATAGAAATGGGACGACGAAGGTAGGTGTTGGGCGAGCCATCGACGCGCACCTGAACGAACTGTCCAGGTGCGATTTCGGGCAAAGCTTGTTCAGCACGCAACTTTAGCAATACCGAGCGACCGAAATCCTGCTTCTGAACCAGTTTGAAATCTGCAATCTGTTTTGTCATTTTTCTGACCTTTTGATGGGACAAAATTACAAAAAAAAGCCGCAGAAGCGGCTTCCAACAAAAAATGCCATGAAAAAACAATTACTCTTTTTCGGTAGACGTTTCTGCCTGTGCATCGGGTTGAGCCTCCTCTTCGGTGAAGTCGAGAAGATTCTTGTCCATCAGCATCTGATACCAAGCAAACACTTTCTTCATATCCGATGGATACACAGCCTCTTCGTCATAGTCAGGCATGACAAAGGCGAATTTCTCGCGCAGTTGCTCTGGTGTAGCCTTCTTATAGTCAAAGTCCACCTTGTCGCCCATCTTCTCATGAATCATCTTGAAGACATCCTTCAGCGGACGGTCCTCGTCGGTGGAAAAAATGGAAATCTCCTCAAGGGAGCTCATGCGGTCGTGGGCAAACGCAGGCGTGCACTTGCCGTCAATGACAGATTCAACAATAAGCCTCCCAACGGCTTGAGATTTTACCAAATACAGTCCAGATTTACCGGATATTGAAACAATTTTACTTAAATCCATAGTCAATGTCGTGTTTAATAATGCTCAAAAAACGGCTGCAAAAATAGGAAAAGTTTTGAAAGCCATTTCTTTTCTCTATCAGTTTTTTATTAAATTTGCAGCAAGAAATTTAGGTAAAATACATAATAATCCACAATAAAACATTGAAACAATGGTACTTAGCAAAGAAGAATTTAAGGTTTTGGCGATGCTTTATGCGGCCAACATTGATGGAAACATCCAATCGGAAGAAGTGAAGATAATGCTTCAAAAAACCGACTTCGACACTGTGGAAAAGGTTGAAAAGCTTTTCGACAAAATGAGCGACATGGAAATCCTTGAATGTATTCGGGAAAACAAGGCATTATACGCTTCTGCCGAAGCAGACCGAATGGACTTGATCGCAGACCTTTGCGCTATTATCGAGGCTGATGAAAAATGCACGATGATGGAAGAACAGATGGTGAAAACTATTCACAGGATGCTGGAATAGTATTCACCAATTTGACGGCTACATGAAGAAGTCTTTCCTATTATCTCTCTCCTTATCTCTCTGCTTATCGACGAGATAGTCATCAATATTCCAGCCTGATTTCGTCTACCCAAAGCACGTTGTCCAAGGCGCCAATGAAAGCCCCACTACTGCCCGAAGCAAACCACATAATCGCATGAGTGACAGGACTATTCGGGTCGGCCCATGCTTCCTCAAGGATAATCTTTTTCTGACCTTTGCTGTTGAATGCGTACATATTCTTGTACCCTGTAATCAAATCCATATAAGGCTTGTAATCCTTGCTTTTTCTCGCATCGCCATAGATAACCGGTATCCTGCAATCCATCACCCAACCCGAAGTTGATTTTTCAATTTGGCACATCGCCGTACCCACACGCTTGGCATGGATGTTACCTTCAGCATCTTCCCAACGGTGTTGAAGGATGAGGATTACTTCTGCCGGGTCATACCCTTCAGTCTCGACGGCTCGGAATGTGGTGCTCCTTATCAATTTGCCCGTGTTTGGAATCTTCGCTTTATAATGAAACAATAACGCTTTAGGCCGTTTGGTGAAAGGGATGCCCCAACTCATCACGGCATAGGGATTGCTGATGGACGAAACGGGTTCCTGCATCTCTCCCCAATAAATAGAGCCTGTCGCCATCACCTTAATATTAATGAGACCCGCCACTTTGCATGAGGCCATCTGACTGACCAATTTGGCACATCTTCCCTTCGGGCCGCGGTCAGGCATGACGTTGTTACTGGTCTTCGTCACCCCCACCACTTTGGCATAGACATTCGAGGATGACCAAATGGTGTTTTTGTATGAATAGACCAGGTTCCCTCGAATGGTATCCGTCGGACCAACCATATACACAATCTTTTCCTTGCCGCCAATGACCTTAGATTCGGTGATATATCGCACCGCCCACTGCTCAAAGTCGCCAAAAGGAACCTTCTCATAGCGTTGGGCGGAGACCGTCAGGCAAGCCAACAGACATAATATGGTCACTTGAATTTTTGCCATATCTTCTTGACTAATCCGTGAGGTAATATGGCAATCAAAGGGGGAAGATAACGGTTCATTAAACCAGGCTTCACCACCCTTCTCTTTCGTATCATGCCTTTCAACGCCTTGTGCACCAACCATTGTGGCGTGCCGATCAGCCCGACTTTCACACCAAGTTTCAGCAGGTTGGGTTTCAGTCTGTAGAGTGGCGTGGCGATGGCTGCAGGACAGACCGTAGTCACACCCACACCATAGGGGCGCATCTCGAAATAGAGCGACTTGCTGAAACTCTTCAGATAAGCTTTCGTGGCTGAATAAACGGTAATGCCCGGACAAGGCAACTTGGCCGCCATCGACGACATATTAATAATGTATCCATAGCCGCGCTTTTTCATCTCCTCACCAAACAAGACACAAAGCTTTGTTGGAGTAAAGACATGCAATCGCATCATCGTCAAGGCCTTGGCTTCGTTTTCAGTGGTCAATTCCTCAAAGAAAAACATTCCAGCATTGTTGATAAGGATGTCGATTTGCAGGTTTTCAGATTGACAGAAAGCGAGCAATTCATCTGCTGCCGTTTCCGTCGCCAAATTCTGATAATGCGGAACAACTTGAATGTTTCGGCCTTGTTTCAGCTCCTCAGCGGCCATCCCCAGCTCTGCTTCTTGATTACTGACCAACAAAAGGTTGCATCCAATTCCTGCCAACTGACGGGCATACTCCAATCCCATGCCTGAGCTGCCGCCAGTAACTAAAGCCCAAGGCCTATACCCATGCGCTTCCTGAAACCGAATCAACCAATTTTGGATCGTCATCCTTTCTTTTCCGCTTTTTTGATTTCTTTTCGGATACTCTTCGGCAGTTCCTCATCGACGCAATGGTGGCACTTCATTTCCAAAGTGTACATACGCCCTATGCAATAGTTTGAGTGCTTGCATTCGCTGAGTGTCACCTCTCCACTATGCAATTTATTGACGAAATCGGTGTCATTGATTAAGGCGCGAGCCATCTGCAGAGCCACAAACCCCGAATCCAACACTTCCTCCATTTTTTCTTTCGAAACCATACCACCCACATAAATCAACGGGAGTTTCAAGTTGGCGCGGAACACTTTGGCATCTTCCAAAAAATAGCCTTCGCTAAAAGGTACAGTAGGTATCAAAGTGCGGCCAAACAAGGCTAAACACGCCTTAA
Source organism: uncultured Bacteroidales bacterium (assembly GCA_900317155.1). Lineage (GTDB taxonomy): Bacteria > Bacteroidota > Bacteroidia > Bacteroidales > F082 > Limimorpha. The sequence continues at coordinate 28,335 of ONFO01000031.1, forward strand.
GCCACCAAAATTTCTTGGTATCCATATAAAAACGCAAGGTCTTAAGAGGCATAGCACCGCGCATCACCTCCATCGGCGCTTTGCTGACAAAGCCTGCCGAAAGTACAAGGGCATGAACGCCCAATTTTTCCAACTCCTTGGCCACTATGATGCAATCATCCTCATCCATCCCTTTACGAAAGCCGTCGTGCATATTTACTTTGACCACCACAGCCATGTCATTGCCTGCAGTGCGCATCACCTCTTCTATGACAAGTTTCATGAAACGCATCCTATTGTCGAGGCAACCGCCAAACTCATCATGGCGGTGGTTGGTATAAGGTGACAGAAACTGGCTGATGAGGTAACCATGTCCCGCATGGATTTCGACACAGTCAAAACCAGCCTTACGAGCCAAATTGACCGCCTTACCGAAGTCGAGGACAAGCTTGTAAATCTCAGATTTCTTGAGTTTCCGGACAAAAGTAGGTGAATATGCATTGAATCCGGCAGAAGGCCCAACTGGCATGCAGCCACAAGTGGACCGATGGGTCATGTTACCGCAGTGGCCCAACTGAATGGAAGCCTTGGCACCATAGGAGTGGACAGCATCGGTAAGTCTTTTCAATTCAGGGACGATCTCTTCACGCATCCAAAGCTGGCCATCAAAAGAAAGTCCCGACTGACTCACTGCAGCATAGGCTACTGTCGTCATGCCTACGCCACCACGCGCGACCGCCACATGATAATTGAACAAGTCGTCGGAAGGGCGGTTACCATAAGCCATATTCTCAAAAGCAGCAGAGCGTATTACCCTGTTACGCAAAGTGATAGGACCAATCTCACAAGGAGTGAAAATTGTTGAGTTTTCCATAGTTCAATAAATAAAAGGTATGATTCTCTTTACTTTTCTCGTATCCAACTGCTCACCAAACTCATTCTGGTATTGTTTATAGATATGGTCGGCACGCGGTCCAAGGTTGGCAAATGTCCACAAAGCGAACACCGCACCTGCCCATGACCAAGTGAGTATGGCGAAACCAATCCATTCGACAAATTCACCGAAATAATTGGCCGAAGTGACATAACGGAACATCCCACCTTGAGGAAGGTAATGGCTGGTATCTCCCTCCTTTCGTAAATTACGGATAATGTCATCAGACTGAATATTGACATACATACCGATGATGAATATCAAAAAGCCAATGATAAACTTCGGATTAGTCAGCCAGTCAGCCGGGTAATAGTCTTCCGGAGAGATATAAAAAATCCAACCGCCTTGCATCAAGGCATTCAGTACGTTGAATGTGACACCCATCAAAACGATGGAAAGCGGCATCATGCTATGACCACGCATACGGAACGGAAAAACAAACGAACGCTGAATGTAGTGTAGCTCAAACAAAAACAAAAAAGCCAGGCGAACCAAATCTCCTCGGCGGTCGGAATAAAGCCACAGCAACAGCATGGTGACAAACACAGGTGACTCCATCAGCACCCAACCGAGCTTATTGTTGACGGCTGGCCCCCACTTCTTATCGTAAAACTTACCGTAGCCTGCATCCACAAAATACAAGCTCACAAACACTATGACGGCCACTACAGCCATGATTATCAGGAACAAATGAAAGGATTGTATCGACATTTTAGTTGAGAAATATTTTTCAAAAATAGGAAAATTTCAAGTCGCTCATCGTATTTTTCACTGAACAATCGAAAAAAATCCATTATCTTTGCAACTTAAACATCAAGAAAAAAGGAATTATGAACGTAAACTGGATTCTTATCATTGTCATCGGCTTGGTTGGACTGCTGGTGCAATGGAAATTGAAAAGCGTATTCGCCAAATACTCGAAGGTGCTTTCGCCAGGCGGACTCACGGGGGCACAAATCGCCCAAAAGATGCTCAACGACAATGGCATCTACGATGTACAGGTCACTTGCATAAAAGGGCAATTGACCGACCATTACGACCCTACCAAGAAGACCGTCAATTTGAGCGAGGATGTCTATCGCTCAAACAGCGTTTCAGCCGCTGCCGTCGCCGCACACGAATGTGGTCACGCCGTGCAGCATAAAGTAGGTTACGCACCCTTGCGTCTACGCACTGCTTTGGTGCCTGCCGTCAACATCTCATCGAAACTCTCGATGTTTGTCATCATCCTTGGAATGATTTTCATCGAAGCATTCCCTGTTCTGTTCTGGGTAGGCATCGCGATGTTTGCGATGGTGTTCCTGTTTAGTGTAGTCACCTTGCCCGTCGAATTCAATGCCTCGAAGCGAGCTTTGGCTTGGCTACAGTCGTCCAACTCACTCAGTCAAGCAGAGCTTGGACAGGCCAAAGAAGCCTTGAGTTGGGCCGCTAGCACATACGTAGTCGCAGCCTTGTCGTCATTGGTGACACTCCTATATTATATAGGAATCGGTAACAGCCGCCGCTAATCTTTATCGATTATAAATATTAGAATAGATTTCCTTGATCTGGAGAGCCAGTTCCTCAGACCCACTATCTGTGACGACCTTCATGAAATCCACACGAGCCCTGTCGAAACGACTGAGGTCCTCTTGACTCATTTCGCTCTGATTCTCAAAGCAATTCTTGCTCATGGCAGTGAACTGTTCGATAGCAAGCTGCCAATCCTCAGCAGTATAATGTTTCGCACGTTTAGCTGTTTGCTTGACAAACTGTTCTGCATTGACAGCAACTTCATTCGGCTTTTCAGCCATCTGATACATGGCAGGACTCCTATGGCAACCTGAAAAAGCCATCAGGACCAATAACAAAAGAGGTAATACTTTTTTCATCACTTTAAAATTTGCGCAAAAATAAGCTATTTTTACAATTCAAACAGTAACAATTTATGGAAACTGATTTTTTCTTGTCCCAAAACAATCTCTTTTCCATGAAAATTCCTATTATTGCATTTCATAATCATTATTCAACTCACTTAAAAATGGGCGATTGGCAAGCAACACAAGGCAAGAGATTAAAAACATACAACCCATTGATTTTTCATCACTTACATCTAGCGTTTACTTCCTCTACCTCATTGATGACATAGGGCTCCAAGTCACCTAAAAAGCAGTTGTTGCAAAATAAAAACATCGCTATTTGATAATACAATCGAAAAAATATCGTAATTTAGCAAACCGAAATTTGAATCATTAACAGATAAAACATTAAAAATGAGCACTATCAAAGATTTAGAGCCGAATGGCGTGTGGAGAAACTTCTATAGTCTCACCCAAATTCCACGCCCTTCGAAGAAAGAAGCCAAAGTAATTGCCTTCATGAAGCAGTGGGGCGAAGAACACGGCCTTGAAACTATCGTCGACGACTGCGGCAACGTCATCATGCGCAAGCCCGCCACTCCTGGCATGGAGAACCGCAAGGGTGTCATCCTACAAGCCCATTTGGACATGGTTCCGCAAAAGAATGCCGACAAGGTACACGATTTCGAGAACGACCCGATTGAAACCCACATCGAAAACGGCTGGGTAAAAGCCAACGGTACTACCCTCGGCGCCGATGATGGCCTGGGTGCCGCCGCCGCCATGGCAGTCCTCGAAGCGACCGACCTGCAACATGGTCCCATTGAGGCACTCTTCACCATCGATGAAGAGACGGGTATGACAGGTGCCAACAAGCTCCAACCAGGCGTGCTGAAAGGCGACATCCTGATGAACATGGACTCTGAAACCGAAGGCGAACTCTACGTGGGTTGTGCCGGTGGTGTCGACAACATCGGGACCTGGACACCTACGTTTGAAGCCGTCCCCGCTGGCATGAAAGCTTTCCGCCTCTTTGTGAAAGGTTTGAAAGGTGGCCATTCGGGCATGGACATTAATCTCGGTCGCGCCAATGCCAACAAGGTGCTGAACACCATGCTACTGATGGCAGCCGAAAAATATGGTATGCGCCTTGCCTGCATCGACGGAGGTAGCCTTCGCAATGCCATCCCAAGAGAAGCCGAAGCCATCGTGGTCGTGCCTGCCGATAAGGAAGAAGAGTTCAAGATGTTTGCTGCTGAATATGAGGGCATCTGCAAGGAAGAGTTCGCTGAAGTCGAGCCTGAATTGGCCATCCTCTGCGAAGCAGCTGAAATGCCCAAGCAAGTCATTGACGTGAAGACGCAAGACAACATGTTTTGCGCTATCGCCCGCTATCCCAACGGTGTCATCGCCATGTCGGAAGACTTTGAAGGCACCACCGAGACCTCAAGCAACTTGGCCACCATTAAGATGGAAAATGGCAAGATCACTACCGCATCGCTGACCCGCAGCCTCGTCGACGCCGCCAAAGACAAGCTGGCAGAGCAAATCCGCAAGAACCTCACCGACAACGGTGCAGAGGCCTACTCCACCGGTGACTATCCCGGCTGGAAGCCTAACATCAACTCCACCATCCTCAACCTGATGAAGAAAGTCTATCTTGAAAAGTTTGGCAAAGAGCCTAAGGTGATGGTCATCCATGCCGGTCTGGAATGCGGCATCCTCGGATCGAAGTATCCGCATTGGGACATGGTGAGCTTTGGTCCCACCTTAGTGCACCCGCATTCACCCGATGAAGCCCTACTCATCGAGAGCGTACAGCCTTTCTGGGACTTTCTCGTTGAGACCTTGAGAAATATCCCTGAAAAAGAAGTTGTTGCATAAGTAATTTATAATCAACAATTTGAAGAAGGCAAAATCGAATTTGGTTTTGTCTTCTTCATTTTTTTCAAGAAAAATGTTGGGGGTAAAGAAATAATTTGTACTTTTGCAGCCCGATTCAAAAGGGATTTTAGCGAAAAATAACAAATAAATAAGATAGAGAGATGAAGCGCACTTATCAACCTTCAAACAGAAAACGTAGAAACAAACACGGTTTCAGAGAGAGAATGTCAACGGCTAACGGCCGTAACCGCGCCAAAGGCAGAAAAAAACTTACAGTTTCTGACGAGTATTAATTTTCGGAAGCCGTTATATTTCTCATTTAAGGTAACGAAGGCGACCTCATTAGGGGTTCGCCTTTTGTTGTTTTTCATTGTCACAAACTGCGTCCCGCAGTTTGATCCTAGATAATGTTTTTGAATTGCGAGACGCAATTCACGACAATGAACAACGGTAAATGATTTCCTCTCCTCTACGCGCCAGATGCATCCGCTCACGCTGCTGCTCAGAAATCTCGTAATAAATCCTGTCTTCCGTCACCACAAAGCCTGCTTTGCGCAGCACTTCAGCATAATCACGGCCAAACTGACGCACATGGTCATATTGACCGAAGAGACGCTCACGCTCCTTGGGGTCGGTAATGCTTGGATCTTCAAAGGTATCTACATCGGGATTGATAGGGACCAACAAAATAGCCCAACCATTAGGCTTCAGTATGCGCTTGATTTCCGAAAAAGCCTTGTTTGCATCGCCAACATGTTCCAACACATGGTTGCAGATAACTACATCGTAGGTGCCACTTGGCTGGTCGATGGCAGTGACATCCAAATGCAGGTCGGCAATGGGCGAATCAAGATCAGCTGTGGTATAATCGAGATTCTTCAAAGCGCGGAAACGCTTCAAAAACGGCTGCTCGGGTGCAAAATGCAACACTTTGAGGGGCGCAGTGAAGAAATCCGTCTTCTCTTTCAGATAGAGCCAAAGCAAACGATGCCTTTCAAGAGACAAGCATTTAGGACATAAACGATTATCCATCGCCTTCCCATAGCCATAGGGCAAAAACTTGCGAAAATGGCCGCCACAAATAGGGCATTCCACCTTGTTACCAAGATAAAACGGGCGAACCAACAAACTAAAGAGGTAACTCAACTTGATGAGCCATTGACGGGGAAAAACCTTGGTGAAAAAGGATATCAGTTTTTTCATTTTCAGATAATCGCAGATTGATAGCGCAAAAATAAGGAAAGAATCCCTATCTTTGCAAAAAATATTGAAAATGCAGTTTTCAATCATCATACCTGTCTACAATCGGCCTCAGGAAATCGACGAATTGCTGGAGAGCCTTTGTCACCAGACTTTCAAGGATTTTGAGGTCGTTGTGGTGGAAGACGGTTCCAGGGAAAAGTGCGACTTGGTTTGTGACAGATACCGTGACCGGTTGTCGGTGAGCTACCACTTCAAACCTAATTCAGGTCCTGGCCCTTCACGCAATTACGGCGCCGAGCGCAGCCAAGGCGAGTATCTCATCATTTTGGACTCAGACGTCATCGTTCCTGAAAACTACTTGGCTATTGTCAAGGAGGAGCTAGACAGGGAACCCTGCGATGCCTTTGGCGGTCCTGACCGTGCGCATCCTTCGTTTACGCCCATACAGAAGGCCATCAACTATGCGATGACCTCGTTTTTCACCACGGGCGGTATACGCGGCGGCAAGAGGAAGATGGACAAGTTTTATCCCCGCAGTTTTAATTTGGGTATAAAAAAAAGTGTCTACGAAGCCTTGGGAGGCTTTGCTCCTATGCGTTATGGAGAAGATATCGACTTGAGTACCAGAATTTTCAAAAATGGATACAGTTGCCGACTTTTCCCTGAGGCTTTCGTCTACCACAAACGGCGTGTCAAATTCAGTTCGTTCTTCCGTCAGGTGAAGCATTCGGGTGAGGCTCGAGTGGTGTTGAAGAACAAATATCCCGACACCTTCAAACTCGTACACCTTCTACCCTCAGCTTTTGTGGTCGGCAACCTGCTTTTGGTCATGCTGGGCATTTTCCACCATTGGCTCTGGTTCGCTCCTATCCTATTTTATGCACTGGCAATCTTCATTGACTCTCTAGCCAAAAACAAGAGCTTGGAAGTTGCCTTGCTCAGCATTCCAGCTGCCTATTGCCAACTATTCGGTTACGGATTAGGGTTTCTTGGAGCTGCATGGAGAGACATTTTGAGCAAAAAACAGCCTTCGCAAAAGGAAAAATCGTAATTTCGCAGCACCTTATAAAATAAGAACATGGGAGCCTTTTTAAGAATATTACTCACCGTCGTATTGTTTTTCTATGCATTTAGCATGCTTATCAAGCTGATATTCAGGAGAAAGATGCGAAAGCTAGAGAAACAGATGAATCAATATGCACAAGAAGAGACTAAGAGTTCCACCAATGAAACTAAGAAACCCCATGTAGACCCAAACATCGGAGAATACACTGATTACGAAGAGATTAAATAGAAACAACACATAACAATGAAGAATAGCTTTTTCCAGAAGAACAAAAACATCCTCAGCATCGTAGCCGCAATTATCGCATTCGCGGTTATTACGCTGGTTTACTTTAGTCCGGTTTTGCAAGGAAAGCGCATCAAGCAGCACGACATTGAGATGCACCTTGGCATGTCGCAAGAAATCACTGAATACCGCAATGCCACGGGAGAAGAGACCCTTTGGACTAACGCTCCTTTCGGAGGCATGCCCGCATGGAACATTTCTGTAGCCCCAAAAGGCAACCTCACGAATCCAATCTACAAAGGCCTAAGTTTGGGTTTCCCCCACCCTATCGGCTCCGTATTCATTTGTATGTTAGGATTTTTCGTCCTATTGCTTGTGCTTGACTGCGGCTTCTGGATTAGTTTTATTGGTGCCATAGCATACGGATTCACATCATACCTATTCATCGTGATTGGTGCAGGCCACAATGCCAAAGCCATGGCTATGGCATATATGGCACCGGTTATCGCAGGTGTGTTGCTAGCCTACAAAGGCAAGTACCTGTGGGGCTGGCTTTTGACCGCCTTCGCCTTAGCTTTTGAGGTGCGCACCAACCATCTACAAATCACCTACTACTTGGCTTTAATTATCGTCATTTTGGTCATCGCGGAGCTCATCAGCGACATCAAAAACAAACAATTGGGGCATTTCTTCAAGGCCTCCATTGGTTTGGCGATAGCCGCCATCATTGGTGTGCTCACCTGCTCAACAGCCCTATACGGCAACTATGAGTTTGGCAAAGAAACCACACGTGGCAAACCCGTTCTGACGCGTAACGAAAGCAATCAAACCCAAGGTCTCGACCGCGACTACATCACGCAATGGAGCTACGGGAAAGGCGAGACATGGAGTCTACTGATTCCTAATGCAAAAGGCGGTGCTTCAGCATATATTGGAAAACAGAATCCCGCCCTTGAAAAAGCTGATCGCCAATTCCGCGACACCATCGCCCAGCAAAACGCCTATTGGGGCGACCAACCTGGCACCAGCGGTCCCGTGTATGTGGGTGCCATTGTCGTTTTTCTCTTCGTCTTGGGAGCTCTGACCGTGAAAGGCAACCTGAAATGGGCATTGCTTATCGCCACCTTGCTCTCCATCCTACTCAGTTGGGGTAAGAACTTCATGGGCTTCACCAACTTCTTCTTGGACTATATTCCTGGTTATGATAAATTTAGAGCTGTTTCCATGACCTTGGTCATTGCCGAAGTCACCATGCCATTGTTAGGATTTTTAGGACTTGCCGAGCTGGTGAAAAATCCAGACAGTTTCCAAAAAGACATCAAAAAGTTCTATATTGCCCTCGGCGTTACTGCAGGCTTTTGCCTGTTGTTCTTCATTGCTCCAAAGGCGTTTTTCAGTTTCCTCAGTCAAGGCGAAGCTGAACAGTTTGCCGCCATGAGTACAGGCAAGGACGGTGCTCTTTACGCCACCTTTGCCACCCAGCTTGAAAACGTGCGCGTAGCCATCTTCCGCAAAGACGCGCTACGCAGCCTGGTGTTTATCCTCTTAGCCGCCATTCCGCTATTCCTCTACGGCAAAGGTAAGCTGAAAGGCCAAATTGCCTTCCCCATCCTTGCAGCCTTGGTTTTGATTGACATGTACCCCATTGACAAGCGTTATCTCAACAATGACAAATTTGTGAGCAAGCAGAAATATGACAAGCCATTTGTAGCTTCCGCTGCCGACCAATACATCTTGAACGACAACGACTTAGACTTCCGTGTGGCCGACATCACCAAAGACATGTTCAACGATGCCAGCACCTGCTATTTCCACAAGTCACTCGGCGGTTATTCGGGAGCCAAGCTACGCCGTTATCAAGATGTTATCACACAATACCTTGGAGGGGAACTCAACCAACTCAGAAGTGCGAAGACAAGCCAAGACATGATGCAATCCTTAATGCAGCTCAAGGTTCTCAACATGCTGAACACCAAATACATCATCTTCAATCCCAGCTCACAACCCTTCCCCAACCCCAACGCCTTTGGTAACGCTTGGGTAGTCAACGATATCAATTGGGTTGAAACGCCCAACGAGGAAATTGACGCCATCGCTGCCACAGACCTAAAGCATACCGCCATCCTTCACAAGGATTTCGCACAACAGATAGGAAATTATAAACTTACTGACAGCGTCGTTCCTGCTATTACGTTGGAAGAATACCAGCCCAACAAACTAACCTATAGGTTTAATTCGGCCCTTCGACAGACTCAAGGACCGAGTACCGCTGACTATTTAGTGGTTTTCTCCGAGATTTGGACTGAAAAAGGTTGGAAGCTATTTGTTGATGGTCAAGAGCAGCCTTTACTCAGAGCCAATTATCTCCTGCGTGCCGCCCTCATTCCAAGTGGCGAGCATGAAATCGTGATGGAATATGCACCCAAGGCCTACACTGTGGGCAACACCGTTGCGTTCGTCAGCTCACTCCTTATGATTCTGGGCTTGATTGGCGCACTCTTCTATACCTTCAAACCTAAAAAAGAAAAGGCATCATGAAACGCGTTCTGATCATCACTTACTATTGGCCCCCATCGGGTGGCAGCGGCGTTCAACGTTGGCTGAAAATGTCGAAATACCTGCCAGAATTTGGCTGGCAGCCCGTGATTTACACCACAGAAAACGCTGAATATCCGATTATTGACCCTTCCTTAGAAAAAGACATTGCTCCAAATATTGAAGTCATCAGAAGGCCAATCGTTGAACCTTACACTTTGTATAAGAAGTTTCTCGGCATCAGGAAAGAGGAAACGGTGAAAATGGGATTCATTCATGAGAAAGAAAAGAAAAAAGGATGGAAAGATAATCTCTCTTTATGGATTCGTGGCAATCTCTTCATCCCCGATGCCCGTTGTTGGTGGGTGAAGCCCTCGGTGCGCTATCTGAAAAACTATCTGCAAGACCATCCTGTAGATGCCATCATCAGCACAGGGCCGCCCCACTCCATGCACCTGATTGCCATGAAATTGAAAAAGGATTTAGGCATTCCATGGATTGCCGACTTCCGCGACCCCTGGACCGAAATCGACTACTATAACGACCTGCATCTCACCCGTCGGGCCGATCGCAAGCATCACCGCTTGGAACTCGAGGTGTTGACACAAGCCGACAAGGTAGTTACGGTGGCGCCCGATGGTGCGAGAAGACTCGGAAGAATAGGCAACAGGAACGTCAGGACAATCTATAATGGCTTTGACCGTGACGATGATGCACAAACGCCTGTCAGCCTGCCTGATACATTTACCATCACCTATCTTGGCGTGCTCTCCAAAGTCCAAAATCCTAACAACCTCTGGCAAGCCATGGCTGAGCTCATCAAGGAAGATAGCGGTTTTGACAAGAACTTAAAAATCAACATGATTGGTCAGATTGACAGCACCGTGGTGAGCAGCATCGACGAAAACGGCTTGACACAACATGTCAACTATTCTCCTTGTATTCCGCATGACCAAGTATCGGCAGCACATCGCAGCTCCACACTGCTGTTGCTCTTGCTCATGCCTGACAGTGAACCCCGCGCCAAAGGCCTGGTCACAGGTAAGCTATTCGAATACATGGCCTCGGGTCGTCCCATCCTCTGCATCGGTCCTGAAAATGGCGATGCGGCAAGAATCCTTAGGGAAACCGGTGCAGGCCAGACCGTCAGCTTTGGGGATAAAGAGAAGATTAAAATGACGCTAAAAAACCTCTATCAGAAGTATCTCGACCATAACCTGACCAACAACACAAGCACAGCGGTTGAGCAGTATTCGAGGAAAACTATGGCAGGAGACTATGCAAGGCTTCTAGGCCAAGCCCTCATATAGTCCGACCAACTTAGCCCCATCCACTTTCCAGTTGTACTTGTCAATCACCGCTTGACGGCCATGCAGGACATAGTTGTTTAACTGTTCAGGATGCGAATAGAGCCTTGCAACGATTTCGGCCAACTCTTCAGGATGGTCAAAACGATAACTTTCCCCACCTCTTGTTTCGTTTACGATACGAACCAAAGGGTCGCAATTTGAAACAATCATCGGGATTCCGGCATACAAATATTGGAAAATCTTATGCGGTATCGTATTATCAGTGTGGCCTGACTTCACATGCGGAATCAGGGCTACATTGGCAGCTTCGTAGATGTCACAAATCTGGGTGTAGTGCTTGAAACCATGAACCGTTACATTATCTTGAACCCGTAATTCATTGATAAGTCGTCTAATATCACCAAGATAGCTCCCATCGCCTACCAAATCAAAATGCACCTCAACACCTTTTTTCTTCAACAAAGAAATGGCTTGGATCACATATTGAATGCCACGATGGTAATTGATTCCCCCCACATAAAGCATCCTGAATTTGTCCGTCTTGAACTCTTTCCTCTCAATAGGATCAAACTGGTCAAGATTCAAAGTGTTTGACACCACTTTCACCTTTTCGGGCTCAACACCTAAACCACAAACGCGTGCTTTTGCTTCATCGACAACGACTATGACTTTATCGGCCAAACCACACATTTCCCTCTCATACCTCACCCATTGGTCATTGGATGACAACAACTTGCCGAGGAAAGTATTCGTATGTTTCGAGAGTTGCAACAGCACAGGCCAGTTTTCATGTAAATCTAGGACAAAATGTACTCCATATTTGCATTTTGCCTCATAACCCACCTTGGCCAATGGCAAATCATGCACATGAACCACATCATATTTCTCATTAGCGAAAAGCACATCGACAATGCTGCGCCAATAGTTGAAATAAAACGGAAATTTCAGCACGCCAACGCTCGCCTTATACATGAATTTTGAGATTGGATTGCGGCATATCGTACAATAATGCGTTTTCTCCACGAGCGGTTCCCCCTCTTTGTGGAAACAAGCGATATGAACCTCATGGCCAGCCTCGGCAAGGGATTTTATTTCATTCTCGACACGCGTGTCGGGAGGAAACACGTGGTCTAACAGCATCAATACTTTCATACGGTCTTTTTTTGCTTGCAAAGCTACTAAAAAAACCGTTCACAAAAGGAAACTTGTTCGGTTTGATGCTAATAAAAAAAATCCTACTTTTGCACATTGAAACGGGAAAAACAAATTCTATTCGCCATGAGAAAAAACATATTGCTTACAGTCTTTGCCGTCCTCTCTATTATTGGTTTCGGACAGAATGCCCGCATCGGCGACATCCTTTGTGTGCAAGGAGCCGACACCATCATTGTACATCCCGAGAACTATAACGGAGGTGGCATTGGCGTGGTCTTCTACGTCGATGAGACCGGTCATCACGGTTGGGTGTTACACCCTGACATACAAGCCCAGCAAATACAATGGTCATACGTCAACGAACTTCCCTGGGGCCTGACTGGTTGGAATTCCCAACGCGAAGCCATCTACGACCTTGACGGCTACGACAACACAGAGTTCTTGCGATTGGCATCACAAAATGACCATTCAAAGTATCCGGGTGCCTGGGCTGTAGATTTCGAGCATGGCTGGTATTGGCCTTCCATCGGGCAGCTCAACATCCTATACGGCAGTGCACCCATCATCAACAATTCCCTCAAGCTGCTTGAAGGTGCACAAATACAAGGCAAATGGTTCTACTGGTCTTCATCAGTATACGGTTTCAACAACGACTGCGCCCTTTATTTGGGAAGTGACGGCCGATTAGGTGCCATTGTCAAAAGCAGAACGGATTTAGGAGATATCCCCATGAGTATCCGCAGTATCAGAAACTTCTAAAACATCAAGCCATGAAAAAAACAACTATCATCGCCATATTGCTCAGCATTATCACATCTTTGGGGCTGCAAGCGCAAGAATACCACTTAGGACAACTGGTCACCAACCCTGATGGCAGCCAAGGTGTAGTGTTCTATCTTAACGAGGACTGCACCGCAGGGTGGATGGTGGCGCTGCACGATGCAGCTGCAAACATCCCATGGGGCTTGACTGAAGAAATACAAGGCCTCCCACACGTCATCAACACCAACAACAACATCCTGACCAGCGCCTTCGCGGATATCGACGGTTATTCCAATACGCTCTCGATCCTTGATCACTACCAGTCGACCGGCTATACTGGACAATATGCAGCAGCAGCCGTCGACATCGACAATGGATGGTATCTTCCTGCCGCTGGGCAGTTGAAAATGCTGTATGTCAACGCTATTTTCTACGAACCAACGCTCAACGCAGCAGGAGAGCCTTTGGGGTTGCATCCTTATTGGTCGAGTACTCAGGAAAACAACGAAAGGGCCTGGTATGTGCATTTCGGATCACCCTACCCCGAGACAGCCTGGGCTTGGAATGCTTACATTGCCCCTTGCCAAAAGGACAACATAACAGCTACATATGGAGGCTATTTCGCCGTTAGGGCCATTCGCGACCTTGAGTTCTCGCCCTATCCATTCGTTGGACAGCTTCACGAACCAGCACCCATATGTAACGAAGGGCCGCTTGAGTTGACACTGCCTACTTTATACAACATAGACGAATACGGATGGGAAATCTCACAAGACGAAGCGTTCACCGCCCCTATCGCCTACACTGGGCAAATCCTAAACAATTCATATGACGGATGGTATCTTCGCCTTTGGGCCACCAGCGACGGAGGCATCCTCTTCAGCAACATCGTCCGCATCTCGGTTCATGAAAGCAGCTTCAGCCATACCATAGCATCAAGCTGCGAATCATACACTTGGAACGGCCAAACCTACAATGAATCAGGTCTCTACCAAACCACTCTGGTCAACCAATGGGGCTGCGACAGCATCGCCACGCTGGATTTGGCCATCAACCATGCGGAAGAATACTTCGTACCCTACCCCATATACGCCTGCAACTCCTACGAATGGGGTAACCTTACCCTCAACCAGAGCGGTGCCTACCAGCAAACCTTCACCAACCAACAGGGATGCGACAGCATCGTGACCTTGAGCCTGTTCATCTACCACAGTGTGGAGCACCAGTTTACGCACACCGACTGCGGCGAATACGAATGGAATGGGCAAATCTATACGGAGAGCGGCGATTACCAGCAAACTTTCACAACACCAAACGGCTGCGACAGTATCGTTACCCTACACCTCAACATGATTAATGCTTACAACGTTGCTTGTGACACTACAGTTTGCGAAAACTTCGTATGGAATGGAATCGAATACACGCAATCAGGACAATATCAGCAGACCCTCGTCTCAAGTCACGGCTGCGACTCGGTGGTCAACATGCATCTCGATGTTATGCAACGCCCTTCACCGATTCCCGAAATCGTGGGGTTGCAAGAAATATTTGTTTCGACCGAACTCGTCAACAACGAATACAACTACCACATTGATTCAGTTGCTTTCGCCACCCGTTACGAATGGTTTTGCGAGGGACCTGACTGGATTGTGGATACCTTAGGGACGCGCTGCACCTTGATGACCACCTCGCCTGGTGCCACAACCCTGAAAGTGAGGGCTTGGAACGACTGCGGCTACACCGAACAGGAAATCGCTGTCACTGCGGGTTTTTTCAACATTGACGACCATCAGGCATTACAAGTAGCCGTCTATCCCAACCCCGCGCACGACAAGGTTTTCATCGAAACGGAAGGAAGCATGAAAGTCAGGCTACTCAATTTATTGGGGCAGTGCTTGATTGAAGAAGAAGGCGACAACCAGATGGCATGGGGATTGACACATCTGACACCTGCCATATACTTAGTTGAAGTAACAACCAAACAAGGCCGGTGCATCCTTAAATTGGACGTAATGCCATAACCCTTACCTACGAAGAATTATACCCACACCCTTGTCAATCAAATCGTTGACGGATTGAGAAACCTTCAATTTGTAAAGGGCAACAAAGCCTAACACGAGGAACAAAACGGACTTCAATAACGCATCGAGCGTCTGGCCCAAAATGGGTTTGGTGAACACGTTGGCTAGTCCGGGCGTCAAAAGGGTGGTCCAAAGCCAATTGAAACCAAACAACAGCAAGATGATCGCTGCCACGGGAAGCAATTTCACCGAGAGCGGATTCACCCCTATCTTCCACCTGATGAATGCCAGCAACAAGATGAAATAGATAAGGTAAGACACGGCATTGGCTAAGGCACCTCCGTTGATGTCCCAACGCGGCACCCACCAGGCATTCAGCCCGAAAGAAATGGTGGCCAAGATGATGGTGAAGGCCAGCGAGTAATAGTAGAACTTGGAATAACTCAACACCGTGGTCGTCACGGCAAAAGTGGAATAGACAAGTCGGCTCAGCGACAAAATCAAGACCGCCCATTTGCCCAAACGGTAGATATCGCCATTAGGCAGCAAGTCGAAGAGATAGTCGATATTGATCCAAATCAGGAAAAACACGAGACTGCCTGCGATGAACTGATGCAAGGCTACGTTCTTGCACAAAGCGTCGGCGGCCTTCACGTCCTGCTTGGCCATCGCATCGGAGATATGCGGTCTCGAGATGGCGCCCAGCGAACGGTAGGGCATCTCCACGACGGCCGCGATGTTGGTCGCGATCGTGAACACACCCGCCAAACGGAACCCCGACACGCCAGCCACAAAGAACTTGCTTAACATGGGGATTACGTTGCCCGCCAAAGCCGCTGTCAGCATAAACAAGGTGTAGAACATGAAATCGCGCTTCAGCTGCGGCTTGAGATAGTTCCACTCGATCTTGAACGAGACCCGCTTCAACGAAAGCAGATAGACGATATTGATCAAGGTGGCGAGTCCGTACAGCACACAGAAAGCGACGATAACGCCATCAAAATCAATGACCTTGTAATAGTAGAGCAGATAGATGACCAAAGTGCCTACACGCAAACCCACCTCGCGGACGAACTTCGGCAAGACAATGCGCAACAAAAGGTTACTGTTTGTCTCGAAGACCGAGATATACAGCATGAAAAACGCCAAGGGGATGACGAAGTTGACGTATTCGCCAAACATCGCCGAGTCTTTCGAGAAATAGTTGACGATAGGCGTCTTGAAGACGAAAAACGCCAGGAGGAAGATGGCGAAACCCGCCAAAGGCACCAACAAGGTCCAGCCGAAGAAGCCATGGTCGCGTTGCTCCTCATCCTTAAAGAAGGGGTAATAACGCATGGCAGAGGACGTGGTGCCCAGAAGCGCCAGCCCACTGAACAAAATGGAGCATTGCAGCAAGACATCAATCAGTCCAATCTGTTCAGGCTGAAGGGCTTTTGTCTGAATGAAAAAGGTTGTGATAATACCCACAGCCACCCCAACATAGGTGGCGATAGTGCCTTTGATACTCTGTCGTGCTACGATTCCCATAGTGCCAAATTAAGACGGCTTCTCCAACTTTTCAAGCTTCCCATTCATACCAAAATCCTTATCATATTGCTCGTCAGAACGTTTTAGCTCATGCTCGGCAAACTTTTGGTACTCATTGATAATCAACTCATAATCCTTATTCTGTTCCTCAAGATTCTGTACTACAACCTCCGTTTCTGCAATGGTTTTCTTCAGCTCTTCAATTTTATCAACACGATACGCATTGGCAGCCTGATAGGCTTTGATATGCTTCTTCAAGTCTTCGATGACGATTTCGCGTCTGCGAATCTCATTTTCAGCGACGCTCCTCTTATCCGTGACACGCCGGATGCCAGAATTCAAGTCATTGCCAGCCAAAATCAAGATACTGATAACCCAGACCCAGAGCATAAGGATGATAAGTGTGCCGATGGAGCCATAGAGCGCATTGTAGCGCGAGAAATTGGAGATGTAAAGGTTGAAACCAATCGTGGCAAAGACGAACAAAGTGGAGGCCATAATCGAGCCTGGACTGAAGAGGACGAAATCCCGGTATTTTTTGCCACCTGATCTGGGGTATTTCAATTCCTTGCGGTAGTGCTCATCGAACCTGACATTGCCGAAATAATACAACAAAGCCACGCCAAGACACAGGGCGAAAATGCCAATCACCCAACGCAAAACGCTGAACAAAATAAAAGTAAATGATCCGCCTTGAATGATTTCATGGGTCACGAGCGACTTTATGGCCGTACCGCCCAACGAAATCAAGATGACCGAAACGAGAATCAAAGCCCCAAAAATGAGGAGCATCAGGATGGCGAAAATGCGCTGTTCAATCCAACCACGAAAGGTCAAGCCTTTATAACTGATGAAGTTTGCATACACATTTCGGAAGCCATTGAAGATGGCCACAACACCGCTAGAGCCGAACACCAAGCACATCACCACACTGATAGAAAGCAAGCCATCATGCGGCTGATTCATGATGCCATCGATGGTATCTGTCACATAGTCAAGCGTTCCTGATGGAAGGAGGAAGTCGTTCAAAGCCGCAATCACCCTATGGTAGAGATTTGGGATAGGGATATACGGAATCATTGTGAAAAAGAAGAGAATCAACGGAAAAAGTGCCAAGAAGAAATTGAAAGCAACTCCCGCGGCACGGTCGATTGTACGACCCTTGGTGAAAAGTTTGAAGAAATTGATCAGCACGTCCATAAGCGGCAACTTTGTCCCTGGGAAACGCACGATACGCAGGAAGTTGTCGTCACGACGGTACCAATCCCTCAAAGCGTCCAGCTTGACTTGGAACCAAGTGTTCTGCTTTTCGTCTTTCTTCTCTTTTTTCGACATCTTTCAATTCAATTAATTGGCAAAAATAGTGGTTTTCTTGCAACAAGCTCACAAAAATCTTATTTTTGCGGCATGAAAAGCGAAGAAACCATCTCCCACGAGGGCATCGTCACCAAAATCACCAACGACGAACTGGAAATCAAGATATTGGCCCAGAGTGCTTGCGCAGCCTGCCACGCCAAGAGTGCTTGCGGCATGGGCGAGCAAGCCGAAAAAATCCTCACCGTGCCACGGCCTAAGGACAAAGAGTTTACAATCAGCCAGAAAGTCAATGTCAGAATGGCCATTGGGCAGGGTAATAAGGCCGCTGTCTTGGCCTATCTCATCCCCATCATTTTGCTGTTGGCTGTGCTCTTCATCTGCCTCGGATTGGGCGTCAATGAAGGATTGTCGGCACTTCTCAGCATTGTCGCACTGATACCTTATTATATAATCCTCTATCTGAAGCGCGACAAATTAAAAAAACAATTTTTATATATTATTGAATAACAATTTATTATACCACTTTTTAAATTTTTATATAATTTGTATAATGTAAATTGCATAATTTTGTAATGCAATTTTAATAATTTTCGTATCTTTGCCGCAAAATCAGCGCATTATGATTACGAATCCATTCATTATCAGCGGAGATATTCCTTCGGAATATTTTTGTGACAGGAAAGAAGAGAGCAAAAAGCTTATACGAATGCTCACCAACGGCGAAAACGTTTGCCTCATGTCGCCACGACGCATGGGCAAATCGAAACTCATCCAATTCTGCTACGACCAAGAGCCGTTTCGCTCTGATTATTATTGCTTTTACATC
Organism: uncultured Bacteroidales bacterium; assembly: GCA_900317155.1. Taxonomy (GTDB): domain Bacteria; phylum Bacteroidota; class Bacteroidia; order Bacteroidales; family F082; genus Limimorpha. The sequence goes on from ONFO01000031.1 coordinate 46,920, forward strand.
GACATCTTCCATACCACAAGCCTTCGCGAATTTACATATACATTTGGTCGTCAGATATTTAGCACACTCAGGAGCAAAAGTCAAAAAATGACGCTTTGGTTCGTGCAGGCGTTGAAATCGCTCAGTGCCGACTTTGGTTTCGACCCCTCGACAGGAATGCCTACTTTCAGCCTTTCGCTCGGCGACGTCCACAACCCTGAGTTCACCCTTGAGGAAATTTTCAAGGTTTTGGAACAAGCCGACAAGCCCTGCATCGTCTGTTTCGACGAATTCCAACAAATCGCTAACTATCCCGAAAAAAACATCGAAGCCCTGTTGCGCGGCCATATCCAACATCTCGGCAATGCCAACTTCATCTTCTCGGGCAGTTCAAGGCATCTGCTCACGCAGATGTTCTATTCCTATGCCCGACCTTTCTACAAAAGCACCTCCACTCTTACACTCGATGCCATCGACCTTGAAGAGTACACCAAATTCGCCACATATTGGTTTAATAAGCACTCAAAACAGATTGACCCTCAACTTATTGCACAAATCTATCAGATTATGGAGCGCAACACCTATTGCATACAAAAAACACTTCATGAGCTTTTCGAGAACACCTTAGAAGGCACAATTTGCGACACCAACTTATTGCCCAGCATCATCGACGGTATGATTGAGGAACAAAGCGGAAGTTACAGGCAAATGCTTTCACTCATCCCCGATCGGCAAAAAGAGGTATTGTTCGCCATAGCCGATGCGGGCAAGGCCGAAAAAATTATGGGGACGCAGTTCATCCGACGTTATAGTCTGCCTTCCGCGAGTGCAGTGCAGTCATCTGTCAAAAAACTGATGGAGGCTGATTATGTCACTTTCTTTGAGGGCATTTATTCCATTCCTGATGTGCTGTTTAGGATGTATCTGAAGCGTATTGGAGGAAAAGAATAGGGGACTTCCAAAAAAATCCCCAAAAAATTCTTGGTCGAAAAAAGGAGTTTCCGTATCTTTGCAGGTTTAAAACTGAAAACAAACTCAAAATTCTATACAGATGAGTAATACTTTACTAATTTCCTTAGCGGTTCTCGGAATCCTTGGCGGCGTTTTAGCCGTGGTTCTGTACTTTGTGGCACAGAGGTTCAAGGTGGAAGAGAACCCTTTGATTGATGAAGCGGAGGCCTGTCTGCCTGGTGCCAACTGTGGCGGCTGCGGCTTTGCGGGCTGCCGTGCCTTGGCCGAGGCTTGTGTGAAACAAGCCGCCGAAAAAGGCAACATCGATGGCTTGGCTTGCCCTGGCACCGATATGGGCAAAGTGGCCGCCGTTTTAGGCCTTTCCGCTGGCACCTTCGAGCCTAAAATCGCTGTGGTGCGCTGCAACGGTGGCTGCAAGAACTCGCCCTCAAAGGTGCATTATGAAGGCGCTGACATCTGCGCCTTCGCCAACACGCTGTATGCCGGCGAAGGCGGCTGCTCGAAAGGCTGCCTCGGCCTAGGCGATTGCGTGAAGAAGTGCAACTTCGACGCACTGCACATCGACAAGGAGACGGGGCTGCCCGTCGTCGACCCCGACAAGTGCGTGGGTTGCGGTGTGTGCGCCAAGACCTGCCCGCGTGGCATCATCGAGGTGCGTCCTCGTGGCAAGAAAGACCGTCGCGTCTATGTTTGCTGCGTCAACACCGACAAGGGTGCCTTGGTCGTCAAGAACTGCTCGGTGGGCTGCATCGGCTGCCAGAAGTGCTTGAAGGAATGCCCCTTCGAAGCCATCGAGATGCGCGGCAACCTGGCCTACATTGACCCGGCCAAGTGCAAAGCCTGTGGCAAGTGCGCCAAGGTTTGCCCACGTGGCAGCATCCACGCCGTCAACTTCCCCGCACCTAAGCCAGAGACCCCTGCCCTGCAAGGTGCCGAACCTGCCATCAAGGTGGAGCCCAAAGCTCAACCTGTCGAGGTGAAAACTGAAGTCAAACCCGAAAACACCGTCACAGCATGAACCCGATAAAGACTTTCCTCAAGGGCGGCGTGCATCCGGAAGAGAACAAGCTTTCGGCTGACCTGCCCATACAAGACTTCCCGATGCCCAAGCAGATCATCGTTCCGCTAGGACAATGCCTCGGCGCACCGGCCGACTGCATCGTCAACAAAGGTGACCATGTGCTGACGGGCCAACTCATCGGCACGGCCAAGGGCTTCATCTCGGCCAACGTCCACTCACCCGCTACTGGCACGGTTGCCAAGATTGACGTGGTGATGGACCACACGGGATACTACAAGCCCGCCGTCTTCATCGACGTGGAACCCGACCAATGGGCTGAGGGCATCATCGAGACCGATAAACTGCTCACCGACATCAAATTGGATTCCAAGCAGATTATCGATAAGGTAAAGGAATGCGGCATCGTCGGCATGGGCGGCGCAACCTTCCCCACTCACGTCAAGTTGATGGTACCTGAAGGCAAGAAAGCCGAATATGTCATCATCAACGCGGCCGAATGCGAGCCCTACCTAACTTGCGACTACCGCCTCCTTTTGGAGAAAACCCAGGAGTTCCTCATGGGTGTCAAAATCCTGATGAAAGCCGTCAATACCGACAAGGGCATCATCGGCATCGAGACCAACAAGATGAAGGCCATCGAGCTTTTGGACAAGACCATCAACGAACATAAAGACCTTTACGCTGGCATCGAGGTGCAACCTTTGAAGACCAAATACCCGCAGGGTGGTGAGAAGCAAATCATCAAAGCCATCACGGGACGTGAGGTGCCGTCGGGCAAATTGCCCATTGAGACGGGTTGCGTCGTGGTCAACGTGGCTTCGACCTATGCCGTCTACGAGGCCGTTCAAAAGAACAAGCCTTTGATTGAGCGCATCGTCACCGTCACGGGCAAGTCGGTCAAAAAGCCTGGCAACTTCCGTGTTCGTTTCGGCACGCCCGCCGACCTCCTCATCGAGGCCGCTGGCGGTCTGCCCGAAGGCATCACCGATGTTATCAACGGCGGTCCCATGATGGGTAAGTCGGTGTCGGTCACCAACTTCCCCTGCATCAAAGGCACGTCGGGCATCCTGCTCATGACCCTCAACGAGGCACAAGACCGTCGTCAGACCAACTGCATCCGCTGTGGTCGTTGCGCCATGGCCTGCCCCATGGGCTTACAGCCGTTCCTGCTCCACAAAGTGGCCAAGCAGAACAACTTCGACGAGACCGAGAGCAACCACATCATGGACTGCATCGAATGCGGCTCCTGTGAGTTCACCTGTCCCGCCAACATCCCGCTGCTCGACTACATCCGATACGGCAAGGCCAAGACCGGCGCCATCATCCGTGCGCGTAATCAGAAATAATTTGAATGCGGAATGCGGAATGCAGAATGCGGAATGAGTCCCGCGTCCCATGTCCCGCAGTCCCGAGTCAATTAAACGATTAAACAATCAACAATTCAACAATGAACAAATATACAATATCCGGTTCGCCGCATGTGCATTCGACGGAAAACACGAGGAAGATCATGTATCGTGTGCTCCTCGCCTTGGTTCCGGCCTTGCTTGTGGCCATTTACTATTTCGGCTGGTATGCCCTCCGCTTGACCATTGTCACGGTGGCCGCCTGTATGCTGACCGAATGGCTCATTCAGAAATTCCTCATCAAAGGTCCCTTGACCATCAACGACGGCTCAGCCGCACTGACGGGCGTGTTGTTGGCCTTCAATGTGCCCGCCAACCTTCCCATCTGGATGGCCATCGTGGGTAGCATCGTCGCCATCGGCATCGGCAAGATGGCCTTTGGTGGTTTGGGCAAGAACCCCTTCAACCCCGCTTTAGTAGGCCGTGTGTTTATGCTCGTGTCGTTCCCGACCGCCATGACCACTTGGCCGCAAGCTGCACCTATCTTTGACAAAGGCTTTTTCACTGACGCCGTCACGGGTCCCACTCCGCTCGGCATCCTGAAAGAAGCAGGTGTCGGCACGTTGGCCGAAGCTGGCAACATGCAGTTCCTCGACATGGTTTTAGGTAACCGTGGCGGCGCCTTCGGCGAGGTGTGTGCCATCGCCCTGTTGCTCGGCGCCATCTACCTCATCTGCCGTAAGATCATAGACATCGCAACACCACTGAGCATCCTGCTCACCGTGTTCATCTTCACGGGCATTTGTCACCTCATCGACCCGACACAATACATTGCCCCGTGGTACCATCTCGTGTATGGCGGTCTCCTCCTCGGCGCCTTCTTCATGGCTACCGACATGGTGACCTCACCCATGACCATCCGAGGCAAGATCCTATTCGGTTTCGGCATCGGTTTCATCACCGTGGTGATCCGTTTGTGGGGTGCCTATCCCGAAGGTGTGTCGTTCGCCATCTTGATTATGAATGCTTTAACGCCGCTCATCAACAAGGCCTTCAAGCCGCAGGTGTTCGGAGTCGTCAAACCCTCTAAAAAGTAATCGCCATGGCTAAGAAGAAAGAATCCACATTGATCAACATGCTCGTCGCCCTGCTCGTCATCGCAGCGGTGTCGGGCGGTGTGCTCGGCTTGGTTTATGGCGTGACCAAAGACGCCATCGCCGAGGTCGACCAGAAGAAGAACGAAGCAGCCATCCAGGCCGTGTTGCCTTTGGAAAACGTCACCTACAAGGCTGACACGATGAAATTCAACTATGAAGGTGTCGACTTGACCTTCCCCTGCAACCTCGCCTACGATGCCAACGGCAACTTCCAAGGTGCCGCTGTGAAGACCAGCGAAGGCGGCTTTGGCGGCAAGATCGACATGATGGTCGGCTTCCTCGCCGACGGCACCATCAAAGGCACTTCGGTGCTGTCGCACGCTGAGACCCCTGGCCTCGGCGCCAACATGACCGGCAAATTCAAGGACCAGTTCGTCGACAAGAACCCTGCATCGTATAAACTGACCGTCACCAAAGACGGCGGCGACGTCGATGCCATCACTGCGGCCACCATCACCTCGAGAGCTTTCTCGAAGGCGGTCAACAAGGCTTACCAAGCCTTCATGGCCAACAAGGCACAATTCATGAACAACACTCCCGCCAAGGAAGCAGCTCCCGCAGTGGAAGCGGCTCCCGCCGAGGAGAACAATGAAACGGAAGGAGGACAAAGCAATGAGTAACAATCTGCAAACCTTTACCAAAGGCCTCATCAAAGAAAACCCCATCCTGGTGCTGCTGTTGGGCTGCTGCCCGACCTTGGCAACGACCACCAGTGCCATCAACGGCATGTCGATGGGTTTGGCCACCACCTTCGTGCTGGTGCTGTCGAATATCTTCATTTCACTTTTAAAGGGCTTCATCCCCGACAAGGTGCGTATCCCCTGCTTCATCGTGGTCATCGCCTCCTTCGTGACGGTGGTGCAACTCGTCATGCAGGCCTATGTGCCCGACATCTATGAGACCCTCGGCCTCTTCATCCCCCTCATCGTGGTGAACTGCATCGTGCTGGGTCGTGCTGAGGCTTTCGCCTCGAAGAACCCCGTGTTCCCGTCACTCTTGGACGGCCTTGGCATGGGCTTGGGCTTCACCCTAGCCTTGACCCTATTGGGCTGCATCCGTGAGTTCCTCGGCAGCGGCTCCATCTTCGGCCTTACCATCCTGCCCGAGACGGCCAACATCCTGGTGTTCATCCTGCCTCCTGGTGCCTTTATCTGCCTCGGCTTCGTTATCGCTATCGTCAACAAACTCAAGAAAGAAAATCACTAAGCCATGAAATACCTCATCATTATCTTATCGACCATTTTGGTCAACAACGTGATCTTCTCCCAGTTCCTGGGTATCTGCCCCTTCCTGGGCACTTCTAAGAAGACCTCCACTGCATTAGGTATGGGCGCCGCCGTCATCTTCGTGTTGACCATGGCCACCCTCGTGACATGGCTGACGAACCAGTACATCCTGATTCCCTTAAAGCTGACCTTCTTGCAGACCATCGCCTTCATCCTCATCATCGCTGCTTTGGTGCAGATGGTGGAGATCATCCTGAAGAAAATCAGTCCGTCGCTGTACACCGCTTTGGGTGTATTCCTGCCGCTGATCACGACCAACTGCGCCGTCCTCGGTGTATCGTTGACCGTGGTCACCAAGGAGTTCAACTATGGTGGTGTGGCACACATGCTGAGCCTTGGCGAGTCCATCGTCTATGCCGTCGGCATCGCCCTCGGCTTCGCCATGGCTTTGGTTATCTTCGCCGGCATCCGTGAGCACATCGACCTGATGGAGCCTCCGAAGGGCATGAAGGGCACCCCTATCGCCCTGATTACCGCCGGCATTTTGGCCTTGGCATTTATGGGATTTACGGGTATTGTGTGACCTTATATGGCCTCGCGGGCTGTACAGGCTATCCACCTGCACAGCCGCGGGGGCCATGCGTGAAAGCAGGGACTCACGTCGCCTGCTTTTTGATATGACGTCCCTACGGGACTATGAGGAACACGGATTCCATGGATGGACACGGCTATTCTTTCCGTGAAAAGCCAATGAAATCCGTTTCCTTTTATTATCTTTGCGCCCATGAAATGGAAAATCTCCATAGTGTTTTCGTTGGTTCTTGTCCTTTTGGCGGCCTGCACTCCATCGAAGCAGGCACCTGAGCTCGTCGAAGGACCGAACCCAGAGTTATCCGCCATCGACAGCCTGATGTGGCGCCAGCCCGACAGCGCCTTGGCTGTGCTGCAGCAGTTTGCAGTAAGCCCCCAGGCAGACAGCCTCGATGAGTTGAATGGGCATTACTGCCAGCTGCTGATTTCGGAGCTGCTGTATAAGAACTATTATGACCAGACCAACCGCGAGGAACTGCTGAAGGCGATGGCGTATTTTGATTCGCTGTGTAATTGTACAGGCGTTGTGCGCAACGTCTCCACCATCGCGTTTCTAGATGCCCGCGCCCATTATATTAATGGTGTGGGATATTACGAGCGCGACAGCGTTGTGGATGCCTGCAAGGAATACCTGAAGGCTTTGGAGGTGATGGAAGGGCATTTTGGTGAAAAGGAACTAGTAGGAAAAAGAGCGAGGTTCATGGCTCTAACATTTACACATTTGACAGGATTATTCTCAGACTTTTATTTGAGTGAGCAAGCCATCCTTTGGGGAAAATACGCATTGGAATATTATCGGAAATACGATGCTACTCCTTGGCACATAGCTTGGATTTTAGTTGAAATCGGTTCACATTACGAAATGAAAAGGAGTTATGATAATGCATATAGTTATTATGAAAAAGCGGCATCTGCCATTATGGACACTTGTTCACTAATGTATAGGGACATCCACACACACAAAGCCTTGATTGATTATAAAACAGGAAAAGGAAGCAAGACTTCATTAACGACGTTACAAAACCTGATACAGAATTCGAAGGATGAACAAGAACAACTGGCTCGTTATTTGATAGTTGGCGAAATTTTCTACTCTGAAAAGCAATATGATTCTGCACAGGTCTATCTAAATGCGGTATTTCTCAACAGCCAAAGCGTTGGCGCAAAAAAACAAGCAGCCGAATGGCTGGTAAACATTTGTGAAACTCAAGGTAGAATTTCAGATATTGAAGAATATGCTGATTTTTTGGTTCCTTTCGCCAATATGAATGAAAATCAGTCTACCTTGAAATCGCAGCTGACAAAACTCAGCCATGACTTTGAGCAAGAAAAACAAGAGGCTTTACATCGAAACAAAACAAAAACAATATTGAAATGGAGTGTGGTGTCAATGGCAGTTTTAATCTTCATTGCACTTATGTTGTTCGTTTTCCATTTTAAGGACAAAAAACAGCAAATACAATTGAAGAAACAAAAATATGAGACCGAAAAACAAATGGAAGCTACCGTGAAAGAACACTTAAATGAACTTAATGAAAAAGACAATGCGCTCAACAAGGCAATAACAGAGGAAAGAAAAAAAGCAGAATACGAACTACGGGCGAAAGAAATGCAACATTCAGCAATGTTAGTGAGAACCAGAAATAGAATTGTGCAGCTGCAAGAAGAAAACAAAAAGTTGAAAGATCATAAAAGGCAAGACGACACTGTGCATGAAAGTGCCGATAATCGAAAAGAACCATACGAAGCACTTACAAAGGAAGAAATCTATAGGACCATTCAACAGCGGATGAAAAAAGCAAGAATTTATACGTCATATAACGTCAAGGATTATGCATCTTTAACATTGACCCAAAAAGAAATGGAACAATTAATAACAACCATAAATAGGCACTGTCCTGATTTTTCGAAAAGGCTTAAGCTGCTGTATCCCAAATTGAATGTCAACGACCTGCAATTATGCAGGTTATTTCTGTTGAATCTGTCTGTCCTTCAAGTTGCCATTTTGCTTGGAACGGATTATTCTTCTATAAGAAAACGAACAAACCGACTAAAAGAAAAAATAGGCAGTGATGAGCTGTACTGGTGTCTCAAATCCACCCTATTTTTGGAATGACCTTTTGATCCCCTTAAGCAAAACCGATTAATTATTGTTTTGTATAAAGTTGATTTTCAATATACCATGCAAATTACAGCCTAAAATAGCCCATTCTTAATAGACAAAATAATTGCAACTAAAAAAGAAATTGTTAGACCTTTGCATCCAATCTCAATAATAAACCGTCATGCAAAAAACGAACTTAAAACAATTTGTTCTGCTGGTTTGCTTCACGCTAATTATACCGTGGTGCAGTGCTAACAGCCTTATCGAAAATGATGGGTACAGCAACATTCCCGTCAAAGAAGCACACGTTCAAAGTATTCCCAGAGGCTACTCCATCCTTGCTTCCATCAATGGTCATTATTTAATGGTGACTTTCACCGAAAACCTCGGCCAAGTGGCTGTGGAAGTAACCACAGCTTTAGGTGGCGCGGTTGAATGCCTTTCGATAACCACCCCAAATGGCCTGCAAATCTACATCCCCAACACGGGCGACTACATCGTCACCTTCACCCTTCCCAACGGGGACGAGTATTACGGTGAGTTTACGGTGACGGATTAAATTAAATAAAAAAAAAACTGGCTCTTGGTTTTCTCGTTTTATGAAAATTATTATTTTTGCGAAAAATATATTTATATGAAAAAAATACTTTTATCCATGGCTTTTGCCCTTGTGGCCATTCTTGCCCATGCTCAGGAAGTCCAGATGGATTTCATCCCGTTCCATTACTCAGGC